>JBDTLS010000090.1:0-10282 GCA_039934655.1 Sphingobium sp.
CGCAGCAAATGGATGCGCGCCTTTCCGGCGTCGCGCGCGACATCGAGGGTGAAGCCCTTGACGCTGATGTCTTCCTTGCGGTCGGTTTCAATGCTGATCCAGGTTGCCGGACCGGTCCAGCCGAGGCGGGAGAGCTTGTCGAGCGCGACGCTGCCCGCGCCCGTGCCATAGGGCGCATCCATCATGATCAGGTCGAGCGGCGTGGTTGCGCGCCCCAGCGCCAGAACCGATGTGGTGCGGATGTCGGGCTTCAGGCCGAGCTTGTCGGCGTTGGCGCGCAGCGCGTCGATGGCGGGGCGGTCTTGCTCGACAAAAATGCAACTCGCTGCCCCGCGTGAGAGCGCCTCGAACCCCAATGCGCCCGACCCGGCGAACAGGTCGGCAACCGCCAGCCCTTCAAAACTTCCCAGCCGACTGGTCAGCATCGAAAACAATGCCTCACGGGTACGGTCGGCGGTCGGACGTGTCGCATCGCCCTTCGGCGCAATCAATGGCCGTCCACGCCATTTGCCACTGATGATCCTCACGCCTTCTTCGCCTTGGCGGAGTCGAGGGACTTGCGGAAATAAGCGAGTTCCTGTTGCCGCACTTCGACAACCGCGCCGGGTGGCAGGTCGGCCAGCTCAAACGGGCCATAGCGCGTGCGGATCAGCCGGTTGACGGCAAGATCGAGATATTCGAGCACGCGGCGCACTTCGCGATTCTTGCCCTCGGTCAGCGTCATTTCGATCCACTGGTTTCGGCCGGTGCGGCGTTCAAGATTGGCGTCGATCTTGCCATAGCGGATACCGTCAACTTCAACCCCCATCGCCAGTTCTTCCAGTTGAGCCTGACTGACTTCGCCGAATGCGCGCGCACGGTAGCAGCGTTCGACGCCGGTGGACGGCAACTCCATCTGGCGCTTGAAGCTGCCATCGGTGGTGAGCAGCAACAGCCCCTCGGTCGTCATATCGAGGCGGCCGATCGGGATCAGGCGCGGCAAATCGGCGGGAAGCTTGTCATATATCGTCGGGCGGCCCAGCGGGTCGCGTTCTGCGGTCAAAAATCCCGAAGGCTTATGGAACAGGAACAGCCGGGTTTCTTCCGGCTCGGCAACCATATTGCCATCGACAGTTATGCCCGCAAGCGATGACAGCAAAGTCGCGGGCGTATCGATCAGCGCCCCGTTAAAGGCGATGCGCCCCTCGGTGATCATCCGTTCGATTTCACGGCGCGATGCGATACCGGCGCGCGCCAGCAATTTGGCGATACGCTGGGGGCCTTCACCATCCTTGTCCCCATTCTTGCCCTGTGTATGGGCCGGGTGCGGGTTGATGGGCGCGGTTGGTCCTTTGGGGCCGCGATGCTGGCGTGGTTTGCGGTCCGGCCACTTCTGGTCGGGGCGCTTGGGATCGGGCCGCTTTGAATCAGGATGAGGGCGGTCGGGCGAGAAACGGGCCGTCGCATCGCGCGCAGGCCGCTCGGTGCGTTGTTCACCCGTGCGCGCCCGCGCGTCATTTGCGCGCGCGCTTTTCGATGCCGCCGACTTCTGCTGGTCGTCGCGCTTTTTCTTTGCCGCCGCGCCAGGTGTACGATCCGGGCCGACGCCCCATGCCGATACCTGCCGCTGGTCCTCGTTGCTCCGCTTGGGCGCAGACGATTTTGCGTCGCCAGATTTTGCAGGGCCAGATTTTTTGGCATCGTCGCGCCCATCCCGCGTTCCGGTCGGTCGCTTGCCGCCGGGTGTTTTGCCAGGGCCACGGCTGTTTTTGCGGGGCGGTTGCAGGGTGAGTATCCTTGATTCGGTGCAGGGCCAGCATGGCGCACTAGTGTTCCCGCTCATGGCGCAAAGGCTAAGGCGCGACAATGCTTTTCGCGCCGTTCGTCCGGCATGAAGCCGCAAGGGGCTGGTCAGGCTCCTAATTTGCGGTAAGACTTTGCGCGATTTCATAACGGGAAAGGGGAAACGCCTTGGCGGTTAGCGACGCAGCGAACAACGAAGGCAGAATTGCCGGGTTCACCCGGCTGCTACGCTCGCTGGGCAACCGCAAGACTGGCTATATGGCGCTGTTCGGTTTTTCGTCGGGCCTGCCTTACGCGCTGTTGCTCGGCACGCTGACGGCATGGCTGTCCGACGCCAAGGTCGATCTGGAGACGATGGGCGTCATATCGCTGATCGGCCTTGCCTATGCGTTCAAGTTTTTGTGGTCGCCGTTGCTTGATCGTGTTTCGATCCCCGGTCTTGTCAGGCTGGGGCGGCGCAAGCAATGGCTGGTGGTGGCGCAGTTGGTGCTGGGGCTGATGCTGATGCTGATGGCGCAGATGAACCCCAACAGCGCGGTCGGGCTATTTTCGTTGTGCGCAGGGGTTGGCGCATTCGCTTCGGCCACGCAAGATATTGTCATCGATGCATGGCGGGTCGACATCGCCGATGAAACCGCGACGCTTGATACGCTCTCGGCCGTGTATCAACTTGGTTACCGTGCGGCGGTGCTGGTCGGCGGGGCATTGTCGCTGTTCATTGCCGATGCGATGGGCTGGACGTTTGTTTATACGCTGATGGGCGGCATCATGCTGGTCGTCGGCTTCGCGAGCCTCTATGCGCCCGATACGCATATCGGTCTGCAACCCGATAGCGGCATTGATCCGCTGCGCGAAGCGGGCCAGCTTGACCCGAAAATTCGCGGCACGGCGCTCGGCATTGTCGGCACCTTGTGGCTTCTCTCACTGGGCGTCGTATTCTGGTATATGGTGATGTCGCTGGTGGCCGATCCTGCCAACCGGCCGGACTCCGTCGCGTTCGTCAAGATGCAGGGGCCGATCATCGTCATCGCCACGGTGGTGATCCCGTCGATCATCGCCGCGATACTGGCGCGGATGCAGGCACAGGGGCGCAATGTGCTGCACGCGCCCGCGCCCGCCGCTAGCGGTATCGAGCGCGCGCTCGATCATGGCTATCGCGCGCTGGTGCTGCCGCTGATCGACATCATGGGGCGACTCGGCTGGGCGGCGGTCTTGGTGCTGGCGCTGGTGCTGACCTACCGCCTGACCGACACAATCTGGGGATCGTTCGCCTCGCCGTTCTACCTTCAGGAACTAGGCTACACCAAAAGCGAGATGGCGATCGCGTCGAAATTTTTTGGCGTGGGCGCGTTGATGTTCGGCGTGGCATTGGGCGGGGTGCTGTTCGCGACCGTGGGGCGGATGGCGACGATGACGATTGGCGCGATCACGGCGGCGCTCACCAACCTGCTCTACGCCGACCTCGCGACCGGCGGCACGGTGATGGCGTCCACCGCGCGGATGACCGGCTTCACCTGGGCCGTTGAGCATTTCGGCGGGGACGAGCGCATGGCCAAGCTGATGCTGGCGATTGGCGGAGAGAATATCGCGGGCGGCATGGCTGGCACCGCGCTGGTCGCTTACCTCTCGTCAATCACATCCAAGCAATATAGCGCCGTGCAATATGCACTGCTGTCGTCGCTGACGTTTCTGGTCGGTACGCTGGGGCGCGGTGCGCTGGGCCAGATGATCGAGGAGCAGGGCTATTACGCGGTGTTCATTTTCACGACAGAGTTGGGTGGTGTCGCAGTGCTACTATGCCTGCTCGAATGGGCGCGGCAGCGGCGGGCTAATCCGGCAGCTGCTCGTTAAGGCGCAACACTTCGCCCGCGAGATAGAGCGAACCGCAGATCAACACCGGGTTGTCGGTGGTGCGCAACGCATCGACGGCCTGTTCAAGGCTTCCATGAGCGGTGCAACCGATGCTCCATTGTGTGGCAAGCGCGGCGAATTGTTCTGACCCATGAGATTCATGGCCGGGTACAGCTACGCTATGGATATGCCCGATGCTGTCTTTGAGGGGGGCAAGAAATCCCGCAACATCCTTGTTCGCCAACATGCCGATCAGGATGTCGAGCTTTTGCCCCTGTAACCGCTCGGTTTCGAAATAGGCGCCCAGCACCGCGCCCGCGCCGGAGTTGTGCCCACCGTCGAGCCAGATCGGGCGTTCGGCGCCGCCAATCCGCTCGACCAATGGTCCGCTTTCCAGCCGCTGCAACCGGGCGGGCCAGGTCGCCCATAAGGGCGCGGCCTTGATCGCCGATTCGCCGATTTCGATAGCGTTCTGGTGGCGCAGCATGGCGATGGCGAGCGCGAGGTTGAGCGGTTGATGCGGCCCCGCCAAGCGCGGCAGCGGCGTTTCGATGCGCCCTTGTTCATCACGGTAATGCAGCCGGTCGCGATAGACTGCGGCGTCCCATACCGATCCCATCGACAGCCAGCGCCCGCCTGCTTGGCCCACACTCTTGGCAATGATGCTCGCGATGTCGGGTTCATATTTCTGGCTGACCAATGTGACGCCAGCCTTGGCGATTCCTGCTTTTTCGGCGGCGATGGCGCGTTCGGTGTTGCCCAGAAAGCTCTGATGATCGAGGCCGATTTGCGCGATCCCGCAGATGGCGGGTGCGGGGAGCACATTGGTCGCGTCGAGCCGCCCGCCCAGCCCGACCTCGATAATGCAGGCATCGGCGGGCTGTTCGGCGAAGGTCAGGAAGGCGGCGGCGGTCGTCACCTCGAAAAAGCTGGGGGAGATGTCGCCCGCTACATCAAGCACCCGTTCCAGTGCACGCGCCAACGTCGCATCGTCGATCAGCGCGCCATTGACCCGGATTCGCTCATTGAAGCGCACCAGATGGGGCGAGGTGAACACATGCACGCTCTTGCCGTCGGCTTCGAGCGCGGTGCGCAGAAAGGCGCAGGTCGATCCCTTGCCGTTGGTCCCCGCGACATGAAATTGCGGGGGCAGCACCAGATGCGGATCGCCGAGCGCGGTGAGCAGGCGGCTGATCCGCTCCAGCCCCAATATATCCGCGCCGGGCGAGAGCGTCGCCAGCCGGTCAAGCTGCGCCTGCACGGCAGGGTCACTGGAAACTGCGTGATCAGCCATTACAGTTTCCTTTTTTTGCTCTGATCAGAATCCGGTGGGGTTATGCGAATCGTCATTGCGAGCGCAGCGAAGCAATCCAGCTTGGGCGCGACACTGGATTGCTTCGCTGCGCTCGCAATGACGGATATGGTTCAATTCGAAGTTATAATATCCTAGAAAGACTTATCCGATCACGCAGCCTTTTTCGGCGCGAGATAGCCGATGACCTGCGCCAGCCGCGTTTTCATCTCATGCCGGTGCACGACCATATCGATCATGCCGTGAGCGAGCAGATATTCGGCGCGCTGGAACCCTTCGGGCAGTTTCTCGCGGATCGTATTTTCGATGACGCGCTGGCCCGCAAAGCCGATCAGCGCATTCGGCTCGGCGATCTGAATGTCGCCCAGCATCGCATAGCTGGCCGTGACGCCGCCGGTGGTGGGGTCGGTCAGCACCACGACATAGGGTAGGCCAGCCTCGTGCAGTTGCTGGATCGCAACGGTCGCGCGCGGCATCTGCATCAGCGATAATATCCCTTCCTGCATCCGCGCGCCGCCCGCTGCGGTGAAGATGACATAGGGGCATTTGCTGGCGATGGCTTCCTGTACGCCTTGCACAAAGGCCGCGCCGACCGCTACGCCCATCGACCCGCCCATATAGGCGAAGTTCTGGACACCGACGACAACGACCTGTCCGTCAATGGCACCGCGTGCGTTGATCAGCGCGTCATGGTCGCCGGTAGCAGTACGCGCCGCCTTTATCCGGTCGGTGTATTTCTTGGTGTCACGGAATTTGAGCGGGTCTTCGCGCACCTGCGGCGTCGGCAATATACGGATGCTGCCCGCGTCCAGCGTCAGGGCGAACCGTTCCGTGGCCCCAATCCTGCCATGATGGCCACATTTCGGGCAGACCGATTGATTTTCTTCCCATTCCTTGGTGAAGATCATCTGGTGACAGTCGGAGCATTTGTGCCAAAGATTGTCGGTGGTTTCCTTCTTGGCGATGAAGGGGAGGGCGTTGCGAACGCGGTTGATCCAGCTCATTGGGCATCCTCCCGAACACCAAGCGCCGCGCGCAACGACGCGACATATTCCTCAACGAAAGGCCCGGCATAGCTACCATGTGTGCCGACAATATCGACGATCGCCGACCCCACGACAACGCCATCGGCGACGCGGCCAATCGCCGCAGCTTGATCCGGTGTGCGCACGCCAAATCCGACCGCAATGGGCAGGTCTGTGCTGGCCTTGAGCCTGGCTACCGCAGTCTCAATGCTGGTTTGTGCAGCCTGTTGCTGGCCAGTAATGCCTGCGACGGACACATAATAGAGGAAACCGCTCGCGCCATTGAGCACTTGCGGCAGGCGGGCGGCGTCGGTGGTGGGTGTGGCAAGGCGCACGAGATGCAGGCCCGCCGCGCGCAACGCCGGGCCAAGTTCGGCATCCTCTTCGGGCGGAATATCCACGCAAATCACGCCATCGATACCCGCTGCCTTCGCCTGATTTGCAAACCAGTCCGCTCCGCGTCGCACCATCGTGTTGGCATAGCCCATCAGAATCAACGGCGTGTCCGGGTGGCGTGTCCGAAAAGCGGTGGCGATGGAGAATATGTCAGCGGTTTTGGTGCCGGAACCAAGACTGCGCAAATTCGCAAGCTGGATCGCCCCGCCATCGGCCATCGGATCGGTGAATGGCATACCGAGTTCAATAATATCCGCGCCGCCCGCCACCAGCGCATCAAGCACCATCGCTGTGTCCGCCGGGGTTGGATCGCCAGCGGTCACGAATGTCACCAACGCGGCGCGTCCTTCGGCGCGGCACTGCGCATAACGGGCGGAAAGGCGGTCGGTGGCTAAATTAGGCACGAATTCACTTTTCAACACAGTCATAGGCCACAGTGTCAGATAATATGTCTGTGCGTGTGACTTTTGAGACTTTCCCAAATTTGGCACACTCTGCATCCGCAGTGGCGATCGATTTTGTTTGTTCATGCATTACCCCTGCGGTCTTAATGAGACCGCCTGAGGAAGTTGACTGTAGTACTTGAGGCGCGCAGCCAACGAGTGATGTGTACAAAATTGTTGAGATCGCCATTCTAGCAAACATAATCTTGCTCCCTCTCATATCTCCACCCCCAGCGCCTTGGCGACAGTGAAGATGTCCTTGTCGCCCCGGCCAGACAGGTTGATGACGATGATCTTGTCCTTGTCCATCGTCGGCGCGATTTTCTCCACGGCGGCCAGCGCATGGGCGCTTTCCAGCGCGGGGATGATCCCTTCGAGGCGGCATAGATTTTGGAACGCGGCCAGCGCCTCATCGTCGGTCACGCTTTCGTAGCGCACCCGCCCGATGTCGTTCAGCCACGCATGTTCCGGCCCGATGCCCGGATAATCCAGCCCCGCCGAAATGCTGTGCGCGTCGGTGATCTGGCCGTCCTCATCCTGCAACAGATAGGTTTTATTACCATGCAGGATACCGGGCGCGCCCCCCGCGATGCTCGCGGCGTGATGGCCGTCGCCCAGCTCAATGCCATGTCCGGCGGCCTCCACCCCAACGATCTCCACGTCTGTGTCATCAAGGAACGGGTGAAACAGGCCGATCGCGTTCGATCCACCACCAACGCACGCGACCAGCATATCGGGCAGGCGGCCTTCTGCTGCGAGGATTTGCTCGCGGGTTTCTTTGCCGATCACGCTCTGGAAATCGCGGACCAGTTCCGGGTAGGGGTGCGGCCCTGCGACCGTGCCGATGATATAGAATGTATCATGCACATTGGCGACCCAGTCGCGCAACGCCTCGTTCATCGCGTCTTTCAGCGTCGCTGTGCCCGAATTGACCGAGCGGACTTCCGCGCCGAGCAGCTTCATGCGGAACACATTGGGCGCTTGGCGCGCGACATCGACCGACCCCATGAAGATCGTGCAGGGGATGTTGAACAGCGCGGCGACGGTCGCGGTGGCGACGCCATGCTGACCCGCGCCGGTTTCAGCGATAATCCGGGTCTTGCCCATGCGCTTGGCGAGCAATATCTGGCCGATACAGTTGTTGATCTTGTGCGCGCCGGTGTGGTTCAACTCCTCGCGCTTCAGGTAAATCTTTGCGCCGCCCAGTTCCTCGGTCATACGCTGCGCATAATAGAGCGGGTTGGGCCGCCCGACATATTGCCGCAACAGATATTGAAACTCTTCCTCAAACGCGGGATCATTCTTGGCCGCGCGATAGACTTTTTCCAGCTCAAGGATCAGCGGCATCAGCGTTTCGGCGACGTAACGTCCCCCAAACTGGCCGAAATGGCCGCGGGAGTCGGGTTGGGTACGAAGGGAATTGTTCAGGGTCATAATGATCCAACCGCTTTGCAGAAGGCGGCGATCTTGTCCACATCCTTGATGCCCGGTACGCTCTCCACACCCGAAGAAACATCGACGAGCGGCGCGCGGGTGATGCGGATCGCTTCGGCAACATTGTCAGGGCCAAGCCCGCCCGACAGGCCCCATTCAAGCGGATGGACAAGGCCGTCGAGGAGCTTCCAGTCGAAGCGGATGCCATTGCCGCCGGGCAGATCAGCGCTGACCGGAGGCTTGGCATCATAGAGCGCGAGCGTGGCGGCTCCGCGATACTGGTGCACCTGGGCAAGATCGGCCTTGGTACGAACCGGAATAGCCTTCCAGACATCGCGTCCAGTCATGCGCGCGATTTGCGAAACCAGTGCGGGGGATTCGGCTCCGTGCAATTGAATTATGTCGAGGCCTGCAAGCGCCCGCACTTCGCGCACATAGTCCGGATCCGGGTCGACGAACAGGCCGACCGCCTGCGCTTTGCCACCCGAGCGGCTGACCAGCGCGCCCGCCTGCGCCGGGTCGATGTTGCGCGGGCTTTTGCCGAAGAACACGAATCCGACATGACTTGCCCCCGCGCCAATCGCGGCGTCGAGGGCGCGCGGTGTGGTGAGGCCGCATATCTTGGTGGCGATTCGGGACATGGATGCGCTTTAGCGGCCCGGCACGGATTTGGGAAATATCATCGGTGGTACGAGACGAATGCAGCTTTTGCCTTCCCGTTTCACCTCTCGTTTCGACCCTTTCGCCGATCCCTCCATTTTGGATATTGACGCGCGGCCCGTAATGTTGCTGCATTGCGGTATTGGTCCATTTCGGCGAGGTAGACACGAAGTATGGCGTCACATGGCCGGAGCACCAGATGATAAATCCCGTTAACGCTCCATGCGTCGATGACCCCAAGAAAATCATCTACAGCCTTCAAATTCTGCGCGGCATTGCGGCCGTGCTGGTGTTGGTGCGCCACACCAGCAAATTTGCATGGGGGCAGGATTCCGAACTCGCCTTTCCGGCCGGTCAGGCGGGTGTCGATATATTTTTCGTTATCAGCGGTGTCGTGATTTACCTGACGGGGCGAAACCTGTCGTGGGATGTGTTTGCGCGGCGGCGTCTGGCCCGCATTGTGCCGTTGTATTGGGCGATATTGCTGGTCGCGGTGGCGGCATCGTTCTTACCGAGGCTGCTCGGCGCATCGGCGATACCGCTCAACGGTGGGTCGGAAAGCTGGAACGTCATTTCGTCGTTTTTGTTCATTCCGTCTTTTGATGAGAATCATGACATTTATCCGCTGATCGTCGCCGGCTGGACGCTCAATTTCGAGATGTATTTCTACGCTATCTGCACGCTGGTATTGATGTTCGCGCCGCGCCGTTTGTTTCTGATGCTGGTGTCGGTGGCGGTGATGGGCTGCATTGCGCTCGGCGCGCCGTTGTTCTGGGCGACGGATCGCGCGGTCGATTTCCCGCCGATGATTCTGCTGCTCCCCATAGCGGGTGAATTTGTCTCAGGGATGTGGATCGCGCATATCTGGAACGGCGGAGGCCGTACCTCGCGCGGTATCACCCTGTCTGTGCTGGTGTTGGCGATTATATGGCTTGCGCTCGCACCTACCGCCCAGCCGTTCACAGCATGGCGCCCCCTCGCGTGGGGCGTGCCAGCGGTCGCGATCGTCTGGGCGTTGCTCAGTCTCGAAGAAAGCATCCGCTTTGACCGCTGGCGGGCGGCGCTGCTGGTCGGGGATGCGTCTTACGCGCTCTACCTGACGCATCCGGTTGTGCTGCTGCTGGCGACGGCACTGATGCGCGCGCTGCATGTCGATCTTGATTTTGGGCTGAAGCTGGCGCTGGCGCTTGCCGGGTGCCTGATCGTGGGTGTCGCGGTTCACAAGCTGGTTGAAAAGCCGCTGGTCAGGGCGGCGAACAAGCTGCTGGGCCTGTCACGAGCCAGGAGCCATCATGTGGTGCAAGCGGTCGAAGCTTCCGCCACGGCCTAGTGTCCTGATCGAGAAGTATATAAGATCATATCCGAGAGCTTTTGCGGAG
>JBDTLS010000091.1:0-10239 GCA_039934655.1 Sphingobium sp.
AACCCGTGTTTCAGCCGTGAGAGGGCCGCGTCCTAACCGCTAGACGAAGGGGCCGTGCACCATTCAGGTTGCAGGGTGAGCGAGCACCTAGCCGCTCACCCTGCAATAATCAAGCGGCGACGCGGCGACGCTCGGCCAGCTCGTCGTTAAGCATTTCGGCGAGCAGGAACGCGAGTTCCAGCGACTGCGCGGCATTCAGGCGCGGGTCGCAATGCGTGTGATAGCGATCGGCCAGCCCTTCGTCGGTGATGGCGATGCCACCGCCGGTACATTCCGTCACATTCTGCCCGGTCATTTCGGCGTGGATGCCGCCGCCGAAGCTACCCTCGGCGCGATGGACCGCAAAGAATCCGCGCACTTCTGCCAATATCCGCTCGAACGGACGCGTCTTATATCCATTGGCGGCTTTGACGACGTTGCCATGCATCGGGTCACACGACCACAGCACCGGATGCCCTTCACGCATGACAGCGCGCACGAGCGGGGGCAGTCCATCCTCGATCTTGTCATGCCCGAAACGGGTGATGAGCGTCATGCGCCCTTCCTCACGCCCCGGATTGAGTACGTCGAGCATCCGCAGCAGCGCATCGGGTTTCAGGCTCGGTCCGCATTTCATGCCGATCGGGTTACCGATACCGCGCAAATAGTCCACATGCGCAGACCCTTCAAACCGGGTGCGGTCGCCAATCCACAGCATGTGCGCAGACAACGCATACCAATCCCCAGTCAACGAATCCTGCCGCGTCAACGCCTGCTCATAAGGCAACAGCAGCGCCTCATGACTGGTGTAGAAACTCGTGCCCTTGAGCTGGGGCACAGTCTCGGCATTGATGCCGCACGCCTTCATGAAATCAAGCGCCTCGCCGATACGGTCCGCCATTTCGGAGAATTTCTTCGCCCACGGACTGCGCCCCATGAAATCCAGCGTCCAGGCATGAACCTGATGCAGATTGGCATAGCCGCCCTGCGCGAAGGCGCGCAGCAAATTGAGCGTTGCGGCGGACTGATTATACGCGTGCACCATGCGCTGTGGATCGGGCTCGCGCCCCTTTGCGTCAAACGCAATGTCGTTGATGATGTCACCGCGATAGCTCGGCAGCTCAACATCCCCGATGGTTTCTGTGTCGGCCGAGCGCGGCTTGGCGAACTGGCCCGCCATCCGTCCGACCTTCACGATCGGCAGCTTGGACGCATAGGTCAGCACCACCGCCATTTGCAGCAGCACGCGGAATGTATCGCGGATGTTGTTCGGGTGAAACTCGGCAAAGCTCTCGGCGCAATCGCCGCCCTGAAGCAGGAAAGCCTCGCCGCGCTGCACCTGAGCCAGATCAGCTTTCAGGTCGCGCGATTCGCCCGCAAACACCAATGGCGGATAGGTGCCCAATTGAGCTTCCGCAGCCGCCAGAGCCGCCGCATCGCGATATGTGGGCATTTGCAGCCCTTCATGGTCCCGCCAGCTTGCGGGTGTCCAGCCTGTGGTCACCGTCATATTCCTGTCTTTTCCGGCGCATGCGTTTCGGCACACATGCGGGCGTCCCTATGAGGCTTTGACCGGATTCAGGCAAGCCCCGCTATCGAGGGTGCATATAGGGCGCGAGGGGGGAGGAGACAAGCAAGCTAGAAGGATAAACGTCAATCGGACCCGGCAAGTTTCGCCGCATATCTACGCGCAACCTGTTTACGTTTGGCTGCACCAATCATGGCCATACCAACAATCATCATCGCCCAAATCTCGGGTTCAGGCGCAGCTAGCGCAGAAAAGGATATGGTGACGGGAGATGTCGCGCTCAGTTGCAGGAAGGTGCCATTGCCCCACACATTGTAAAACGCGCCGCATGTCTGGCCGATGGGCGACCCACCATTACAATTGTTATAATCTTTTGGCCCTTTGACAAGGATAGTTGTCTGGCCCGGCTGCACGGTTTCATGGAAAATGTATGACAAAGCAGAGGTGAAGGTGTAATTGAAATCTGCCGCAGTCGGACTAATCAAAAAACCCTCAACCTGCGTGGGCGGCGTGAGGTACACGGACGCATTGGGATCAGCGCTGAAAACATTGAATATCCATCGATATGTTTTCCCATTCGTAGGCACGGTGTAATCATAATCGATGGTCGAATTTTCAATCGGATCGAAGGTGCCAATCAATGCCGCATGCCCCGCAGCGGGGGTTAGCAGACACACCAAAGCCGCCAACGCTCCATGTAATATTCGCTTGCTAAATTTGGCCACAGATCGCCTCCCTCTGTTGGCGTATTTTCCCAGATGTCTTTCCAAAGTGATGAGTGGCAATTCTATTCCGTAAACGATTGTATTTATATGCCATCCAAGATGAAATGATTATTTCACGCGTTCAGCTGGTGCACATTCCCCTACCCGCTTCCCGTCTGTTTTCATCTTCATCGTCATGGTCATGCCGGGCGACATGCCTGCCATCGTCATATCCATAGTCATCGCATAATCGGTAGGGTGGTAAACGCCCTGCATCGTCGCCGTCATTGTGCCGCCTTGACCGTTGGGGCAGTTGACGGTGCCGTGGATGGTGCCCGCGCCCATATCAAACCCGCTATATTTGCACTTGGTGTCCTTTTGCGCGGCGAGGAAATCGGCATTGGGCTTGGCGGCCTGTTCAGGTGTCACGCAATGTTTGAGGACATTGAGTTTGCCCATCGCACTGCGCATCGCCTCCACCGGCATACCCTTGGGCGCGCCGGTGAATTGCACGTCGACGACTTGCTGCCGGATTTCCCATTCGCCGGGTTGCAGCGTCACCTTGCCTATCGCGCTCGCGACCTCCTCGGCCGATTTGGGCGCGTTGCTGTTTGCGGCCTGCTCCGCCGCGTCCTTTTTGCCGCACCCTGCGAGCATTACGACCGCCGCCAGCGCCCCGATTGCCCCTGCCTTCATCATCTCGCCCGCTCCTTTGCATTTGGCCTTTGCATATGGTCGTTGCACCCGACCATCATGATGACCATATCAACGTGCGATGGCGATTCAAATCAGAACCAGTCTGGCGGAACCGGAAACCGGCGACGCCTTCGTCCCCCACCGGCCAGAACGGCCGGAAAAAACCGAGGGCGGACGCGCATTTCGCATCGCATCTGATTTTGAACCCGCGGGCGACCAGCCGACCGCTATCGCGGAACTGGTGGAGGGAACGCTGGGCGGCGAGAAGGACCAGGTGCTGCTCGGCGTTACCGGCTCCGGCAAAACCTTCACGATGGCGAAAATTATCGAGGCTGTGCAGCGCCCTGCCCTGATCCTCGCGCCCAACAAGATCCTCGCGGCGCAGCTTTACGGCGAGTTCAAGAGCTTCTTTCCCGACAATGCCGTCGAATATTTCGTCAGCTATTATGATTATTACCAGCCCGAAGCCTATGTTCCGCGCTCCGACACCTATATCGAAAAAGAGTCGAGCGTAAACGAGGCTATCGATAGGATGCGGCATAGTGCCACGCGTTCACTGCTGGAACGCGACGACGTAATCATCGTCGCCTCTGTGTCCTGCATCTACGGCATTGGCTCGGTCGAGACCTATGCCGCCATGACTTTCTCAATGACCAAGGGCGGCATCGTCGATCAGCGGGAAATCATCCGCCAGTTGGTCGCGCTTCAGTATAAACGCAACGATGCCGCCTTTGCGCGCGGCAATTTTCGGGTGCGTGGTGACAATCTGGAGATTTTCCCGTCGCACTATGAGGACACCGCATGGCGCGTGTCGTTCTTCGGCGACGAGATAGAACAGATCGTCGAGTTCGATCCGCTGACCGGCAAGAAGGTCGCATCGCTCGACTATGTAAAGGTCTTTCCCAACAGCCATCACGTCACCCCCGGCCCCACGCTCAAACAGGCAATGGAGGCGATCCGCATGGAATTGGCCGAGCGGTTAAAAGAACTGCAAGCGCAGAACAAATTGCTCGAAGCCCAGCGCCTCGAACAGCGCACGCATTTCGATCTGGAAATGATTGCGGCCACCGGCAGCTGCGCCGGGATTGAGAATTATTCCCGTTTCCTGACCGGGCGTATGCCCGGCGAGCCGCCCCCTACCCTGTTTGAATATCTGCCCGACAATGCACTGCTGTTCGTAGATGAGAGCCACCAGACGATCCCGCAACTGGGCGCGATGTCAAAGGGCGACCACCGACGCAAAGTGACGCTGGCGGAATATGGATTCCGCCTGCCCAGTTGCATCGACAATCGCCCGCTGCGCCTCAACGAATGGGATGCGATGCGACCGCAAACCGTCAGTGTCTCAGCGACCCCCGGCAAGTGGGAAATGGAGCAGACCGGCGGCGTCTATTCCGAACAGGTGATCCGCCCCACCGGCCTTATTGATCCGCCAGTCGAGATCAAGCCGGTTGAAGATCAGGTGCAGGACCTGATCAACGAAGCGCGCATTACCGCCGAGAAAGGCTATCGCACGCTGGTCACAACGCTGACCAAACGAATGGCCGAGGATCTGACCGAGTTCATGCACGAGGCGGGCCTGCGCGTGCGCTACATGCACTCGGATGTCGAGACGCTGGAACGTATTGAGCTGATCCGTGACCTGCGGCTCGGCGTGTATGACGTTCTGGTCGGCATCAACCTGCTGCGCGAAGGGCTGGACATTCCCGAATGCGGGCTGGTTGGCATATTGGACGCCGACAAGGAGGGCTTCCTGCGCAGCGAAACCTCGCTGATCCAGACCATCGGCCGCGCCGCGCGCAATGTGGATGGGCGCGTGATCCTTTATGCCGATCGGATAACCGGCAGCATGGAGCGCGCGCTGGCCGAAACCGACCGCAGGCGCATCAAGCAGGACGAGTATAATGCCGAGCATGGCATCACGCCGACCACCATCAAGCGCAACATCGGCGACATCATTGCCCATGTCGCAAGCGGCGACAGCGTGCTGGTCGAGATCGACGACGCCACGCCGCACCTCGTCGGCCACAATCTGCGCGCGCATATCGAGGATATGGAAAAGAAAATGCGCGCCGCCGCCGCCGATCTGGAGTTCGAGGAAGCGGCCCGCCTGCGCGACGAAATCAAACAGCTCGAAGCACAGGAACTCGGCCTACCCCCCGACCCCCGCCAACGCCTGCGCGCCACCGCCCCGCGCGGCCGCGCGAGCGAAGGCAAACCCGGCACGCGGAAGCTGCGGTTCGGAAAGACGCAGAAGAAGGGTGTGTTTTGACTATCTGAAAATAAATGATGAATCTATCCGTGTACGGATAAACACATTCTAAAACCGGTTTCAATTTCATGCGAAGGGCAATCATGAAAGGAATACATCATGATCCGCTCGTTCGCTGAGGCCGAAATTCAAAATGCGCCAAGACGAGGTTTTTCCACATGGTAAAACCCGCCAAACTCCTGCAACGCCTCGCGCAAGGTGGTGGTGGTGGTATAGTCACCTTCCGCGATTTTGAACGCCTGCTCGAAGCTCTGGGGTTTCGACATGACCGGACCAAAGGCAGCCATCGCCAATATGTTCACCCATCCATACCCCGCCCCTTTCCTGTCCAGCCGGACGGCAAGGATGCAAAGCGGTATCAGATAAGGGAGTTGCTTGAACTGGTGGAGCGATTTGGACTATATATCGAGGAATGACGGTCCCACACTACCACATCAACTTGTTTTGGTCCGCTGAGGACGAATGCTGGATCGCGGATGTACCCGATCTTCGTCCGTGCTCTGCTCATGGAGAAACACCAGCAGCGGCCTTGGCGCATGTCAACGATGCTATCAAGGGTTGGCTGGAATCAGCCAAAAGCAACGATATGCCGATTCCATCGCCGCGCTATCGCCCTGCGATCTATGCTGCCTAACGCCCTCAACCCCCACCCAGCACATTGATCGTGAACGCGATGATGCCGAGGTTGAACACGAAAGCCGCGAATGACTGGAACAGCACGACCTTGCGGATCGGACGGCTGGAAATATTCACGTCTGAGGTCTGAAACGTCATGCCGAGCGTGAACGAGAAATAGGTGAAATCCCAGTAATCGAGCGCACCGCTGCCCTTCGGGAACTCCAGCCCCCCGCAATCCTCGCCGCGGCCATCTTCGCTGTAATAGAGATAGGCGTAATGCAGTGCGTAAACGATATTAGAAAACAGCCAGGCGAGCACGAGCGTCGTGACGACCAGCGCGATAGCCCAGCCGGACGCGCCATTTTTATGCGCCAGCTCCACCGCAACCGCCACCAGTATCACCAGCGAGACAACCGCAGTAAGTAGCAGCATGACGTTACGGTTGGCATCGTTACGCCGCGCCTGTTCGCGGATCTTGCCTTCATCATGGCGAAATAAATGGGCGAGTGTCGCGATAAACACTGCCGCGGCAATATCGAACCCGGCCATGATCGCCGCTTGCCATGACATAATCAGCATCAAGGGCAATGCCGACAGAATCAACGCGAGAAACAATCCATATCGCCAGGGAATGATAGAAGTGCTATGCTGTTGCATATGGGTCATGAACCCTTCTTGCGCTGGCGCAGTCGCCCAATCAAGCGCATCTTGCGGAACGAACGACTCGGTTCTGTGTTAAAACATAACGAGAGGAATTTGTTATGGCGGATGATGTCCATGTAGCACCAGATGATGCCCGCGCGGGCAGCACCCCTCGCATTGTCCGTTATGTCTTGGGCTTTTCGCTCAGTCTGGCGATCCTGGTGATGGCTGCGGTACTAATCTGGGGTGGTGACACATTCACATAAGCGTATTTTGTGCAGCATCGGATTTCGCGCCTTAACGCGAAGAATACAGATGGTGCGCGACCGCGAAGCTGTTGCTTAATCCCGACACTGCCCGTCTTCATGCCGCGCGCGATATCAAGGCAGCCCAGCGCGTAATCAATCGGTTCGGGGTAAGGGTGCCCCTTATCGTCGATGCCACGAATATGGTGATCGTCGGCGAGCTCATATTACGCGCCGCGCAGGCGCTGGAAATTGACACCCTTCCGGTGATTTATGTCGATGACCTGAGTGCTATCGAATTGCAGGCACTTTCCATTGCGTACACCCGGCTTGGCGAACTGGGCCGTTGAGATATGGAGAATCTGGGCCTTCTTGAACTGCGGTTCGAGATCGAGATCCCCAATTTCGAGCTGGAGGATCTGGGCTTTGACGTGGCGGCGATCGATCTTGCGATTGAGGCGGATTCGGAAGAAGAAGCGGAGCCACAGCCTGAAGCTGGTCCCGCGGTATCGCGCGTCGGCGACCTGTGGAGTTTGCGCAAGCACCGTGTGCATTGTGCCGATGCGACCAGGCCAGAGTCCCATGCGCGGTTGATGGCGGGCACTTTAGCCGATGGCGTTTTCACCGATTGCCCTTTTGGCTGCGGGATTAATGGCTTCGTGGCCGGTGAAGGTCGACACAGGGAGTTCGTGATGGGCTCGGGGGATATGTCCGAAAGCGAGCTTGCCACTTTTTTCGAGCAGTTCAACAGGTCGATGGCGAAGCATGTGAAGCCCGGCGCCGTAATATATGAAGGGATCGATTGGCGCAGCAGGCATCTTTTGCTCGATGCGGTCAATCCGGTGTTCGGCAAGCTCATCAACCTGACGATGCGGGATGCATGGCAAAGGATGGTACGAAACGGGCGCGACCGGGGAAGCCACGCACGGTTGAAGGCGAAGCCTGTATCGAAGTCACCAACGAAATGTCCAAATATCTGCGCGCGGAATTCGTGCGCACGGGTTTCGATGCGACAACCATCCTGAACGGATGCGATGTTATCCCTGAGAGACTGAACGCGCGGATCGTCAGAGGCTGGCTCTACCGTGATACCAAGTCCACGAGCGCGGAGTTCTGGAATTTTGTGATGGCGCGGCTTGGCGCTGCGCCTGATCGCACCGCGAAGCTGCCGCCGCTTACGCGAGCGCGCCGGAAAACGGTCGATTGAAAGCCGCGCAAATTTGCGCGCGCGTTTCCGCACATGCTGGCGAATATAGTATTAAAATTGCCAATCTTTGCCAATTTCTGTTAATATCGTTTCAGAGGTGATATATGGCGACAATGAATGTTTCCCTGCCCGATGCGATGAAGGATTGGGTCGAAGGGCAAGCCCAGACGGGCCGATATAGCAATGCGAGCGACTATGTGCGCGATCTGATCCGGCGCGATCAGGAACGGCGCGACAAGATTACAGCGATTCAAAAGCTTGTCGATGAGTCCATTGAGAGCGGTGTAAGCCCGCATTCGATGGACGACATTTTGCATGAGGCCCGCCGCCAAGCTGGCGTGGTTCGTGGCCTATAGGCTTACGCGCAAGACTGAAGAAGATGTTATCGATCTCTACCTGATCGGGATTGCACAGTTCGGTGAAACGGTCGCTGAAAAATTTCAGGATGGATTGCGGAAAGCTTTCGAATTTCTGTCTGATTATCCTGCCTCGGCACGCGAACGTCACGAGATCAATCCACCTGTCAGGGCGCATCCCTATAAATCCCATATCGTCATCTACATCGTTGATGGTGACGATGTGTTGATACTCGGCATTCGTCATAGCCGCGAAGATTGGATTGCTGGCGATCATATCAACGGTTGAAATTTGCAAATCATCTTCGCGTCACGCTATACTGAAACTATAGGGTTTATCGGGATGATCGTCGCCGCTGGCGAAGTCGGTCATCACAAAACCGGACGCGAAATGCCCGATACGCGGATTCAAGAACGACTGAACGGCAAAGTTCGCGCACCGACGCGCGTCGATGTTAATGAGGCGTTCGCGTTGCGCGGGTTCCTCGCCTGCGGGGACTGCCATCATCCCATGACAGCCAATTTTTCGAAGGGTTCCAAGGGCAAGGACCGCAAAAGGAAGTGGGCAAAGAAGTCGCAGACATCGAACGCAAGGCGACTGTTCTGCTCGACCGCATCGTTGATGCTGAAAGCAAGACGGTGATCGGCGCACTCGAAAAGCGCATGGACGAACTTGAACAACGCAAGCTGCTTTTGACCGAAAATATCGTAAAATGCGGTACACCCATTCGAGGCTATGAGGAAAGTTTTCGAACCTCGATGGAATTTCTCGCAAGCCCTTGGATTCTTTGGGAGTCTGACCGCCTCGAAGACAGACGCGCAGCGGTAAAACTGACCTTCAGTGACAATCTGATTTATGACCGGAATGAGGGCTTTCGAACCCCGGAAATATCTCTGCCGTTCAAGGTCTTACGAGATATTTCTGAGTGTAAAACAGTAATGGTGCACCCGACGGGATTCGAACCCATGGCCCCCAGATTAGGAATCTGGTGCTCTATCCGGCTGAGCTACGGGTGCACACGGTAAGAAGCTCTATTGCCACTATGCTGCCGGGTCAACGTGTCATCGGAAACGGCAGCCGGGCGTGTCCCCTGCGATTAATTCTGCGCTTCGGGCGGAATTACGCGCAGCAGCAAGGGTGCGACTTCTATGCCTTCCTCGATCAGGGAACGGGCTTCTTCCGGGGCGACTTCGCCGTGGATGCCTTTTTGATCCTTCTCGCCATAATGCATGGCCCGCGCGGTATCCGCGAATTTGCGGCCGACCCATTCGCTGTCTTTCAAGGCGTCGGCCTGTGCCACGGCGATCGCTTCCATCATCTTTCGGGCTTGTTCCGCGTTGATGCCGCTGCTGACCGCAAGCCTCGCACCCGTTTGCGCATCGCTTTGCTGGTTGGTTTTTGCGGGAACCGCAGGCGCCATCACCGCCTTGGAAATTTCGCTGTCGCCACAGAGCGGGCAGGACAGCAGCCCGCGCGCTTGCTGACCGTCATAGTCATCGCTCGACTTGAACCAGGCTTCAAACACATGACCGCCGCGTGCGCATTTCAGGTCGAAAATTATCATGACAGGATTTTCACTTCAGGTAACGGTCTTCGATGGCGCAATGACGGAATGCGCGCTCTTACATCTTCAAGCAGCGCAAAATCAATATCGGTGCAGGCGATACCGTTTTGGTCCGCCATGTCCAGAAGCACGTCACCCCACGGATCAACGACAAGGCTGTGTCCATAAGTGCTACGCCCGTCATCATGCAGGCCAACCTGTGCGGGGGCGATTACGAACGCGCTTGCCTCGATCGCGCGGGCGCGCAGCAACACATGCCAATGCGCGTTGCCGGTCGGCACAGTGAACGCGGCGGGCACCAGCAGCACAGTGCAACCAGCATTGCTCAATGCCCGGTAAAGATCGGGAAAGCGCAGATCGTAGCAGATTGTCAGGCCGATGCGGCCCCAAGGCGTATCAACCGTGATCACCGCCTCGCCAGGGCCGT
>JBDTLS010000092.1:0-10112 GCA_039934655.1 Sphingobium sp.
CGCTGCGCTCGCAATGACGAAGGGTATGAGTCAGCATCAATGCACCTTGGTATAAGGCGCGAGAGTTATTGGAAATTTTTGTCCAGATAGTCCTGTAGAAATGCGATCATTTCGGCAGGATCGGTAGTCGCGCTGATCGGTTGCCGCTCACGCACGGTCTTTAGCGCCATCGCAAATTCTTCAGGCGTATCGGCCTTTAACAGCAATCCGCGTTCAGCGAAGGCGGTCGTGATCTCGCTCTGATGTTCGTCATAATGCTCGCCCAGCTCGAATTGGCGGGGCACTGTGATGATTCGGCATCCCTCGCGCAGGGCGGTGATGATCGATCCGGTGCCGCCGTGGCAGATCACGATATCCGCGCGTTTCAGCAGATCGGTCACCTCTTCGAACGGCAATGTCTCGGTTGTTTCTGTATCAGGCAGCCCCGCTAACATCGCATGGCTTTCGGATGCATTTTTCCCGGCCTGAACAACTAGGTGTTCGGGAATCAACCCATCCGCCTTGGCGTCCGCGACCAGCTTGACCATCCGTTTAAACGGCAAGGTTGCGCCAACGGTCGCAAAAACCAGTTGTTCTTTGGCCGGGCGCGGGGTGTCGATGCATTTGAATGGGTCAAACACATGGGCACCGGGCCACAGTGCGCCTGATTTGGCGGACTGCGTAATGCGCACGTGGGCCAGCAACCCCGTGATGCGCGCAAAGGTCGATGGTTTGTCAAAACGGGCAAATGAATCGATCAGGATGATTTTCGCACCCAGCAAGCGGCCCCATACAGCAATGAAAAACATCGCGCCTGCACCCGTTGTCAGAACGACATCCGGCCTGCGATGCAGCAATATGCGGGCGCAGCGGAAAAAGCTTTTCAAAGCGGTTGTCGCCATGCCAGCCAGTTTTCCTTGGCGCGCCTGACCCAATGCGAAGTGCGGCAAGAAAGTCGTATCGTGCCGCGCGGATATATATTTACCCAACGCGGTGTCTTCCGTGACGAAGAAATAGCGATTCTTGCTCCACAGCGGTTCGAGATCAAGAATCTGGCGAACATGTCCTCCACCGG
This sequence comes from Sphingobium sp., assembly GCA_039934655.1. Lineage (GTDB taxonomy): Bacteria > Pseudomonadota > Alphaproteobacteria > Sphingomonadales > Sphingomonadaceae > Sphingobium. Next base: position 1,055 of record JBDTLS010000092.1, read on the forward strand.
ATGCCGCCAAACAAATCAAGGGAGAACGACGTTGTTTCAAACTTTGGGGGCCTTGTCAGTCTGCTTGAATCGGTGGGTGAAAGACTATGAGAAGAATATCGGTTCCGCGTTAAACATTCTTTTTGATGTTTCCAATGTATAATCGCGTAGATACATCCTTTACCCGAATCAAATCTCTCAGCGCTCGCTTCGTGGTTGACGGCCACTCATATTTCGAAGGACCCGAAATGAAACCAGTTTATGCGGCGTTGCTACTGATGACAATGCCGTTGACCGGCTGTTTTGGCAAGAACAAGGATGCCCCGACCGGACAGGTCGTTGCGACAATCGACGGGGACGAAATCACTGCGGCGGAATTGACCATGGAGATGGGGGGCGTGTCCTCAACCGATCCTGCCACGATGAAGCGCCTCAAATCGATGGCGCTCCAGAATATCCTTAACCGTCATATTCTCGCGGCTCAGGCCAAAAAGGTTGGCGTAGACGGGACACCTGCGGCGGAAATGGCCAAGCGTAAGGCGAGGCAGATTGCGGTGATCGAATTGCTGCAAGAAAAAATGCGTGCCGGGGTTCCCGCCGCATCGAAGGAAGAGGCGCAACAATATGTCAATGAACATCCTGGCAGCTTCGCGCAGCGGCGCATCTTCGTGGTGGATCAAATCATATTGGGCGCGGTTCCTGCCGACATCATGAAGGCTCTGGAACCGCTGGACACTATGGCGGACGTTCAGGCGCTGCTCAACAAACGACATATCGCCAGCAGCAAGACGGTCGGTGTGATTGACGCGCTGTCTATCGACCCCGATGCGGTGGAAAAGATTGTCTCCTTGCCGCCGTCCGCCGTTTTCATCAACCGCGATGGCGGACCAATCCGCATCAACAGCATCCGGGAAACGCAGGTGGAACCGATCTCGAACGATGCAGCCGTGCGGATCGCGCAGGAAAAATTGCAAAACAGGCGGGTTGGCGCCCAAGTCAAGTCGCAGATCGATTCACTCCTTCAGGACGGCATGAAAAACGTCAAGCTGAATGCGGAATTTACTTCTTCTCCTATCGCCAAAGGCGCGACTGCTCCCGCTTCCTGATGCCAGCGTCACTCAAGGCTAAACCATCTCAGGGAAAGCGTACTGTAATTAAGGTGGGGTTGCTGTGGCACTCGATGAGTTCCGGCAATCTCGGCGTTGGTGCGCTGACCGTGGCGAATATGGCAATCGCACGGTCTGTCGCGGACGAAATCGGTGTGGATGTCGAATTTCTCGTCATGGGGATGCGTGACGGTAACGCCCCACGATTGCCCAACTGTGACGCCCCTACTTATGTACTGGATCGGCGTTCCTTGCTCTCTCCTGGAGGATTCTGGAGCGCCGTTAAACAGCTCGATTGTATGCTGGATATCGGCGCGGGCGACAGCTTTGCGGAGATATATGGCCCCAAGAGATTTCTGTTCCTGTGGCTAACCAAGGTGCAGACTATTTTCCGCAAGGTTCCGCTGATTTTATCGCCCCAGACGATCGGGCCGTTTGCCCGAACCCCGTATCGGCAATTGGCAAGTTTTGCGCTTCGCGGCGCGCGCGCGGTGGTTGCACGCGACACCATGTCCTATGATGTGGCTCGAACGATGGCCCCCCGAGCGAATGTGCTCCTCGCGGTCGATGTCGCATTTGTCCTCCCGTTTGATAGCCAGACGAATTTGCGCGCCGGACCAAAGTTGAGGATAGGTATCAACGCATCCGGCTTGTTGCTGCATGAAGCGGAGATCGGTCGTAATCGCTTTGGCCTGTCATATGATTATGGTGCGCTCACACGCAGGCTAATTTCTTCGCTGGTCGCGCGACCGGATGTCGAGGTGCATCTGATCGCTCATGCGACGAGCAAGGATGATGCAAGCGATGATGATGCGCGCTGGGCGGATCGACTGGCGCAGGAATTTCCGACAGTGATTCGTGTGCCCAATTTCGTGGGACCATCGGAAGCGAAGTCCTATATATCGGGTCTCGATTTTCTGGTGTCCGGCCGAATGCACGCGTGCATCGGCGCTTATTCCGCAGGCACGCCGGTGGTGCCACTCGCCTATAGCCGCAAGTTTTCGGGCCTGTTTGGGATGCTGAACTATTCGTGGATGGTTCCCGTGAAGGGCATGGACGAGTTGCAGGTGTTTGATTTCATTGTACATGCCCTGAAAAATCGTTCTCAATTGAGCGCCAACGCGGCAAGCGGCATGACGGGCGTTAGCGCAATGCTCGACGCCTATCGGGAAATATTGCGGCAGACATTTGCGGCGATTGTGGCAACCAGACAGTGACGGCGGTTACATCTCCCACATTGAAGCGCGTATTACGCGGGCAGCTGTGTTCAGGATGTGGTCTTTGCGCGGGTGTGGCAAGCGAGGCTATCGAGATGGAGACAGTTGCTCCGGGCTATAGCCGCCCAAGGCAAATGGCCGCACTCTCAGCCGAGCAGGAGCAACTTATCGCCGGGTCATGCTCTGGCGCGATTGTTGCGCCCTGGGCACAAGCGCCGGGTATGAACCCCTATTGGGGGCCATATGATAGCGTCCAGACCGGACACGCCACCGATCCACACGTCCGGCATCATGGTTCTTCGGGCGGGGTGCTGTCGGCGCTGGCTATCCATGCGCTGGAAACCGGGCTGGTAGAACGAGTGTTGCATATTGTCGCCGACCCCGACCATCCGACACGCAATATCATCCAGTTGTCGAGCAATCCGCAAGAGGTGCTTGCGGGTGCCGGATCGCGCTATGCGTCATCATCGCCGCTCGCCGATATTGATCGCCTGCTGGGGGAGGGGGTGCGCTTTGCCTTCATCGGTAAACCGTGTGACGTTTCCGCTTTGCGGCAGCTTGCCCGAATGGATCGTCGCGTTGATCTGCTTGTTCCGATCAAGCTGTCGTTCTTTTGCGGGGGAATGCCCAGCCATGCGGGCGCGGAGCGCATCATCCAAGCTATGGGATTGGTCCCCTCCGATGTAACGCGTTTTCGCTATCGGGGAGAGGGCTGGCCCGGATTGACGCGCGCCGAAACCAATGATGGGCGGGCGGGGGAGATGCGCTATGAAGACAGCTGGGGCGGTCATCTGTCGAAGGAAGTTCAGTTCCGTTGCAAGATTTGCCCCGATGCGGTGGGCGGCGTAGCCGATATCGCCTGCGCCGACGCGTGGTATGGTGGCGAGAGTGGCTATCCTCAATTTGAAGAGCAGGACGGACGTAGCCTCATCATGTCTCGTTCGCCGGAAGGTGAAAGATTGTTGCGGTCGGCCGTAGGCAGTGGAAATATTGTCGTGGAATCGCTGGCTGTTGAAGATATTGGATTGATGCAGCCCTCGCAGGCACGTCGTAAGCGGTTGGTGTCCGCCCGGATGGCGGCGTGCAGCGCGACGCTGCAACCACGCCCAAAAACAGGCGGGTTAATGGTGAGAATTGCATCGGCAGACGCATCGATACGGGACCGGCTCCGCGATTTTATTGGAACAATCCGCCGCATTGTCCTCAATCGACGTTAACCTATTGCCGATATGCACAACAAATTCTTTTGAACGGTTCATTATTGTTGTATTGGCGCTCAAAGCAAGAGATTAACGGGGAGTTCACGATGGCCATTCTTTCGCGAGCAAAAGGCGCGGCTGCGCTATGTGCATTGGTGCCGGGTATGGCAATGGCGCAGACGGCCGTACCGTCAAAGCAGATCGATGTCAGCGCAGGGGTGACGACGACCTACGACAGCAACGTGGCGCGCGGTAACGCAGCAAAAGCGGCTACGCGTGGCCTGCATCGTTCGGACGAGACGATCGCGCCGAACTTGTCGGTCAATATTCTCTATCCTCTGGGGCGTAACAGCGTGGGTCTCAACGGTTCGGTCGGTTATGACTTCCATCGGCGCAACACGCGACTAAATCGAGAGAATATCGCTCTTAATGGTCATGCCAACGCTGCGGTAGCGATATGCCAGGTGGGACTGACCGCCGGTATCAGTCGCAGGCAAAGCGACTTGGGCAATATCGGTTTCGCGCCAACAAATGCGTCCATCAAGAACGCGGAAACCGTCCAAAATTATGGCGGTAGCCTTTCGTGTGGGAACATACGTGGCTTCAGCCCAACAGGATCAATCAGCCGTTCGATTGGCGATAACAGTAACCCGCTGCGTGCAAGGGCGGATTATCGTTCTATGTCCTATTCCGGCGGCCTGTTGTATCAAAACCCGCTTGTCGGAACGGTCAACGTCTATTTTTCCCGGCAGGACATGGACTATCCCAATCGCATCCTGCCGACCGGGGAACAGGATGGCCACAAGACCGATAGCTATGGCGTTCTCTTTACACGCGACATCGGCACGCGTTTGAAAACCTCGATCAATGTGGCGGAAACACAGTTGAAGCCCCGCAGCGCACTCACGCGCAGTTCCAAGGGATTGTCGTGGAATGTCGATTTGACGGCGACGGTGTCGTCTCAGCTCCAGTTGCACCTGCTGGCGTCACGCGCGCTGACCAACTCTTTGTTTACCGATGCAGCCTATCACATTGCCAAAACCTATTCGATTGATGCCAAATATGTGATCAACGACAGGTTGAGCATAAATGGTGGCTACAATTACAAAACCACGCGGTTTATTCAGAGCAGCGTGCCGTCGATCGGACCCGTGCTCCAGCCATTAGGCCGTGACAAACGTAATGCTGTGTTCACCTCTTTGAATTATAGCAGAAGTGCGCGCATGACCTTCACCCTTACAGGAGGCTATGGCGATCGTAAGGCTGACAACAGTTTTTATAATTACAACAACAAATATGCGACGTTCGGGGTTCAGGTAAAACTTTGATTTTGATTGGGAAAATGAGCATGAAATTGTGGCAATCCGTTGCTTTGCTTCTGATGGTGAGCATCGGGGCGTTCGGTGTTCCGGGTGGACTGGCGTTGGCGCAATCGGCCCAGGCTCCTGCTCCGGTGGCATCACCTGCACCCAAAACGGTTTATGCTCCATCCGCCGCAGTAGTTCAGCCGATGGTTTCCCAACCTGTCGCGCCTCAGCCGATGTCCCCGATGCCTGCGCCCAAACCGGACGCTCCGGTTCCCGGCCCAATCGTCCCAGCCGCGCCCGCTCCAGCGCCCGCAGCCGCCAATTCCAACTCGACCATTACGGTCGTGGATGGCTATGTGCTCGGCCCCGGTGACATTATGGATATCGGGATACTCGGACGTACAGAGTTTAATTCCCATGTTCAGGTGCAGATAGACGGCACGGTTCAGTTGCCATTCCTGGGTTCGATCGTGGCGTCGAACCGCACCGTATTGCAACTGCGCGATGACATTCGGCGTGGGTTGATGAACGGTGGATATTATGCTGATCCTGCGGTTAACGTAACAGTTGCGACCTTTGCCAGCCGCTATGTCGTCGTGCTCGGCGAAGTCGGTGCGCCGGGGCTGGTCGCTGTTGATCGCGCTTATCGCGTGTCTGAAATTATGGCGAAGGTGGGTGGTATTCGCTCATCCGGCTCGGATATCATTTCGCTGCGCCGTGCGTCGGGTGAGGAATTATCACTCGATTTCAACAAGGTCTCGGTCGGTGGTGCTGCTGAAGACCCGGTTGTCAATCCGGGCGACAAAATCTTCGTCGCGAAAGCAGAATCTTTCTATATCTATGGTCAGATTTCTCAGCCCGGCACCTTCCCGCTGGCGCGTGAGATGACCGTACAAATGGCACTGGCTCGTGCGGGCGGATTGACCGCGCAAGGATCAGAAAAGAAGGTCAAGCTGTATCGTAATGGCGTGCAGGTTGGCCGACTGAAGCTGTCGGATATAGTCAAAGGTGGGGATGTCATCGTGATAGGCGAACGCTTCTTCTGATGAAACCGCGCGATACAGGATATTCCATATGAGTGTGATTCAGTTCTTTCGAATTCTCTGGGCGCGCCGGGCAATTTTGCTCACTGCGACGCTCGGCTGTTTTCTGGCGGCGTGTGTAGCAGCGGAGCTTATTCCTCCGCGTTATGTAGCAACGTCGCGCGTGATGATGAATATCATGAAGCCTGATCCGGTCACGGGCCAGGTTATCGCGTCGCAATTTCAAAAAACTTACGTCAAAACCCAGATCGAACTGATCAAGGACTATCGGGTAGCGGGCAAAGTTGTTGATACACTGGGTTGGGCGTCGTCCCCGCAACTGGCCACGCAATATGCAGCGCGTTCGGAAAAAAATAGCAAGGATTTCCGTCGCTGGTTAGCACAGATCATTATCGATAACACGGGTGCCAACCTGATCGATAGCAGCAATATTCTCGAAATAAGCTATTCATCGCGGGATCCAGAAATCGCTGCCAAGGTTGCGGATATAGTGCGTCAGGCATATATCGATCAAACTCTGGCTTTCAGACGCAGCGATGCCACACGTAGCGCCGAATGGTTTCAGAACCAGACCGAAAAACTGCGCAAACAACTGACCGATGCAGAAAAGCGCAAGACTGATTTTGAACGGGCGAATGGCATCATCATTCAGAATGATGACACGACCGATGCCGACACGGCACGGCTGCAGGCCTTGGCGCAACAGGCGCCGATGGCTCCAGCCGTGAGCATTGGTGGCGGCATGGTCGGAATGACTCCGGCACAAACACAATTGGCGCAGATGGACCTCAGCATCGCCACTGCGATTCAGACGTTGGGGCCAAACCACCCGGATCTTGTGAGCCTTAAAGCACAACGCGTCATTTTGGCAGCTACGGCTGCCAAGGAAGCGGCGGTCGCCCGCGCCAATGCGAGCGGAGGTGGGCCAAGCGGTCCGTCGCTCCAGTCGCTCTACACATCTCAGCAAGCAAAAGTTTTGTCGCAACGCGGCGTTGTAACGCAGGCCCAACAACTCGCGACTGAGGTGACGATTCTGCGTGACCAGTTCAAGAAATCCGCAGGTCGTGCGGCTGATCTGGTGCAACAGGCTGATGCCGATGATTCTGGATTGTCGTCATTGGGTAGCGCGGTTGCTCCGCAGTCGTCCAAATTCCCTAACTTGCCGTTAATCTTCTTTGGATCACTGGCATTTGGCATTGTTCTTGGCATTCTGACTTCCTTGGCCGCTGAACTATTGAGCCGTAAGGTGCGCGGCAGTGAAGATTTGGCGATCGAAGGGGTGCCCGTTATCGGCACTATGGGTCGCGAAGTTGATACCCACGAGAAGAAAACGTGGTGGCAATGGCTTGGCTACAGGCCCTTGTTCACCAAGCGGGTGAAGGCATGAGCGTTAAACTGCGTAAGGGTGCGACGGGGGAAATTATGGAAATGACGTCCTTCGGACCCGGCGAGGAGCCAGCGAGCGATTCGCCAGAGCTAGGTGGTCCGGCAGCTGAGCCTGCGTATCGCTTTTCGAAATTGCTGACATCGCTTTCCCGCCCAGGCAGTGTTTCGGCAGAATCGATTGGAGCGTTACGTACTCATTTGATAGCCCAGCATATGCGGGGGGGGCGCCGTTCGCTTGCCATATGTGCGCCATCGGTTGGGGTAGGCTGTTCTTATCTGGCAACCAGCCTTGCCGTGGCGATGTCACAAGCCGGGGTCAAGACCCTGTTGATCGACGCCAATCTGCGCGAACCGGGTATAGGCGACTATGTTTACTCAGACGTTCAATCGCCTGGGCTGTTGCAATGTCTGGGTGACGAGGGTGGCGCGTTTGGCGAGGCCATTCGCTCTGAAGTTTTGCCCAATTTGTCGATTATGTATGCGGGGGGTACTACTAATCAGCCGCAGGAATTGCTCGCTAGCCCTGAATTCAAGGCACTGATTGATGTTTGCTTGCGTGATTTTGATCTGACGATCGTTGATACCCCCCCGGCGAATGTCTGCGCGGATGGGCGCAGCATCGCAGCGGTGCTGCGTTACGCCATGGTGGTGGCGAAGCGAGATGCAAGTTTTGTCTCTGATGTCCGGCAGGTCGTGGAAGAACTGAAAGGCGATAAGGTCAATGTGATCGGAACTTTCCTTAATGATTTCTGAGGGCATTGCTTCCCATGATCCTGAACGAAATCGGCAAAATGGTCTGACGGTTTTTTTTCGCCAACATTGGCCCTTGGTGCTGGCGTTTGTAACACTTGTGGTTCCCACATTTGTCACATTGAGTCAGGAAGTCTGGTCACGAGATTCCGGTGCGCACGCGCCGCTGGTGCTAGCATCTGCGACCTGGTTATTCACCCAATGCCGGGGCCGGGTGTCCGCAGTCGCCGAACGGGGAGCTGCCCTGCCGGGGACGGCTGTGCTTCTTGTGTCTTTGCCGCTTTATACCTTTGGTCGGGCTTATGATTTTATCGTGTTGGAAACGGCCGGGCTGTATCTGACGCTGCTTGCACTGGCCTATTTCATATGGGGTGCCCGCGCCCTCAAGGAAGCGAGTTTTCCGCTGTTCTATCTCGGCTTTCTGGTGCCGCCGCCCGATTGGCTGATCGCGCAGATCACGGCGCCGTTGCGGACATTTGTGTCCTGGGTTTCGACGTCGGGATTGCACGCGCTGGGTTTTCCCATCGAGCGGGAAGGGATCACGCTCTACATCGCGCAATATCAGTTGCTGGTGGAGGATGCGTGCTCGGGTATGAATTCGATCATTGGGCTGACGGCAATCAGCCTGTTTTACATCTACATTACGCACCGGGCCTCCTGGCGCTATTCTGCATTTCTCATGCTGTTTATCCTACCCATTGCCGTAATCGCTAACATCATTCGTATCGTTACGCTGGTGCTGCTGACTTACTATTACGGCGATGCCGTCGCGCAAGGTTTCTTGCATATGACGGCAGGAGTGGTGTTGTTTGCGCTCGCGTTGGGACTGGTTTTCCTACTCGACATGGTGATGATGCGCGTTATAGGCTGGTGGCGCGAAAGGACCGCACCATGATTGACCGCCGGGAGTGGCTGATCGGCGGGGCTTGTGTCTCAGCACTTGGAATAGCCGAGTTTTTGCGTCCCAGGCGCCTTGTTAATTTGCTCGGGCCTAAAAAGCTTGAGGATGTTATTCCTACGGTCTTGGACGGATGGGCGGCTTCCGACGGGGGCAACATTATCGTCCCCGAT
>JBDTLS010000093.1:0-10014 GCA_039934655.1 Sphingobium sp.
TGTCGAATCGCTCGGGAAAGACGAGGCCATTCGTAACCCCATCATGCTGCTGATTGCCTATGGCGCGTCACAAAGTGATTTGCTCCAGTTGCACAGACCGGAAACGTGTTATCCTGCAGTCGGCATGGCCATTACCGCCCGTCGTTTTGCGCAGATTGCGTTGGGTGCGAGGGCACATCTTCCGGTGGTGGAACTGACTGCCGAAAGCGGCGGACGCATCGAAGATATTGTTTATTGGACGCGGTTGGGCGAATATCTTCCGTTGACGGCGGGTGAGCAGCGAGAAGATCGGCTGAAGGCCGCTATGGCCGGATACATCGGCGACGGGATATTGGTGCGGGCCTCTATTCTCCGCGCGGACGATACGCAGCCCCCAGAATGGGATACCGTTGCAAACTTTCTTGCGGAAATGGTTGGGCGTATATCTGCACCACACCACAAGGCACTCATCGGTACGTCTCTCGCTAACCAGATGTCAGTTGGCAGCCGTTCAGGGTGACATCCAGGGGGGCAGGCCTCTTAATCCCCTGACGCCCGCCCACCAACCTGACAGAGCATAAGCCCATTGCCGGAAGGCCTTGTGTGGCAAATAGCGTAGACTGAGTAGGGCGAGGGAGGCGACCACCGACACGGGCCAGCGATAAGCACTGGTATCGCGTACAATGTGCAGCTTGTTACGTTCATCGAGATAGATCGGCAGCTTTGGCCGCTTTCGAATCGCGTTGCCGGATCCAGTCGTTCCGCCGTGGGCGTGTTCTATCCTTGCATCGGGCGTGAATCCAAGGCGCATACCGCGCTGCCGCGCCCGCAAGCACCATTCAACTTCTTCGCCGTACAGGAAATAATCCTCCCGCATCGGGCCAGCCATTGTCAGGAAGCGCCGACTGATCAACATCGACGCCCCGGAAATATACGACATCGTCTGCTCCATGGCTGTCACATCCGGGGGAGAGGTTAGTGGAATTCCGAAGCCCACCGACTCGCAGCGCGCCAGCCAGGGGCGCCAGCGCCCAACATGGCATTGGACCAGACCATTATCATGGTGCACGGTTCCGCCCGCCGCGTCACAGTCCCCGTGCTCAAGACGCTGGACGAGAGCACGGAGCGCTTGGGGGTCGGGGCGTGTGTCGGGGTTTAACACCCACCACGCATCGGCATCCGGGCGGGCCGCCATGCAAATATTGATGCCGCCCGCATACCCGACATTGCCCGGCGCCAGCACGCATTCAACCGCTTGACCGCCCGGCAATGCCTGCGGCAATGCGGCGCGCAGTGCATCATAGCCTTCGATCCCGCCATTCTCGCATATCACGACATCAAAATCATTATAGGTCTGCTGCCCCAGCGCGGCGCAGCACTTAGCAACATCCTCGGCGCTACGGTAATCGACGATGCAGATACTGACGTGAATGATCAGGCACTCCGGTTGAACAGCAAAACATGAGCTTCCACGAAGCGCCATAAACGCAAACGCACAAGTGTCGATATCGCTGCAAGACGATCTCGCCAGTTGGTCAAAGTGTTTGACCGAAGTATTACCCAGCTATGCGGTATAATAGATACGGGTACGAGCCAGCTGCGCATGAGCCAACGGACACGGCCGAATTCTTGCTGACAGCTTAGGCTATAGCTTTCGGAAATAATTCGTCGCCACTTGTGCTTTAGGTCAGGCCAGCTCTTGCGTGCTGGATGACCGACAATGGCTTCCGGGCAGTAACCAAGCCGATAACCCTTGCCGATTGCACGGTGGCACCATTCCTTGTCCTCTGACACGCCGACCAGAAAGGGGCCAACGTCATCGAACAATTCTCGTGTGCAAAACAGACTGGCGGTGATCGTGAAATTCTCTTGCTCGATATAGCGTTTGTTGTTGAACGCGAATACGCTTTCAAATGCTTCTGCTCCGCTCATCGCGTGATCATGTGTGACGTGTACTTCGACCTTGCCGCCCGCAAAATCGTAATTTTTCAGGGCGGCTAATCCCTTCTGCAACCAAGTTGGCTCAGCGACACAATCGGAATCGATGAACGCCAGCAGCGTGCCCTTGGCGTGAGAAACGCCGCAATTGCGCGCGGGGCCAGCCCCCTTTGTAGTAGCGATGACGAGCCTTGCGCGCCCCGCTATCGCTTCTTCTACCGCTGTCCGACCAATGGGCGAGTTATTATCGGCAACAATTAGCTCACAATTGTCGCGCGGGTAGGATTGGGCGCATAACGACGCCAGACACCGATTCAGTCCGGCAAGATCCTGATAATGCGGTACGATAACGCTAACGAGTGGGTCGGCCATGTGCGGCTATCCGTGATGGAGCAGATCGGCAGCAAAAGAGCGCATCGAAAGCATTAAAATGGTTCCGTAAGTGAATGGCTGCGCGATTAAACAGAGACACTTTCTTTGGGCGCAGGCGTCGTGACATGTAACCGTTCTGCCGCCAATGACATCCAGAGGTAAAGGCCCGCACCTTCCTCCATGAAATGGTAAGCCCCTGTCGGGTCGTTAGGTATTGGTTCGATAAGATGCTCTATAGCGCGCCGCGCTTCGGAACCCGCGGGCGCGGCTGTTTTGAATGCCGCTGCGACATCTTCCTGTGCAATGCGGCCGCTATGGACCAGCGCCGCGTGTGCCAGTTCACCCATATGCTCGTCCGCGTGAAGCGCCGTAAGAGATTCGATGAAAAACAGACTTTGCGGAGAGACGCGCAATTTTACTTCATACAAGGTGCGATCGACAGCGAGCGACACATCTTGCGCTGCGACCTCGGTTGCGCCCCTCTCCGCTGCGATCAGCCCAGCGTGCTGACCGAGCAGGCTGGCAAGATAGGGCGATCCGCTTGCGACCATCGTGATGTCCTCAAGCGCTTCGGCTGCAAATTTCAGACCACTAACCGCTTCACCAATCTTGATGAGTTCACGGACCTCGTTCTTTTCCATGATAGGCAACGGCAGGCCGATGATATTGCGCCGGATGGAGGGGATGTGGGCGATCAGTTCGGTCAAGTTAGACGCGACGCCGGCAATAACCAACTGAACGCGGATCGATCGGTCCGACAGATTTTTGATCAATTCGGCGACCGGACGGCGGAACTTTTCAAAGTCCGTGCGATCAAATTCGTCGAGAATAATAAGTATGCGGGTGCCCGAAACCTTCGAGAACATCTCGCTGACCTGGCTCACGGACAGCATACCGGTTGGCAGCAGCTTGCTCAGCGTTCCGCCCTGCTCGATGGCGTCGGCGGTCGGGTCATAATCAGCGTGAAACAACAACGGAATGTCGGACGCGATCGCGCGAAACACGTCACTGAAATCCGATCCTTCTCCGCAGGACGTATAGCGCACGATGTAGCGGGCCTTGCGCGAAAGCTCTTCCAGCACGTGCAACAGCGACGTCTTGCCGATCCCTCGGTCGCCATATAGCACGACGTGCAGTTGCTGATCCTCGATCGACCGGATCAAGGTGCGCAGCAATTCCTTTCGGCCAGCGAATTTTCGGGTGTCCGATACCGGCTGGGACGGCGTAAACGCCTCGCGTAAGCGCAACCGGATGCTGTCGGAGCCTTTATTGCTGGGGCGGCGGGTCAAATCGCTGGCCGAACCGGAAAAATGCGGAAAACCTGCATCTCGTAGAGCTGAACCAGTACCACGTGGGCTGAGTTCGAAATCCGGTGCAGGCTCAAGCGCATGTGCCCTGCGCCGCCGACGGGATTTTCCGAAGGGCAATAGGTATGAAAGCCAGCTCACGATTCGCCTTTCGCTAATACTCGTGCATTCTACGCCGTGATATTGCATTGCACCAGCGCGTAAACCATTCTTAATCGGTCCAGTTTGCCTGGACGAGGCGATTGTGCGTCAAATTATTTAAGATTATCCTTTCAGCGACGGCTTTAATATTTTGAAAATGTAGATCAGCACTGTCACCAAAATCGCGATCGCTATCGGACCTTGATCATGATTGCCCAAATAATTGGCGACCGCACAGCCGATTGTCGGCGGCAGATAATGCCACAATTTGTCTGGCGGATTATCCTGCGCCGATCTTTGCAGAAAAAGTGGAATTAGCCCGGCAAAGATAATCAAGGCCGCCCAGTCGTAAATAGTCTGCATAAATCCCCGCGCTGACCGTCTGACCGTTCGCCCGCCCCCCGAAAGCCGAGCAACGATGATTGTGCAATCGCACAAGTTTCGCCTAATGCAAAGGCAAAGCAGATTTTTACCTGTTTGGCTTAGCATTTCAATTGCGAATAGATATCTGACGTGTCCAGAAAGGCAAAGGCGATCGCCCTTCCTATGTTAAAGTATTTCAAGCATCATTTTCATTCGATTGCATCCCTCGTTATCCGCGGGCTTTCGGTTCTCGCTGGTTTTGGTGTCACTTATTATATTGGCCATTATTTGGGTCCGGCGGCAAATGGGCAATATGCCCTCATCGCGCAGACGGCGATGTTTCTTTCAGTTGTTGCGGTGGGAGGCATCGATCTCGCTGTCGTAAAGGAGTTCTCGGCAGGGGTTGCCAAGAAACTACCACTTAATCGGCGGACTTTTTTCGCCACCACCAGCTATTCCATGACATTTGCGATAGCGATCATAGCTTTTTTGCTTTTGGGCGGCGCTCCCCTTCTCGCGCGAATATCCAAGGATGTAGTCCCTGACAATCTTCTGGTCGTTTTATGTGTCATGCTTCTCGCCCGCACGCTTACGCGACTGATGAGTGCGGTATTACGATCCCAGCGCGATTATATATTGGGGCAAACCGTTGAGGTTCTTTTCATACCAGGGTTCGTGCTTCTGGCGATTATGACGGGCCTAATCCGCACGCTGGACGAGCTATTGTGGTGTACCGCCGTGGGGGGGATTATTTCCGGCATCATAGGCGTGGTGGCTAGCTTAAGGTTTACCAGAACCCAAGGAGAAACCCACACCGCATCGATGCGGGGGATATTAAAGATGGCGGGACCGTTATGGGGGGTGGCCATCGCGCTTAATATCGCGGACTGGTACAGCCTTGCTACGGTCGCAGCTGTTCTTGGCATGTTTGAGGCGGGCATCTATCGCGTGGCACTGCAGATGGGATCGATGCTGTCGATTGTCTCAATGGGATTATACGGCGTTTTTTCCGCGCAGATTGGAGTGGCGTTTGCAGCTCAGGATAAACCGGAAGTTGCTCGCCTCGCTCGCTCTGCAACGATGTTATCGTTGGTCATGATTATGCCGGCGACAATCTTGCTATTCTTGTTTGCGCGCCCAATCCTGTCGATTGTTGGGCCGGAGTTTGCACAGGGTGCGACTATTTTACGGATTATGGTCGTGGGCCAGGCGATATACACTATCACTGGGCCGTCTGGTCTGGTGCTGGCGCTGACAGGGCATGAGCGCGTCAACCTCTTGATTACAACGGTCAGCACGGTTTCCTTGCTAATTGTCGCTCCAGTGGCTGCACATCTGGCCGGATTGATCGGTATCACCTTGTACGTCGCGCTCATATTGGTCGGGCGTAATATCGCCAGCCTTTATGCTATGAAAAAGCTGGAGGGAATTAACTGCATTACGGGTAAACTGAACCATGCTTCGTTCGGTCGCGTTGCCTCGAGCTAGGTTCGGTCACACCGTTGCCCTATGTTAAGTTTGCGCACGATATATCTAGGCGGCCGCCCACCGAGGGGAAAAATTATGACTGATCCAATATCGCAGCTTACTTCCCCCCGACATGGATTTTCGGGCCGCCGCCTACTCATTCGAACCGCCCTCATTGGATCGGCGGCAGTTTTTGCAGTATTGGCGGTCCAAGGAGGAAAAGCGACTGTCATATGTTCAGGTGTCAATGACTTTTGTCAGAAAGGTGGAGAGAGGCGGTTGTGCGGCGATCAGCGGAAATGGCGCCGATCGCTCTCCTGTATCTGGAAGGCCACCAAAAATAGTATAAAGCAGCCGTTGGCGATGGTTTCAGAGAGTGGTCGGCGATCGAAAATAGATTTAACGGTTTCTTCCATTGACGAGCTTCATTCGGCGTTGGCTCGGGCTGGCGATGGCTCAACGATTAAATTGTTGGCGGGAGTCTATCCTGCAGCGACCATAAGCGGCGTCGAAAAGGACGGAAACGTCACAATTACCTCGGCCGATCCAGCCCATCACGCTGTGGTACAGGGATTAACCGTTCGGGGTTCCAGCGGCCTAACCATCAGTCAAATCGATCTGCCAGCTACGGCACCGGGTGCGCAATATGGTATGCTATTGGTCAATTCCCATAATATTAACCTGGATCAACTCGTGTTTACCAGTCCGGCGGTGCCGGTGGATATCAAGGTCATTTCCGCGCTTGAGTTGCGCAATGTAAAAAATGTCGTCGTCAGCCGATCGCAATTTCGTAATTTTTGGCATGGCATTGGGATACTTAACGTTGAAAATACCAAAATCGTCGCCAATGAATTCAGGGATATGCGTACCGACGGTATTCGCGGCGGCGGCGTAAATAACATTTTGATCGCTCAGAACATATGCACAGATTTCTATCCGATTGTTCCTGATCATCCCGATTGCATTCAATTATGGTCTACGAATCAACTCGAACCCGGACGGAACATTCGCATCGTCGATAACCTCGCATGGCGGCGTAACGGCATTCGTACGCAGGGCATTTTCATTCGAGACACCTTTAACAAACTTCCGTTTGAAAACGTGGAAATCTCAGGCAATTTGCTGATCGGTACAATGTACCACGGCATCGCGATCAGCGGTGTCCGTGGCGCATCGATCACCAATAATGAAGTGATCGCATATCCCGATCAAAAGGCATGGATACTGGTGGCGAATGGCTCAGACGTTTTGGAGAAGGATAACCGGGCGCAGGCATTTACGTTCAAAAATTCACCCGACGTGAAGCAGTCCAATAACAGGCTAACCAGCCCTACTGACAAGCATATCTCGAAGCGCATAGCCGCATGGCTCGCAATGCGCCCGGATATGCAAAAGAATGCCGGGCCGCTACTTCGGGAGCTATCGTCGGGCGATTGAATGTAATTTCAGCTAATTATGCCAGGGCGGATGTTGGCGGCGACTTATTTTCGCTGTTCAAATTGGCGCGCATCGTTAGCGCCGTGATTGCCCCCAGCACAATGAAGATCAGTGGGTGGTTTTCCTGTTGGCTGAATATCGACTTGATAATGACAAAATTGATTGCCGATATAACGAGGGGCGCGAGATAAAGGATTTCGCGATCTTGCGTGGTGAGCAGGGCTTTGCCGCCGTGATAAATCGCGGCGACGAACATCGCATAATACACCATAAAGCCGACGACCCCGTATTCCAAAGCGACTGCGAGGAAATAAGTGTCGATAGTCACCACGCCACCGGGGCTCACATAGCCGAGTGTGCCAGCGCCCATGCCTATGCCATATCCCCACGGGTGAGACATTATCATCGGCAGCCCCATGTCCAACTGTTCTTGTCGCGCATTTGTGCTGAATTGCGCAGCACCCCCGCCCCAGACCATGATGCGTAAACGCCCGACGACAAACGTCGCCATAATAAACAGCGCAAATATCAAAGGATAACCCAACACAGTGGCTGGTGCGACTATACTGTCTTTGCGCTCACGCCACCGTCTGGCGCTCCAGTATAACAAATAGATCATGAATGCCATAAGGAAGCCGACGACGCCCAGACGCGAATCAGTCAAAACGATCGCATAGAGCACCAGCGGAATTGTCAGCGCGGTTACTAAACGTAAGGCCGTATTGCGCGCCGTCATCATCAAATGCAGGATAAAGGGCATAGACAGCGCCAGGAATTCGGCCATGCCAAGCGGTGTAGTGAATTTGCTCTGGACGCGATAAATTCCTGATACCGCACGAGCATGCGGCGTCATGATACGTTGAACGGCTTCGTCTTCAACCTGCAAAAAACTCGGCAGATGCCCCGCCCACGGTAACGCCTGAATACGCGCCTCCCAAATGCCGTTCAGGCATACGAGCACCGCGATTCCCCACAACAGATAGGAAAGTCGTATGACACGGCCGGGACTGCGGAACACATAGGCGCTGGCGAAAAAGATCGACACCCAGTATAATAAAGCGATGGTAAGCTTGCTGATCGAGAGCGTCTTGTCGTTCGAAAAGACGACCGAAATTGTCGCGATCGCTGTGAATATCAGCATCAGCTTCCACAATATTGGGATGCCGTTTAACGATTCCATCAAATCGTGACGTACCCGCGATGATGCCGACAGGCTGATTAGCAAAATGAACGCCATTGGAATACCGGTGAGGCGTACCATCGTCATCCAGGGAAGCCCCGGAAACGCCAACGCGATATAATCCGGCCAGCACAGTAGCGCGATTATAAAGGCTAACATCAATTGATACAAAAGCTTGGTCGGAGCCCGCCCCGAATCCGGTAGCAGCCATATTACGAACAGTGCAAGTACGACAAGCGGTATCGCCAGTTGCAACAAGAAAAAAGTACTGAAAAGAGTGAACGCGAACCCATAAAGCACCGCGAAAATTGCGAATAGGAACATAAGAGTCCGACGGTTACGCCGCCAGATATTGTCTGTGCCCGTGTATCCCCCCAAAGTGCCTTTGCGCCGACGCTGCGGTGCACCTTTGCGAAGAGGAAAGCTGTCGTACTTATCGCTCGTGGTGATCATATCGGCTACTTCATGGATAGAATTGAGGGTCGGTAATTAGATGGCCTGTTTAGTTCTTATGATAAAATATTCCGCGAGGCGAGGGCGTAACGTCAAGTACGGCGCGTTGCGAGAGTCAGGCGTCGCGCCGCTTAATATTGGCTGGATTGCCAATTGCCTCGCTATAATCATCCATGTTGCGATTGACGAGAGCCCCGGGATGAACCACGCAATCGCGCCCGATCGTTACACCGGGAAGTACAATAGCGCGCGCGCCAAGAAAACTGCCTTCACCAATCCATGTGTCAAGATATAGCCCCCGGGTCAGGTCGTGCGTTAAAACGACAGCTTCGTCGGCAATAATGCAATTGGCGCCGATATGAACGCCGCGTGGCCATGTGCGGTCAATCAACGCCGTGGTCGCAATGTGCGCGGACGAGTGAATATCCATCTTCCACAATCCAGTTTGAATTACCCGCTGCAAGCGTTGACGCAATGTCCGTTTCGGCATTTTTCGTTTTTCCATTATTGTCATGCTAGAGTTTTTCACGACCCGCGATTATTATTTTCCCCTAAACGAGTTGTAATCAAGTTAAATGCTATCATGCTTTTGGATGAATTTTGGATAACGGTTCGCATCGACTAAGGGTAATGGGAAGGTTCCACGCTAACATGGCAATTCGTTCCTTAAACCGGCTGCGTAAAATACGGAATTTTATGACAGGGCTCCGCCGCCTGTGGTACGTATATGCCAAAGGCATTCATATCGATCCGAGTGTAAGTATTTCGCTTTCCAGCCGCTTCGAGCCGGGCGCACGCAACAGCATTTTTATTGGTCCGCAAACGTTGGTTGCGTTCAAGACACTGTTGATAAGCCGGGATGCGGAGACAGAGACGGTCCGCCCCATCCGTATCGGTCGACGCTGTTTTATTGGTGGGGGAAGCACAATCTTGCCCGGTGTCACCTTGGGTGATGAATCAATCGTCGGTGCAGGTTCGGTCGTGTTTGAAGATGTTCCGTCACGCTGTATCGTGGCTGGTAATCCGGCGCGCGTACTCCGCCGCGACATTGAAGTGGGCCCCTATGGCCGACTCGCCGGGGCGGATGAAAATTCGCGTCGACTAGTTCAAGTGGCGCTGCAATCAGATCCCACCTGTAAAAAACAAGTGTATGATACACAGCCTCGCGCAGGAATATAAATGACCGTTCCGCACACCACTGAAACAGCGCAGGATCGGCTCGCCGCAGCGATGGCGCGGGCGCGCCGATCCTTGTGGGGAGTTGGCATCGTCAGCGCGGTGCTCAACATCCTGCTGCTCAGCGGATCGTTATATATGATGGCCGTGTATGACATGGTGTTGCCCAGTCGCAGCGTACCGACGCTGCTCGGGCTATTG
>JBDTLS010000094.1:0-9936 GCA_039934655.1 Sphingobium sp.
TTGTGTCATCGTTTTATCGCCTCGAATGATCGAGGTTGTCATGGGAAAATCACAGAATTTCAGCCCTGCGAGCATAGATGCGCTCCAGTCCGGTGCGCGTCAGGACCCGCTAACGGCGGGACTTTGTGTCATCGCAAATGGGGATGGCCGTAAAATTTGGCGATTTCGTCGCCGGGTTGCCAAATCGGGTACGGTTGTGACGCTCAAGCTGGGTTCATTTCCGGCATATTCGATTCCAGCGGCCCGTAAATGGGCTGCCGCGCTCAATGAGATGATCGAGCGTGGGGAAGATCCCCGTGTGGCCATGCGTACCGAGAAAGCGCAGCTGGAACTCACCGTCAAAAAGGCACATGAGCTCTATATGGCTGCAATGAAGCGGGGTGATCGCAAGACACTCAGGCCGAGAACATTGTCCGACAAGGCGGTCATCTTCAAGCGGGACATTGATCCACGCCTGGGTTGCAGGGCGCTTTATGATTTGACTGAGAATGAGTGCTGGGATGCTGTCTATGACAAGTCCAAGGCGTCGAAAGACCGTGCCAACAAGATGGCGGGAGAGTTGAATTGTTTCCTGAGGTGGTGTTCGGGCCGAGAAGGCCGAATGGCTGGGATAGAATTGACTACCCATCCAGCGCCCACGCTTAACTCCAACTGGTTTTCGACCGGGGCTAAAGCGAATAGCCGTTTCTTAAGGAAGCTCTGAACAAGTCACTTTCGACTCGCGTTAACCGCGGAAAACCGTCGATTTTCGAGCTCGATTTCGACTTGTTCAGAGCTTCCTTAAGTGATGATGAGCTGGTTTGGCTATTTCAGGCACTGGTCGAAGAAAGCCAATTCTATCGTCGTGGTTTCCTTTTACTGCTACTGACGGCCGCCCGTCGCAACGAACTGTTTGGCGCTTCCGCATCCGAGTTTGTGGACGGAATATGGACTCTGCCGTCAGAGCGATCCAAAAATGGTGAAGTGAATATCATTGCTCTGGGACCGTGGGGAAGGCGGTTGGCAGAAACCAACCATGAATGGCTATTCCCTTCGAGCAGGATTGACGGTCCACAGTTGTTTGGCTGGTTCAAAGCGAGAGATAGAGTCCATCTGCGAATGGAAAAGCTCGCTGGCTGCGTCATCCCCTCCTGGCATTTCCATGATCTGCGCCGAACCTTCCGGTCGAACGCCCGACGACTTGGAATTGATCGTGATATCGCAGAACTCATGCTCAACCATAAGCGCAAGGGGATCGAAGGCATCTATGACAGAAATCAGGAGCTTGGTCTGCGTGCAGCCGGTTTCGCAGCATGGGAAGACTTTCTCCTGAAACTTGCAGACATTGCTGAGGTTGCAGAAGAGTTAAATGCCTTCTGATATGCTTGATCGGGCTAGGTCTGGCTGTGTGGCACAAAAATGGTCACAGCCAGACACTGCGCGGAATTATTCTGGCAAGAGATCGCCAGTAAGCCGATGAAAGCGCTTGAGAATCTTAGAAGCTTTATCCAGCGACTTACTGATTAAAAGCCCCTGATTTACAAATAAATATCGTTATAAACCAATCACTTATCTGCATCCATGTTTATTAGTTCTGACATTGCATAACATTTAAAATCCACATTGCACATCGTGCCACAGCACAAAAATGGTCACAGAGAGCAGGCTGTTGTATGGCAGTGCCGCTCAGGAAATTTGGGCCATAAAGTCCGCTGCCGTGACGATCCGGGCGGTGCCATGATGACCAAGTGCGAGTAGATCGTCTTTGTCGCCGGTGACAAGCCAGTCGGCCTTTCCTGTCTCGCAGAGGGCAAGCAGAAAATCGTCGCGTGGATCGCGTGACCTTTGGATGGGGGGCAGGCGCTCGGGCATCTCTGCGACCAACGCAATTTGATTGACCAGCCGCCCTGCTATGGATGGGCGAACAAGCGCCCGTATTTTTTCCCGTCTGGATACGTCGCGAAGTTCATCGAGCTGTAAAGCATGGCTGACGAGGGTGAAGCGATGATCGAGCCATGCTTCGATCAGGCGGGCAGGGATCCCCGATGGCGAGATCAACCCGCTCAGCAATATGTTTGTATCGAGGATAACGCGCATGGCTTAGGCGCGATGCTGCGTCCAGAACTCCGCGCGGGTGGCGCGCATTTCCGTATCGATCAGGCTATCGATTTCTGCGCTGTCGATGCCCGCATTTTGTGTGTGCAGATCGCGGATGGTTTCGCGCAGCACCTCGCGGTTAACGGCTTCCTCGACGAAACGGGAGAGATCGCCCTTTTTGCCACCGCGTGTAGCCAGCAATGTCCGCAAAGCTATATCGGTATCCCGTGATACCTTGAGGCTCCAGCGTGCCTGTTCACTACCCATGGCTAGTTTCCTGCATTAGACGTTTGTGTGTCTATACGCTAATCCGCCATCATAAGCAATGAAGCCTGCGTACTCGATTGACCGGTCCCCACTGAGTGGTCCGAGTTATTTGTTAGTGCATTAACGCCTTGAAGTGCTTGGGTTTGGTGGTCCGGATACAGCGTTAATTTCCGGCTTGGCCTGCCCCGATCGGGGCAGGCCAAGTTTCTGATCCGGCAAGATATTCGACCGGGCTCAGATTGCCAAGCGCCATGTGAGGACGGCTAACGTTATAGTCGATCCTCCAAGCCTCGATCAGCCGCTTCGCATCAGGCAGCGAGGCAAACCAGTGGACATTGAGACATTCATCCCGGAACGACCCGTTGAAGGTCTCAATGTAGGCCCCTTCGACAAGCTCAGGACAGGATTATCAGTGGGCTTGCCAGGACGGGAGAAGTCGATCCGGACACCATGATGGTACGCCCAAAGGTCAACAAGCCGGACGGTAAATTCAGCGCCATTATCGGCAAACAAATACTTGGGTGCACCGCCTTGCCGTACCAAGTGATTGAGCACCTCGACCACATTCTCACCACGTAGGCGCTGGCCGACCTCAATCGCCAGTGCCTCACGGTTGGGCGTACTGCGAACTCGCCGATCTCGACGCCGACGAATATGATGATGCCCAGTCAGGAATTTGGACCCGTGGCCTTCTGAGCCGCCGCAACATCAGCGACGGTGATCTTGCCTTTTTTACGACATGGTGTCCGGCCGGCACCGGCATCCAGACCCTTGTTGCTGTCGAGGGCCATCGCTGGGCGATCGAAGACAGCTTCGAGACTGCCAAGAACGAGTTCGGCCTCGACCACAACGAAACACGCTCGTGGCATGGCCGGCACCGCCACGTCTCGCTCGTCATGCTCGCCTTCGCGATGATGGCGATCATCCGCTACCGCGCCAACGCCGTGACGCCCCAAAAAAGACCTCCGAGGCCGATTGTCCGGAGTTGATCCGCTGGTCGACCCAGGAAATCCGCCGGATCGCCAACAGACTTGCCCAGCGAAGCATCCAGCCCGCTCACGTCATCGCCTGGTCCTGCTGGCGACGAGCCCATCAAGCCGCCGCCAAAAACGCACATATCAAGTCAAATTTGCAACTGTAATGCTAGGTGAGCGTACCGACATCGGGTCGATCGAGGTCGGCAAGCTTGCGGACATGGTTATCGTTGATGGAAATCCCCTGGCCGACATTTGTAACGCCCGCAACGTCAGGCAGGTGATCGTCAACGGGCAGATCTATGGTCCGAAGGAACTGCCCCTGAACTGAAGGTGACTTCCCCGTCGCCTTCCTCAGCTGCTTTCTATGTATGCTGTAACCTTCTACTTGGGATCAATCACCCGATACCGCCCGCATCAATTCGACGTCCTTCTTCAAGGCGCCTTCGGTCCGCGCATGCGGGACTTTGTCACCGGTCAGCCCCTTCAGTTCCTGTACCTCATGGCTTCGGAAATGGCTCAGCGAGACGTGGCAAAGCCGAGCATCCTCTGAGCGCGGACAATGAGACCGGGACCCCTAGAGGGTGTCTCACCAGCTGCCCGGATGACGCCCAAATGTCCTTCAGATCGGCGCCAGCAATGCCTTAGAGCGATATTCTTGTGGTGGCTGACCGAAGGCTTGCCGGAACGCTCTGGAAAAATGGGAGGTGTCGTTGAAACCGACGTCGAAGCATATTTCGGTGATGCTGCGATGGCGCGTGCGTGGGTCAGACAGGACGTCGCGTGCGAGCATAAGGCGCTGGCTCAGGATCCAGCCCGCCGGGGTCTCTTCCGACGCGGCGAACAGACGGTAAAGCGCGCTGCGCGACATGTTGAACTCGCGGGCAATATCGGCGACTTCCAGATCAGGGATGGTTAGTACGCCGGCAAGCCATTGCTTCACCGCTGTAATGCGCCGATTGTCCGTGTTGTCGCTGTAATCGAACGTGCCGTTCCACAGAAGATACTGATCAATCAGCGACAATACTGCGTTGGTGACCGTGCGGCACTCTATATCTCGATAGCTGTAATCGTCCTTCATCAACGCATTCAGCATGTGCGCGAGCAGGTTGGCCAGGCCGTTCTGGCCTGAAATCTTGGAGCCGAAGAGGGTGTCGGCGGAGCGGGACAGCGCCAGAAGGTCATCGCGGCCCACCGATATGCAGGCGGCGCGTGAGTTACATGGTACGGTGATCTGCAATGGCGAGCGCGAGTCCATGAGGAACACGTCGCCACGCTGCAATGCCACTTTCTTGCCATAGTGGACCACGTCGCTGTCGCCTTCCAGCTGCATGAGCAGGAAGGCGGAATTGAGCCAATCGCCCTGCATCGCGGGTCGGCGGCTGGTAAGATTGTTCGCCCGGATCATCACCGCCGAATAGGGGCCGCATCGCCGCGGAACCGTGCGCCCGCGCGACGGTGCGTGGTCGCGCACCGGTTCGCTGGTATAGACGCCGTACCGGCGGTGCAGTTGCCGGTCGAACTCGGTAACGCTGGATCCCGTCATAGCCACCCACTACCTCCCTATCGCCGAGGCAGACTGTCGCACATCCCGAAGATTGTAAAGAAGATAGCATAAATCGTGCCGATCCTAGCCAATTGTTGCATCCGTGAACATCTGTGCCGCTAGGTGTCAGCTAGGACGCTGGATCAACTGGAGCGGAACGCTGATGCAAGCGGCGCTGCAAACCATCATCTATTCTCGTCTCTGAAAAACAGGGGCCGCTGTAATCATCGATTCGGATCGACTGATGGAGGCAGGCCAGCAAACGAGCAAGGGATGGTTATGAAAAAGGATATACGCGCCTTATCGACATCGGCGATAGCGAGTGCATTAATGATATTGGCAGCCCCGGCCTGGGCGCAGAGCGAGGCCGGAGCGCCGGACACTGCCGATGCTGATGCCGGTATCGGCGCGGCAATCGTCGTCACCGCCCAGAAGCGCGAGCAGAACATCCAGGACATCGGCATCGCCGTGACGGCGTTCGGCGGCGGGCAATTGGCCAAGCTGGGCATCGCCGACAGTGATACTTTGCAATCGGTCGTCCCGAGCCTTCAGATCACTAATTTCGGCTCGCAGGGCATTTCCATCTTTTCGATCCGGGGGGTCAGCCAGAACGATTTTTCCGACCAGAACGAAGCGCCGGTCGCGATGTACGTCGACGGGGCCTATCGCAGTTTCATCGGCGCGGCCGGGTTCAGCATGTTTGATGTCGAGCGGGTGGAGGTGCTGCGCGGGCCGCAAGGCACGCTGTTCGGCCGTAACGCCACAGGTGGGCTGGTCCACGTCATCAACAGCAAGCCCACCCGCACTTTCGAGGCGCTCGGCGAGGTACAGGGTGGCGAGAACGGACTTATCGAATCCAACGGCGCATTGAGCGGCGCGTTGTCGAAGGATTTCCTCGCTCGCCTGTCAGTATCGACCAAGCATAACGACGGCTACATCCGCAACACCTTCGGTGGCAAGCAGGGTGGCGCCAACAATTATGCTGCGCGCCTCCAGTTGGAACTCGCCCCCGAGGACAGCCGGTCGAGCCTGCTGCTGAGCATCCATTACAGTCGGGACAACGTGAAACGCGCGACCGTCTACGATAGCAAGCGGGCCATCATCGACTATTCAGATCCGGCCAAGCGCACCATTCGGCCTTCGTCGGATGCCGCTTACGCGTCCTTCTGCGGGACCACCTTCGACGCGAATAGCCCGGCTCCGCTGATCGTCACCGGCGCGAGCAATTGCGCCGGTTGGACGGATCCCGATCCATCCAACCCTTATGTCACGCAGTTAGACAATCCGGGGATATCGAAGCGCGAGGTTTACGGGGCGACGTTGACCGCGAACGTGGCGATCAGCGACAGTGTCGATCTGGTCGCTATCAGCGATTATCTGAAGCTGAAGCGTCGGCTGTCCCTGGATACGGATGGCACGGGTTTCCGCATGTTCAACTTCAACTCGCGTGCCAATAGTGCACAAATGTCGCAGGAAGTCCGGCTGCAAGGTTCGAGTGGACCAGTTCACTGGGTGGCCGGACTCTACTATCTTGCGATCGATCATGACATCAACACGGGCATCGATGCGCTGACTGACGCCTACACGCTGGCCAACGCCAACCCGGACGTGCTCTTCCCGTTCCTGACCGACAATGCCGTGCGCCAGCACACCGAATCCTATGCAGTATTCGGGCAGGCGGAATGGAAACTGAGTCCGTCCGTCTCGATGATCCTGGGCGGTCGCTGGAACCATGATTCGCTCCGGATCGACATGCGGACGTCGTGCATCAACGGGTTCCTACCCTTCGCCTGCAGCGTGGTTGCCCAACCCGGCAGCGTCCAGGCCCAGGGTTTTACCGACGCGAACAGCGGCGGCCTGAACCGGCAATCCTATGGCGACTGGTCGGGCAAGGCCGAACTGGACTATCGCCCTGTCGCTGGCATTCTCGCCTATGCCAGCGTCACGCGCGGCCAGAAAGGCGGCGGCTTCAACGCGCCGGCAATCGCCGGGATCACGGCGGCGGTGATGCCGTACAAGCCGGAAATCCTCACCAGTTACGAAGGCGGCCTCAAGACAAGCCTTTTCGGCAATTCGACGAGGCTGAACATCAGTGCATTCTATTACGATTACGCCAATTACCAAGCCTATACGCTGACCGGCCTTGCCCCCACGATCTTCAATACCAGCGCGACCGTAAAGGGCGTCGAGGCGGAGGTGAACACCACTCCTCTGCCTGGCGTCACGATCGGCGGCAGTGTGACCTACCTTGACGCTATCGCTCATGACGTGCCGTCCAACCTCTTGGGAACAGGCGTAAATCTTGGTGATCAGCATATGCCGCAATCACCCCGCTGGTCGGGAACGGGGTTGCTTCGCTATGAATTCGATCTGGGCGGAGGCCGCGTCGGCCTGCAGGGCGATGCGCGCTATACCAGCAAGCGGTATTTCAATACGGTCAACCACCCGGCTCTGACGGACGGGTCCAATTTCGTGGCGAACGGCCGCATCTCGTACACGACCGCCAACCGCGTATGGGAATTCGCGGTCTGGGGCAAGAACCTGACCAAACAGGTAGTTTATGCCTCGGGCTTCGATCTGGCCGGGACCAACGGCACCACGCCGCTTGTTCTGGGGCCGCCGCGCTGGTTCGGTGGCTCGGTCAGCTTCCGATACCGTTAAGCGTGGTCGGGCCACCTCTGCCCCAGACTAGCACAAAGATATTCGACGTCACACAGGAGCTAAACCTTATGCCACGTACCGGTTTCGTGTGGAACGAGCTTTATATGTGGCACGATACCGGCCATTATGCCGGCGTGCTGCAACCCGACCCGGAGATCTTCGTCGAGCCGGACGAGCATAGCGAAAGCCCCAAGACCAAGCGGCGCTTCAAAAACCTGCTTGATGCTACGGGGTATATTCGTCATCTTGAGATGATCGACGCGGTTGTGCCGGGCGAGGCGCAAGTGCTGCGCGTGCACGACGCGGATTATGTCGAGCGTCTCAAGATGCTCAGCGTCGAAGGCGGCCAAGCCGGACGCTCCACCGTGTTCGGTAAAGGTGGGTATGATCTGGCCATGCTGTCGGTGGGGGGCTGCCTAGCCATGGCGGATGCAATCATGGCGGGACGCGTGGCAAACGGCTATGTGCTGAACCGACCGCCCGGGCACCATGCGGTGCGCGACGCAGCGATGGGCTTCTGCTTTCTGGCGAACGGTGCGATCACTGTGCGATCACTGATCGACGATCACGGCCTGTCGCGTATCGCGATCGTTGATTGGGACGTGCATCACGGCAATGGCGCGGAGAGCATCTTCTGGGAAGACCCGCGCGTGCTTACCCTCTCGATTCACCAAGACAATTGCTTCCCTCCAGACAGCGGCGCAGTGGATGCCGTGGGCGACGGGGCCGGTCGCGGATACAACATGAACATCCCCCTGCCGCCTGGCAGCGGGCGCGGTGCCTATATCGCCGCGTTCGAACGTGTGGTTATTCCCGCACTCGACGCGTTCCGGCCCGATTTCATTCTGGTTGCTTCGGGTTTCGATGCAGCCGGGCAGGATCCGCTGGGCCGCAACATGCTGTATTCCACGATCTATGGCGAGATGACGCGGATGCTGATGGAGGTGGCCCGGCGCCTGTGCGGCGGACGGATCATGATGACGCATGAAGGCGGCTACAGCCCGTCGGTGGTGCCGTTCTGTGGCTTACGCGTGCTGGAAGCGCTGTCGGGAATCGCATCGGGAGTGACCGATCCGTTCGAAGCGGTGCTTGCCGGCGTCGGCTATCAGGATTTGCAGGTGCATCAGGATGCGGTGATCACCCGTGCCGAAGCGAACCTGCGGGCGATGATCGAGCTGGTGCGTTGACGCCGGTGACAACCATGAATGCAACGCAAATGTCCACACTGGAGCGATCCGAGCGCGCAATGATGGCCGCCGCGGTCCTGCTGGCGCCGATCGCGGCGTCGGCGCTGCTCGTCCTGCCCGTCTATGTGGGCGGGCTGATCGACGGGCTGCGGCTGACGCCACCCGACGCGCTGTTCATCGTGTCGATGGACCTGTGGGGAATGGCCGCGGCGCTTGTCCCGGCCTATTTCCTGATGCGGTCGTTGTCATGGCGTAGGGTGGCCTTCGCGATGTTGCTGGGATCGATCCTGTGCTTCGCGGCCCCGGCAATGCACGTCGTGCGGGACGGAGGACAGGCGATTATTGCGATCGCGGCATGGCGCTTCATGGGCGGGCTGTGTTCGGGAGTGTTGATGGCAATCGTCCTTGCCACTCTCGGCCGGCTGAAGCAGGCGGATCGCGCCTTCTCGCTGTGGGTGTTGGTGCAGATCCTGTTCAAGGTCCTGGCCATCTATTGTCTGTCGGCGGTCCTGACGCGTTGGGCCGTGCAGGGCTTCTTTCTGGTATTGGCAGGGCTGGCGCTTGTCGGTCTGCCGCTTGTCCGCTTCCTGCCCGGCCGTGCCGCGGCGCAGAGGGGCAGCACCAGGCCCGCATGGTCGCTGCCCGCGCTATCGGCCATCGCCGGACTAGCGCTGTTCTATGTCGCGCTCAGTGCGATCTGGGCGAACTTCGAAGGGATCGGCAAGGCCGTGGGCTTCGGTCACGAGCAGGTGGCGATTGTGCTGTCGCTCACATCGTTGGCCGGCCTCGCGGGAGCATCACTGTCGACGCTGCTGATCGGCCGTGTGCCCCGGCACCACGCGTTGATCGCGGGTATCATGGTCATCGCCGCCGCTGCCTTCTGGCTCGGCAGGCTGGAAACGCTGACGGTGTTTACGTTCGTCGGCGCGGCCTTTGCCTTCGCTTGGTTCTTCAACGTTCCGCTGCTTCTCGGCAGTGTCAACGCCAACGACTGCTCGGGCGGGTTAATGGTGTTCGCCAACGCTGCGATTGCGTGCGGTGTCGCGGGTGGATCGTCACTGTCGGGACTTATCCTGTTCCATGGCGATTACACGCTGCTGGCGGTCCTAGGCGCGGCAGCGTTCGGCATAGTACTGCTGCTGATGCTCCCAGGGGGCTTTGATGATGTAACCGCCCGCCGACGTTCTTGATATGCGCAGGTGGGCCTTCAACGATTGATGAAGGA
>JBDTLS010000095.1:0-9933 GCA_039934655.1 Sphingobium sp.
CAAAGGGCCGGACCGCCAAAACCCGAGCCTCCACCGCGTGAACGCAGACGATGAGGCTTTCAATCCTTCGGCGTGAAACTGAGCGAATTGGATTCAAATTTCGGCTATTGGGACCTTTGCGACGGTCGGCTTCGGAGCAATGGTAATGGGATAGCCGACATTCCAGGCTCAGCGGGGCTGACGTCAGTTGCCGCGTTAATTGCGGTCATTCAACCGCTCGAAACACCTCCCTAAAACCTGGCCTTCGTTCATCACGCCGGTGTGAGGTAGCGAGGACCGGACTTGGGGGTTTCCGGCCATTTGAACGGCGGTTCATACCCTGAACTTACCCGACGACACGAGAACGGAAACACGGTGACCGCCAGCGACACGGAGTGAAAGGATTTGCTGGTCGGCTTTGGGGGCACTGAGTTGGCAAAACGACTGCCCCTATCCGACATTGCGATCTATCCGCTCAATACCCACCTTTACATGCTACGCGCAGGGATCGCGGCCAGCGGGAAGATTGAATGGCAAACAGCGTTGCTTGGGAAGATGTCGAGACCGCGCGACGCGATTTGCTCGAACTCGTCCCGCGCGACCGGTTTCTAAAAAAGATATGCAAGGGCGCGATCAAGGCCGGGCGCGACCAGACGAACCCGATCCGCGGCAATCTTGTGGCGAGCGCTCTGCGCGAGCTGGCAACTCATGTGCTGCATAGTCTAGCGCCCGACGACGAGGTGCGGCGCTGCATCTGGTTCGAACAAGCCACAGATACCAAGACCGTCACCCGCAGCCAACGCGCGCGGTATATTGTCCAAGCTGGACTTCCCGACGACTTTGTGAAGGAGAAACTTAGGGTTGATGCTGGCGCGATGGCCAAGCCGCTGCTCGCCGCGATGGACAAGCTGCACAAGGCAACGCACGTCCGCGCCGAGACAGTGGTCTACAAGGGCAGCGCGGTGCGCGAGATGCTCTACGACGTGTTGACGGAAATCCACGCGCTGCTCGAAGATGCTGCCAATGCCCGCCATTTGATCAAGGATGCGGTTACCACTTCACTGCACAATGCGGTGTTCGAAAACCTGATCCTCGATACAATCCAAGAACTCGACGAACTCTCGACGCATACACGCGTCGACGGGCACATAATCGACGAGATTAGGGTGCGGCGGCTGGATGCGGCCGAGATCGAGTACCGCGTCACCGGAGAGGTCGAGGTGGAGCTGCAATATGGCTCAAACTCAGATGTCGCGAACGACATCGGCATGCGTTCAGACGACAGCTACCCCTACAAGGCGAAGGTCATAGCGGCAGCAGGCAAGCCGCTCGACATCGACGCGGAGGCGATCCAGCTCACGGTAGATACCAGCAGCTTCTACGAATAGGTGCCGCGATCACCAGAGACAGCCTTGCACGTGTCGCCTGGGGGCCGGCCACCTATCGAGTATCGTCCGCCCTTCGGGGCGTAAGGAGTTAAAGTGAGTTTGAATTTGATCGACATCTACTCCCCGGCTCTCGAGCTATGGGAGACGAGGCCATCGACGCTAGAAGAGAGCTTGGAGCATGGGCGGCCGTATTGGGTACAAACTCGACTGAGGGCCACCATCGGCAGCTCGATGGACGCAGCTGTCCACATCGCCAACGTGGGCACGGACCAAACTCTTCGCAACTACATCAACGACAAGCTCAACGAGAATTGCGAATACAAGGCGTGGCGACAGGCAATGCCTTCGGTCACCCCGAGCAACATCGCGGACTATCAGAAATCGCTTTCGACCTGCGACTTAAATGCCGTGTCCCGCGAAATCGGTACGATTGGGCAGGTCCTTCCGCATGGGCAATGCTTATTCCATGCGGGAGTGTCGGCGTTGCCGTCGACATTCATGACAAGCAGGCCCGTGTCGACGAGCTTCTGTCCGGACGTCGCGCTGAGAAATGCCGAGCACAAGGGGAAAGCCTATCATGGCGGTCGGATAGATCTGTTCGTGTTTGAAGCCTACAATCCAACAACTGCGATGTTCGTTTTCCGAAGAGGCGGCACGAACCTTGGTCACGAGAATGAGGTTCTGTTCGCTTCCGGGGCGCAGGTGAAAACAACGGCGAGCAATCTTGTCAGAAGCGACTATCCCGTGAGTTTGGATGGCATCAACAGGAAGCTTGTTCCGATCTACGTGCACACCGCGCTGATAACTTGATGTGTTTCCCTGAAGCTGCCGTCCGTTCAAAGGTTCGGATGAGGTCGGCATTAGGATCCTTCACCCTCGACGAGAGAATCAGGCTCGGTAACGTGGTCGTGCCCAACGGTCGCCGCCGAAATTGACCTGATAATTCCCCGTGGTCCGGACAATCATCTCGGCGCGCGTGACGATAAATGCTAAGAGCTGCGTCAAACAGGCTGGCAAGGGGGGCGCGGCTAGTGCGAATTGTCCGCGTTCATATCGAGAATTTCAGGGGAATACGGCTTGCGGACCTTCATTTCGAAGGTACGACCGTACTTCTTGGCGACAATAACACCGGCAAATCGACGGTGTTCGAAGCGATCGAGCTTGCCATTGGCGCTGACCGCTTGTCGCGCACCCAGGCCATCGACGAACATGATTTTCATGGCGGCCGCTACCTCCCGCACCAGGATCAACCGGCCCCGAAAATCGTCGTGGAAGTCGTCGTTGCTGGCCTCGACAATCAGCCTTGCGATCGCTTCCGGAGCAATCTGGAATTCTGGCGCGCCGCAGACTGTACACTGATCGGCCCGGGTGGCGCGATCCAGGCCGCCCAGCTTGGTGTCGAGCCGGCGGTCCGCATCCGTTTCGAGGGGGCCTACGACCCGGACGGCGACGAGTTCACCGCGAAGACTTGGTTCGCAGTGCCGCGCGCGGAGGACGGCACGTCTTCCAGCGAATGCCGGTCAAGCGACAAGCGTGAGTTCGGATTCCTGCATCTTCGCGCCCTGCGCACGGGAAGTCGCGCGCTGTCCATGGAGCGAGGCTCTCTCCTCGACGTGATCCTCAAGACCTACGAGGTCCGGACGCGCATGTGGGAAGGCTTGCTCGACAATCTGCGGGGCCTTGACGTGGTGGGAGCGAGCGACCCCGAGTTCGGCCGCATCCTGACCGCAATACAGGATGCCATGCGCGAGATCGTGCCGGGCGAATGGGCCGACGCGCCGCATCTGCGCGTGTCGGAGTTGACCCGCGAGGATCTTCGGCGCGTATTGAAGTCGTTCCTGGCGACCGGCGTCCCGGGATACGCGGCGCCATTTCAGCATCAGGGCTCGGGCACGATTAACGCGCTCGTCCTCGCGATGCTCGGACTCATTGCCGAGCGGCGGAATGGGCGGGTTATCTTTGCGATGGAGGAGCCAGAGATTTCGCTTCCGCCGCATGTGCAGCAGCGCGTCGTGGATAAGGTTCGCGGGCTGGCATCGCAGGCGCTGTTCACGTCGCACTCGCCTTACGTGATCGAGCAGTTCCAGCCCGAGCAGATGACGGTCATGCGCCGCGATGCGACGGCGCTCCTGACTGCGACGAAGGTCGTCCTGCCGGACAACCTGCGCCTGAAAATCTTCCGCGACGGATTTCGTACTCGTTTCTGCGAGGCGCTTCTTGCGCGCCGCGTCCTTGTCGTGGAGGGCAAGACCGAGTTCGTCGCCTACAGCGCGGTCGCGAGGCGCGCTGCGGAGCTGAACCCGGCCGCCCACAAGCGACTCGACTCGCTTGGCTGGGTGCCGTTCGATGCGGGCGGTGAGACCGCGGTGCCATCGTTCGCCGCCTTCTTTCGTGGTCTGGGCAAGACGGTTGCGACGATCTCCGATCGCCAGGATCCGGGTGCGGCGGCCGCGATCCAGCTCGCGTGCGACCAGGCCTTCGAGCAGCCATATGCTGGCTTTGAGCATCTCCTTAGGGACGAGATCGCTCTCGATATGCAGCGCTGGTTCGTCCAGTGGCTCGGGCAGCAAGGCGAGTGGCCGGTGGCGCTTGCGGCGCAGGTTCCAGCCGATGGGTCACCGGATGCCGCTTATTCCGCGCCGTTCCTCGCGCTTTTCAAGCATAAGAAGGGAGATGACTTTCTGACGCTCTTCTTCAGTCTGTGTCAGCTGGGCCATTTTCCGCGAACCATGATGGCGATCCTCGGCCAGTTGCGCGCCATGGTGGAAGCGCCGCCACCACCGCCTTTCCCGTTGCCGCTGATACCGCAGGCGCCTGTTCAGCCGGTGCCGGGCGGCTAAGCCCATGGCTCTCGTCCTTTGCGATCAACGCCGGCGCTTGCTGGCGACGGACGGTAGCATTCTCGTGCGGGGTGGCGCGGGGTCGGGAAAGACGACGATCGCGCTGGCGAAGGCCTGCGAGGATCTCGAAGCTGGCAGGCTCGGCGCGAGCGGAAAGGCACTGTTCCTGAGCTTCGCGCGCGCGACGATCGCGCGGGTCGCCGAGCAGGCCACGGCCACGATCCCGCGCGCGTTGATGTCGCGCATCGAGATCAACACCTATCACGGGTTCGCTTGGTCGATCCTCAAAAGCCACGCCTATCTGCTATGCGCTCGCCCGAGCGTCTCACTCCTGCTGCCCGCAGAGGCGCGCGACCGACTTGCCGGGCTGACCGGCGCAGCGCGGATAGCCGAGCAACGGCGGTTGTTCGATCAGGAAGGCTTGATAGCATTCGACCTTTTTCCAAGCCTCGTCGCCGAGCTACTGGAAGCCGTGCCACTGCTGGCACGGGCCTATGGCGGCGCGTATCCCTTCATCATCGTCGATGAGTTCCAAGACACGAACGCCGACGAATGGCGGATGATCGCGACCCTCGGTCGTCAAAGCCGACTTATGGCGCTTGGCGATCCCAAGCAGCGGATCTACGACTTCAAGGGTGCCGATCCGCGCCGGTTCGATGAGTTCATCGCGGCCTTTCAGCCTACCCCGTTCGATTTTCAGGGCGAGAACCGCCGTAGCGCCGGGACGGATATCACCTTGTTCGCGGACGCGATG
The DNA here is from genome assembly GCA_039934655.1 of Sphingobium sp. Lineage (GTDB taxonomy): Bacteria > Pseudomonadota > Alphaproteobacteria > Sphingomonadales > Sphingomonadaceae > Sphingobium. Next base: position 4,962 of record JBDTLS010000095.1, read on the forward strand.
CTGACGGGTGCGTTTCGCCCTCAGCTCTATGCGGGCGTCGCCATCTCACCCTATGGCGGACAGAGCCTACGCCCTCTGAAACAGACCGTCCTCCAGGCGGTCAATCGCCTGCGTCGCAACGAGGATTGGTCGCTCGCGGTGCTGGTGCCGGCCAACATGCTGGCCACCATGGTCTTCGAATATATGGGAAGAGCCGAGCATGGGCTGCCGCGCTATCCAGTGGAGCTGCTCGTCGCCGCCGAGGGACCGATGCTGGCGGGCGCCATTATCGCGTTGCTGCTCGAACCGCGCGATCCGGCGGGCGCGCTGGCGCCGCTTGCGCTGGAGGCGCTAGCGGCGTTCGAGGTGGGTCGGAGCGAGACGGCCTCTGCCGGCGCGATCGGGAAGGCCGCCAAACTGCGCAAGACGGCGCGCGCCGTCCGAGAACGCGGCGACGGGGGCTATGGGGCGCGGGGCATCCCGACCGACCTGCGGCATTTGCTGGTCGAGGCTGAGACGATGGTGCTGACGGGGGATCCGATGACCGATTGGCGCGCAGTCCGCGCCCTGTTCGTGGCGAGCCCGCGCGCCGAGCTGCAAGCGGTCGCGAAGGAGGCCCGCCATATGCGACTGCTGCGCCGTGGGGCGCAGATAGAGGCGCGACTGGCCGGAGCGTGGCGGGAGCATGGCGCCTATCGCGGGGCACGAGATCTGCTGCGCGCCGCGGTCGTGGAGGATCAGTTCGCCGCCACCGCACGGCCGCATCGCGGCGTGACGGTGATGACGATCCACAAGGCGAAGGGGAAGGAATTTGACGAGGTGATCGTGTTTGAAGGCGCCTACTCGCGCTACCTTCGCCCGGGTGGGGCGAATGAAGAGCGCTCCGCCCGCTTCAATCTTCATGTCGCGGCGACCCGCGCCCGGACCGCCGTCACGATCATGACGCCCGCGCGTGATCCTTGCCGCCTCCTGCCGTGAGAAAAACGGGATGACGAGCCAGACGGAAATCCAGGAGCTTAGCGCCAAGCGGCTGTGCCACTATTGTGTCGGCGAGAGGTTTCTGAAGGCCGAAATCCGCATGGAAGGGCACCGCGGGCGCTGCTCCTATTGCGATCGGCCCGCCAGCAAGTCCTACACGATTGGCGATCTGGCCGACCGGATCGAGGAAGTTTTCGAGACCCATTATATCCGGACCTCCGATCAGCCGAATTCCTGGCAGATCACGATGCTGTCGGACAGGGAGTCGACCTATGACTGGGAGCGCGACGGCGAGCCCGTCCTGGACGCGATCTCAAACGCTGCGGTCATCGACGATGAGCCTGCGCAGGACATCCTGACGATCCTTGAGGAGCGGCATAGCAGCTTCGATTCCGACGCCATGGGCGAGGAAACGGAATTCTCCAGCGACAGCCATTACGAGGAGAAGAGCGCTACCGATGAGGCGTGGCAGGAGGCCTGGTCGGATTTCGAGCGGTCGCTCAAGTCCGAGGCGCGCTTTTTCAGCCGGACGGCGGCCGATTATCTGACCAACGTCTTCCGCGAGATCGAGGGCATGACGGCTACGGATGGCCGATCGCTGGTGATCGATGGTGGCCCCGGCACCGAACTGGCGGCCGTCTTCAGAGCTCGCGCCTTTCAGTCGGACGATAAGCTGATCGCGGCCCTGTGCCGTCCTGACCAGCAACTGGGCTCGCCGCCGGCGATGCTGGCGGCAAGCGGCAGAATGAATGCGCGCGGCATCTCGGTTTTCTATGGCGCGAGCGAGGCGCGCGCTGCGATTGCCGAGGTGCGGCCGCCTGTTGGCAGCCAGGTCGCGGTCGCGCGCTTCGAGATTACTCGGCCGGTCCGGCTGCTAGACCTCACGGCGTTGGGCGATGTGGCCGAGGGCGGGAGCGTGTTCGATGATCGGCTTGCCGGGCGTCTCGGGCGTGCGATGTTCCTACGATCCCTCAGCCAGCGCATTACCCGGCCGTGATGCCGGACGATGAGGCGTTCGAATATCTGCCGACCCAGGCCATCGCCGACTTTCTCGCGACCGAGAACGAGCCGCCGATCGACGGGATCGTATTCCCGTCGGTCCAGGCGGCCGGAGACGTCCTCAATCTGGTTTTGTTCTACAAGGTTGCGCGGGTTGCCGCGATCGCGCTGCCGGACGGGACCGACATCGAAGCCCGCACGGGCCAGATGTATGAGGAGGGATGGGAGACCGAATATTCAGTGATCGAGCGTGTGCCGCGTCCGCCCCCTCCCGCCGACGATCATGAAGACGGAACCTGGCCCGGCTTGATCTCGTGCGCAGGCGGAGTCTGGGTTCCGCCCGATCCAGATTATCGGGAGGCCACCCTTAGGATCGATCTCGACTCCGTTGTGGTTCATCAAGTGCGGCGGGTCGAGTTCGAAACGGTCGAATTCGGCGTGCATCGGCATCGTTGGGAGAAGCCGGATCCCAACGAAGAATCTCCATTCTAGGCGGTTCGGCGTACGCCGGCGAACCGTTGGGTTCGACACACCAGCGACCGCGCGTGGGCCGGTCGTCTTGAGCGGGTCGTCGGTGAACCGCAGGCAGGTATTTTTGCGCCGCGAATTTTTCGTGTCTCAGGTTCCGACAGTCGCGCGACCAGTCGCTACGACATGATTCGAACCCTGGCTTTGAAGAAGGCGCGATAGTGACGACATTCGACCCGACAGATTTCTGCGAGACCTTTCTGCGCAGCGAAATCGCCAGCAATACGGAGAAAAATATCCTGCCGAGCGAGAGTGCCGTCGCTGAGCGTCTGCTTGCCCGTCGCCTTGAGATGGCGCCTGTCTACGCTGAATTGCACCGGGAGCTCTCGCCCGATGAGCGCGCGATCCGCGTCTTTCTCGGAATAATCCTCTCGGCGACCTTCTGGGATCCCGAGGCGATCGCCGAGGCGCGCGCGAATCGCGCGCGCCTGGGGGTGGTCAATGCCGAGATCGCCGGGACGGCTGACGCACTCGCCCAGCTCCTCCGTGAGCGCGAAGAACTGCACAATCATTCCGGCTTCTATTCACACACCGAATACCACCCGCTGAACCTAATCGATCGGGCTGGCGAGGACATCTACCTCTACAAATCCTATGTGCGGGATTCCCTGAAAGCCACGCGCACTTACGATCTCAAATATTGGCCGAAGATTGCCGATTGCATCGAAGTCCTGGCCCACGACGCTGAGGAGGCCGAGATCGAGGCGGGTGACGACATCACCGAAGATGCGACTAGTGCAAGCCGCAAGGGTCTGGCCGACTATCTCAAGGCGATTTTGGCCGGGATCGAAAGCCGGCGGGAGGGCCTTCCCATCCTGCTGCCGCTCGATTTCACACTGAGTGATGCGAGCTTCGCCGCCGTGATCAACTGCTCGCTCGATCTCGATGCAGACGATGGGATCGGCGCCGATTTTGTGAAGGGCTTTCGCCAGCGGCAACGGTTGCGCAAGGGCGACGGTGCCTGATTGATATTAGGGATGGTCGTCTAGCCTACCTCGGCCAGAAGCGTGGGGCACGGTCGCCAGATTGCCGTACTGGCTGTAAATGGAATGTCGCTTCCATTGGCGCCATGCCGGCCTTTGCCCGAAAGACTTCGACGTTGGCGGCGACCTTCGGGAACAGGAAGCATATCAGCGGGAGGATGGGGCAGAAATGCGGTCATCATGCTTGTAGATATTGAGTGCCCACTTGCTTCGGCAGGGCCTGTAAGCAGACAGTCCGGACTCCCCACACCCGTCCATTCGCGGACCGGTTTTGGACAAAGTGAACGTACGGCGCCTTAGCTGGTTTGGCTGCTCGAAGGGGACTTTCCGGATCGTCAGCGCGTTCGTCCTCCCCGGTTCAATGCCTGATCCTGCGTAATCTCACGAACGCGCTGCGCCTGCTGGTTGCGGACCTGAATCGTCGCGATCTTGTCGCCGTTGGCGATGCGGCGCGCGACCTCCTGACGTCGGGCCTCGACTTCCTTTGATGCCTTGACGGGATCATCGGGGTATTTCGCGCGCGTGATCGAAATAGCTTGGGCAACAAGGCTTTGGGCGCGGCGCAATTCGGGATCGCGAGCATTTTGGTCGTGCGTCTGTCTCAGGAACCGTTCCGACAGGGCTTTTAGCGTGATGGCCGCTTCGGTCGGGCGGGGTAATTTACCCGCCGTGTTTTTGGTTTCGCGGCGCTTGTCGCGTTCGGCGAGCCGCGATTGCAGGCGGTCAGCTTCGGCCTGGACGACTTTCGACGGCGTGTAATTCTCGACCGTCAGCCCCTGTGTGGCAGCGGCAAGAAATGCCGCTTTCTTGAACGTGTCGCCACCGTTGATCCTGATCGACGTCCAGCCATTGGCCTTGGCGATCCGAACGATGTCCGGAAGGGCGTCGATGTTGCTGGTCTTGAGCCGGTCGGGTTCGAGGCGGGCAATGGGCTTTTTATCATCCGAGGTGCGATAGAGCGCGTTGCCGACGCGCAGAAATTTGCCGGTGAGGTCGTCGGTAAGGGTAGGTGTTTCGGCTTTGCGCTTCGACTTCGCCGTCTGCGGTTTGGGTTTGTTCGGCTTTGACGTCGCCATGCGGCTGCGTCCCGAAGAGGTATCGCCATCCAGTTTATCCGCCATTTTCGTCACCTTCCTCAATAAGCCCGGACACATTTCCATTGTGATCCAGCGTCAGCATGTCGGCGAAGAAGCTCGGGCAATCTTCGGTGAGGACATCATCCTGTGACATTGGCCGGGTCTCATGTCCGGCAGCCTCTTCGGCGGTCATGTCGCGGAACCGGGAAGGCATCGCGCTGCTGATTGTTCGCTTTGGCGCGGCTGGCACTTCTGGCGCTGGAAACGCGCGGCTTTTGAAAAAGCGGCTGCTGAAATAGGCAATCTTCGTGCCGACGATCGGCGGAATGCCGCCGCGCAGAAGGATCAGCTTGTCGGTTGGAAACTGCATGAGCTCCTGCGGCAACAACAGGGCGCGGCGCTGCTCGGAAATGGATTTCGACCGGTTGG
>JBDTLS010000096.1:0-9918 GCA_039934655.1 Sphingobium sp.
TGCGCCGGGCAGTTCATCGGCTTGAGCGCCATCCAGTCGGCCTCACCGGAGATGACCGGGCCTTCGTCCTCGGTATTGGGCACTTCGTCGGGGATGACGAACATATTCTCGCGGTATTTGCCCCAGTGCCCTGATTGTTCCCACTGGCGGGCATCCATGACCTGCGGCGTCTTGACCTCTTTATAGCCCGCGCCGTCGATGGCACGGCGCATATAAGCCTCCAGCTCACGCCACACCGTATAGCCCTTGGGGTGCCAGAACACGCTGCCATGCGCTTCGGGCTGGAGGTGGAACAGGTCCATGTCCTGACCCAGCCGCCTATGGTCGCGCTTGGCCGCTTCCTCAAGCCGCATCAGATGTGCATCGAGTTGTTTCTTGTTGAGCCAGCCGGTGCCGTAAATGCGGGAAAGCTGCGCATTCTTCTGGTCGCCGCGCCAATAAGCGCCTGACACGCGCATCAGCTTGAACGCTTGGCTGTCGAGCTTGCCGGTCGAGGCGAGATGCGGCCCGCGGCACATGTCGTACCAATTATTGCCGGACCAATAGACGGACAGTTCCTCGCCATCGGGCAATTCCGCGGCCCATTCTGCCTTGAAACTTTCCCCTGCCGCGCGCCATTTCGCGATCAACTCATCGCGCGCGATGACTTCGCGGCGCAAAGGTTTGTCGCTGGCGATAATCTCGCGCATCGCTGCCTCGATCGCGGGCAGGTCATCGTCGGTGAATGGGCGATCTTTGGGCGCGAAATCATAATAGAAACCATCGCCGGTCGATGGCCCAAAGGTGATCTGCGTACCGGGGAACAGGTTTTGCACAGCCTCGGCCAAGATATGGGCGAAGTCATGCCGCGCCAGTTCCAGCGCATCGGCTTCATCGCGCGCTGTGACGAGCGCCAGCGACGCGTCGGCGGTAAGGGGTCGCGTAATATCCACCAACTCGCCATCCACCCGCGCGGCAATCGCCGCCTTCGCAAGCCCCGGCCCAATGCTGGCCGCAATATCCGCCGCCGTGGTGCCGGGCGCAACTTCCCGCACGGAACCATCGGGCAGGGTGATTTTGAGCATCTGTGTCATGGTCAAAGTCCTTGGAAACTGCGTCGCGCCCTGTCAAGCTATAGCCATGAACGATGCACTATTTCTTGAGTCCGAAGTTTGCCATATGTCGCGCCCTGACGGGGTGCGTTTGGCGTATCGCTTTGTTGACGGTAACGCGCCGATTCTGGTGTTTCTCCCCGGATATATGTCGGACATGGAGGGCGGCAAGGCGCAGGCGGTGCTCGCCCATGCGAGGGCAATTGGACAAGCCTGCCTGCTGCTCGATTATTCCGGGTGCGGGGCGAGTGAAGGCGCATTCGCGGACGGCACGCTGGCGATATGGCGCGACGATGCGCTGTCGCTGATCGATCATGTCTGGGGCAAGCGGTTTGTGCCGATCGGTTCGTCGATGGGCGGGTGGCTCGCGCTATTGGTGGCGTTGACGCGACCGGCGCAGGTAGCTGGATTAGTCGGGATTGCGGCCGCGCCCGATTATACCGAATGGGGTTTTGACGCGGGGCAGAAGATTATTTTGGCGCGCGACGGGCGATTGCTGGAACCGAGTGAGTATGGCGACGAGCCATATCTGACGACATTGGCATTCTGGCAATCGGGGCAGGATAATCGGCTGCTCGACGCGCCTATCCCGCTCGATTGCCCGGTGCGATTGCTCCACGGGCAAAATGATAATGTCGTGCCGTGGGATGTGGCCACGCGGCTGGCGGGCGCGTTGCGTTCATCGGATGTGCAGACGCTGCTGATTAAGGACGGCGACCACCGCTTGTCGCGCGAGGGCGATATCGCCCGGCTGATCGTGCTGGTGGACGGCCTGCTGGAGAGTTTATGATTATCACTGCGCTGATGTTGTTGCAGGTCTATTCGCGTGAGACAGAGGCGGTCATGGATCGGTCCCGGCGGCAGGCGCAGGAGCGTCGCGCCAATTCTGCCGAACTGTCGCCTCCGCCCATGCAGCCCAAGCCAACCGCACCTCCCCCCGGTGAGGCAGCGCCTGCGCTACCGCCTGCGATCGCGCAGAAGTTGCGAACCTGCCTCAACACTGCCGCAGCTGATCCCGCAGCCGGTGTCCGCTTCGCCACTGACTGGGCGGTGAACAAGGGCAGCTTTTATGCGCTGCAATGCCGGGGCTTTGCCCATGCGCGCACGGAAGACTGGGACCAGTCTGTCGCCGCATTCGATGCGGCCGCCGGTGAAGCGGAAAAGGCCGGATCAAGTGCCGATGCTGCGCGGTTATGGGGGCAGGCGGGCAATGCCGCGCTCGCCGGGGGTAAGGCGGAAGCGGCGATCGGCTATTTCGATGCCGCGCTTGGTCACGGCGCGATGAGCGACATCGCCAAGGGCGAGGTCTATCTCGATCGGGCACGCGCGGGCGTTATGTTGGGCCGTGACCCGGCGGCGCGGGATGACTTGAACAAGGCCGTCGCCCTCGTGTCACAAGATCCACTCGCGTGGCTGCTGTCGGCTACGCTCGCGCGGCGTATGAATGATTTGCCGCGCGCATCGGCCGACATCGCGCAGGCTGCTGCCTTGGCGGGAGATGACCCGTCGGTGATGCTGGAGCAGGGCAATATCGCGATGTTGAGCGGGAACGAGGTACAGGCTCGCTCGTTGTGGCAGAATATTATCGCCCACGCACCTGATGGCGCCGCCGCCAAGGCCGCCAATGCTGCGCTCGCGCAACTGAGTGAGCCGAAACCTGCCGCCGCAAAATAGTGGTTTACTGAGGCGAGCGCACTATATGCACATCTTCTGTCCGAATGGCCGGAACGGAGCGCCGCTATGACCAAATTTCTGCACAGTATGATCCGCGTCAGCGATCCCGATGCGACGATCCGTTTTTTCAACCTGATTGGTTTGCGCGAAGTGGCGCGGAAAGAAAACACGGAGGGGCGCTTTACGCTGATCTTTCTTGCTGCGCCGGGGGACGAGGATGCGCAGGTGGAACTGACCCATAACTGGGGCGAGACGGGCTATGGCGGCGGCCGCAATTTCGGGCACCTCGCTTATCGCGTTGAAAACATATATGATACTTGCGAACAATTGATGGCTGCGGGCGTGCCGATTAACCGGCCCCCGCGTGACGGATATATGGCGTTTGTGCGCACACCCGATGGCATCTCGGTGGAACTGTTGCAGGATGGCCGCCTGGAACCGGAAGAACCCTGGGCGTCGATGCCCAATAGTGGAGAGTGGTAATCATGGCGCTGGAAGTTGTTCGCATACCTGTGCTGAACGACAATTATGTTTGGCTGATGCACGATGGCGAAAGCGGCGAGACGGTGGTGATAGACCCGGCGGTGGCACCACCCGTGTTGGCGGTAGCGGCGGAGCGCGGCTGGGCGATTACCCAGATATGGAACACGCATTGGCACCCCGATCACGTCGGCGGAAATGCGGAGATTAAAGCGGCAACGGGTTGCGTAATAACCGGGCCAAGGGCCGAAGCGGGCAAGATCGATACGCTCGATATATTGGTGGGCGAAGGTGACGTGGCAAAAATCGGCTCGCATGTCGCGAATGTGCTGGCGATGCCTGCGCATACGGCGGGGCATATCGCCTATCACTTGCCGGGCGATCATATCATCTTTGTGGGCGATACATTGTTCGCGATGGGCTGTGGCCGCCTGTTTGAAGGAACCGCCGCGCAGATGTTCACGAATATGCAGCGCCTTGCCGCGCTCGATGATGCGACAACCGTCTATTGCGCGCATGAATATACCCAATCGAACGGCCGCTTTGCGGAGGCGATGGCACCCGATGATATCGCCATTGCGGCGCGCGTGGCGGATGTCGATGCTGCGCGGGAGCGCGGCGAACCAACCGTGCCGACGACGATTGCGCAGGAACGCGCAACCAATCTGTTCATGCGGGCGGGCAGCGTCGAAGAACTGGCCCTGTTACGCGGTGCCAAGGACAATTTCTGACTGCGCGGCACTTGCCTGCCCCGATACCGGGACTATGATCAGCCGGGCGGGTGATCCCGATCACGCTTTCGGGGGACGAACGACATGACATGGCAAACGCCGGCAATGGCACCCGCGCTGGCAATGGTGCTGGGCTATCTCCTTGGGTCGATTCCCTTCGGCATATTGCTCACGCGCTTCGCCGGGGCCGGGGATTTGCGCCAGATCGGTTCTGGCAACATCGGCGCGACCAATGTGCTGCGGACTGGTCGCAAGGGACTGGCGGCTGCCACACTGCTGCTCGACATAGGCAAGGGAGCGTTGGCGGTGGCAATTGGCTCCCGTCTGTTCGCCAGCGGATCGTTCGACAATATGGGCGCGATTGCGGGCGTGATGGCGTTTATCGGCCATTGCTATCCGGTGTGGTTGCGCTTTGCTGGCGGTAAGGGCGTGGCGACGATGCTGGGTGTAGTGGCGGCGCTGCTGTGGCCTGCGGGACTGATCTTTGCGGGCGTGTGGATCGGCATGGTCGCATTGACGCGGATATCGTCGGCGGGCGGCATGGCGGGGGCGCTCAGCGCGCCGGTGGCGGCATTTGCGTTGGAACGGATCGATCTTGTGCCGCCCATGCTGGCGATGGCGCTGATCGTGCTGTGGCGGCATCGCGCGAATATTGCGCGGTTGGTGAAGGGCGCGGAACCCCGGATCGGGCAAAAAGGCGCTTGATATGAACGGGATGACGCTGGATCAGGAACGGCTTGACCGGCTGCGCCTCGCGCGCTCGCAGCGCATCGGCCCGGTGACGTTTCGCCAGTTGCTGGCGCGGTTCGGCAGCGCGGGAGCGGCATTGCGCGCGGTTCCCGATCTGGTGCGACGCGGCGGTGGGCAGGGGATTACACTGGCCGAGCCTGAGCAAATAGAGCGGGAAGCCGCACAGGTCGCGAAGCTCGGCGCGCAGTATCTGATGATGGGCGATGCCGATTATCCCCCCTTGTTGAACGAGATCGATAACGCGCCCAGCGTGCTGATATTGCGCGGCGACGTGTCCCTGATGCATCAGCGCTGCATCGGCATCGTGGGCGCACGCAATGCTTCGGCGGCTGCCTGCCGATTTGCGCGCATGATCGCTCAAGATCTGGGGCGGGAGCGCATCGTCGTTGTTTCGGGGCTGGCGCGCGGCGTTGACAGCGCCGCGCATGTTGGTGCGATGGCGCATGGCACGATTGGGGTGATCGCCAGTGGTATCGATATCGTCTTTCCGCCCGAAAATGCGGCTTTGCAGGAACAGGTCGCCAACGAAGGGCTGTTGATCGCCGAACAGCCCCCCGGCGCCCAGCCGCTTGCTCGCAATTTTCCCTATCGCAACCGCATTATCGCGGGTCTTGCGCTGGGTACGGTCGTGGTGGAGGCCGCGCCCAAATCCGGGTCGCTCATCACCGCGCGGCTGGCGGGCGAAATGGGGCGGGAGGTGATGGCGGTGCCCGGTTCCCCGCTCGATCCGCGCGCGCAGGGGTGCAATTTTCTGATCCGCGAGGGGGCTACACTTGTGCAAAGTGCTGCCGATGTGGTGGAAGCGATCAGCGGCTTTGACGACCGCATGGTGCGTCAGCCCAGCCTCCCGTTCAGCGCCATGCCGCCCGAACAGGATGTCGGGAATCGGGACCGGGCGCACATCCACCAGTTGCTGGGCCAGGCACCCGTGCCACTTGATGAGATGATCCGGCAGTCCGGCCTTTCTCCGGCAATCGTGCTGACCGTGCTGCTCGAAATGGAGCTGGCGGGACGGATTGCGCGCCATGCCGGGGCAAGAATCAGCCTTGCGTGAGCGGCATCGACGTTGCATGAAGCGCGTCAGTACGCGCCAAGAGAAATCGCACTGGCGCACTTGACGAACGGCGCCGCGCACCTCCACCCTCGCGCGTGTACGTGAAGGGATAAGTTTTACCACATGCAGCTTGTCATTGTTGAATCGCCCGCCAAGGCGAAGACCATCGAGAAATATCTGGGCAGCGATTACCACGTGCTGGCGTCTTACGGCCATGTTCGTGATCTGCCCGCCAAGGACGGTTCGGTGAATCCCGACGAGGGTTTTGCGATGAGCTGGGAAAATTATGGCGACAAGGCGCGCCAGCTCAAGGCGATCTCTGACGAAGCGAAAAAAGCCGACCGCCTGATCCTCGCAACTGACCCTGACCGTGAGGGCGAGGCGATCAGCTGGCACGTGCTTGAGGTATTGAAGGCCAAGAAGGTTCTGCCCGCACACGTCGAACGCGTAACCTTTAACGCCATCACCAAGCAGGCGGTGACCGAAGCGATGGCGCGCCCGCGTGAGCTGGACCACGACCTGATCGATGCCTATCGCGCGCGTCGCGCGCTCGATTATCTCGTCGGCTTCACGCTTTCGCCGGTGCTGTGGCGCAAGCTGCCCGGCGCGAAATCCGCGGGTCGCGTGCAGTCGGTTGCATTACGGCTGGTCGTGGAGCGGGAACGCGAGATCGAGATGTTCAGGCCGCAGGAATATTGGTCCGTCGCCGCTGATATGGAGCAGGATGGGCGAGCGTTCATCGCGCGGCTGATCCGCTGGAAGGGCGATAAGATCGACCGCCTGACCATCGGCAAGGAAGGCGATGCGCTCGCCGCCAAGGCCGATGTCGAAGCGGGGCGCTTCACGGTCGAAAGCGTCGAGACAAAGCCGGTCACCCGCAACCCACCGCCGCCGTTCACGACTTCGACGCTGCAACAGGAGGCCGCGCGCAAGCTCGGCTTTTCGGCGAGCCACACGATGCGGATTGCCCAGCAGCTGTATGAGGACGGCGCGATCACCTATATGCGGACCGATGGCGTGCAGATGGACCACAGCGCCATCTCTGCCGCGCGGAAAGCTATCGCCGATCGCTATGACGGTGGCTATTTGCCCGAAAAACCACGCCAGTATCAGGCCAAAGCCAAGAACGCGCAGGAAGCGCATGAGGCGATTCGCCCGACCGATTTCGTGCGCGACAAGCTTGGTTCGGGCGACCATGCGCGATTGTACGATCTGGTGTTCAAGCGGGCCCTCGCGAGCCAGATGGCATCCGCGCGCATGGAACGCACCACGGTCGATATGACCGACGGATCGGGTAGCCACACGCTGCGCGCTACCGGGCAGGTGGTGATTTTTCCCGGTTTCCTCTCGCTGTATGAGGAAGGCACGGACGATAGCGATGATGAGGACAGCAAGCTGCTGCCGCTCATTCGTGCGGGCGATGCGCCAGCCAAAAAGGCGGTCCATGCCGAGCAACATTTTACCCAGCCACCGCCGCGCTACAGCGAAGCCAGTCTCGTCAAGCGATTGGAAGAGCTGGGCATTGGTCGTCCGTCGACCTATGCCTCGACGTTACAGGTGCTCAAAGACCGCGATTATGTGCGAATCGAGAAGAACCGCTTCTTCGCCGAGGAAAGCGGGCGGCTGGTCACCGCGTTTCTGGAGCGTTTCTTCGAGCGTTATGTGAGCTACGACTTCACGGCGGGGCTTGAGGACGAGCTGGATGAGATTTCCGGCGGCCGCGCTCAGTGGCAATCGGTGCTCGAAGCGTTCTGGCGCGATTTCAAACCCAAGACGGTCGAGATCATGGAGCGCAAGCCATCGGAGGTCACCGCGGATCTCGACGCATTTCTTGCGCCGATGCTGTTCCCGGACAAGGAGGATGGCAGCGATCCACGCGCTTGCCCGCTGTGCGCCGACGGGAAGCTGAGCCTGCGTGGGGGGCGCTTTGGAGCGTTTATCGCCTGCGCCAACTATCCTGAATGCAAATTTACCCGCAAATTTGGCCAGCCGGGCGGCGCGGGGGGCGAGGATACCGGACCGCAAGTGCTTGGGCAGCACCCCGAAACCGGCCAGGACATCACCCGCAAGGCCGGGCGCTTCGGTCCCTATATCGAAATGGGGGAGGGCAAGGAAGCAAAGCGGGCCTCTATCCCCAAGGATCTGGGCCAGGAACTCGACCTGGATTGGGCCGTCAATCTACTCAGCCTGCCCCGCACGATCGGCAATCACCCGGAAAGCGGCCTGCCGATTGTAGCAAATTTAGGGCGTTATGGACCATATCTGTTACATGATGGCAAATATGGCCGCTTGTCCTCTACGGCCGAAATATTTGAGACGGGCATGAATGCGGCGGTGGTCAAGCTCGCCGAGGCGGCCACCAAGGGGCCACGCTCCGGCGGCGCGTCGCGTGAACCGCTCAAGGTGCTGGGCAAACATCCGCGCACCGACCTCGACATCAAGCTGATGGAGGGGCGCTACGGCAATTATGTGACCGACGGCACCACCAATGCCACATTGCCCAAGACGGTCGACAAGGATGCATTGACGCTGGAGGAAGCCGCGCAACTGATCGACGCGCGCGCAGCTGCTGGTCCGGCTAAAAAGGGTAAGAAAAAGGCCGCACCCAAAAAGGCTGCTGCCGCAAAAACGGCGACGGCGAAAAAACCGGCAGCAAAAAAATCAGCATCCAAAAAACCTGCGGCCAAGAAAGCAGTGGAAAAAACCGTCGCATAGGCTAAGTGATTTCGAGTGGAATGGAACATTTCATGGCTCGGAAATCACGGTAAACAATAAACTAGGCCGCGATTTTGATTTCATCAAAATCGAACAAGGTCTAGGGGGCTGACGGCAACGGGACAGGCTTCGGCCGGCCCGGCAAACTCTCACCATTAAACGACAGGACGGACGACATTCATGGCTGGCTATAAAGACCCCGGATTTCAGGAACGGGTAGCGGCTGCCGCTCGCGCAAAGCAACGCGCGCTCGAATTGCTCAAGTCGCGCCCGCCGGTAGATGAAGCCGAGCTGGCCGCCAAAACGGCGGCCCGCGAAGCCCGTGAGGCGGCGCTGGCAGAAAAACGGGCGACCGCACTGGCTGAACGGGAAGCTGCCAAGGAAGCAAAGCGCGTTGCCGCCGAGGCAGAAGCCGCCGAGCGCGCGGCGAACGCTCCTCCGGTGCTGAGCGATGCAGAGCGCGAGGCTGCGGCGAAGGCGGCACGCGACGCGCGCTATCTCGCCCGCAAGCAGAAGAAATCGCGATAGCTCCGTACATCATCCGATCGTGGTGTGGTGCTCGTGAGATCGCATGATCCCGCGTGAGTTGATCGACACCGCCTTCATTCCGGGCGGCGAGGAATTGCGCCTGTTCCGGCGCGGCCGGGACTTCATGATCGTGCTGGACCGCAACGAATTGATGAACAGCCGGATGAGCGGATCGGAAGAGGCGCTCGCGACGATGACTTGCGCGCGGCTGAGCCACGTCAAGGCGCCGCACATTCTGATCGGCGGCTATGGCATGGGTTTTACCCTGCGCGCGGCGCTCGGCGTACTCGGAGAGAATGCACAAGTTACGGTGGTGGAGCTGATTCCCGAAGTAATCGCATGGGCGCGCGGGCCGATGCAGGAACTGGCGGCCGGGTGCCTGGATGATCCACGTGTTCGCGTCGTGCAAGGCGATGTGGCCGAACAGATTCGGAGCGATGTCGGCATCTACGACGCCATCTTGCTGGATGTCGACAACGGCCCGGATGGTTTGACGCGGGCAGGCAACGACCAGATTTACTCGATGGCCGGCCTCGCCGCCGCCAGACACGCGTTGAGGCCGGGCGGGACGCTCGCAATATGGTCCGCCGCACCGGACGCTGCCTTCACACAGCGTCTTAAGGTCGGTGGCTACATGGTTGAAGAAGTGGTGGTGCGGGCGCGCAGCAACGGCAAAGGGCCGCGCCATGTCATCTGGTTCGCGTCATCTGGTTCGCGGTAGCGCGCTGACCGGCGACCAGCAAGCGTTGGTCTGGCTTCAACCCCGAGCATCTTGTTAAACCAGTAACCGCAATACAACGCGGGACAATTCAGAAGCGATGTTCAATATGAACTCCCGCCCCCTGTCTGCCACGCTATTAACAACCGCGTAAATACAAGGTTTATTTGGTCGGGG
>JBDTLS010000097.1:0-9875 GCA_039934655.1 Sphingobium sp.
GGCGCGCCGATTTCTTCGATTGCGCCTTGTTTCAGGGCGGCACCAGTCTGCGCATCCTGCATGGCTTGCCGCGCTTCTCCGAGGACCTGGACTTTCTTCTGCGCTCCCCTGACCCGGACTTCGACTGGTCGCCTTACCTTACAGGGATGACCGAGGTGTTCGCCCAGTTCGGGCTGAAGCTGGAAGCGCAGCCCAAGCCGCGCATGGATACGGCCATTCGCCAAGCGCTGCTCAAGGACGATTCCATCGCCAGCCAGCTTGATCTGTCATTCGCGGGCACAGGCCGCCCCAAGGCAATCCGGATCAAGCTGGAAATCGATGTGAACCCGCCCGCAGGATCAGGCGAAGCGACCAGCTATCTGGATTTTCCGGCGGATTACGAAGTGCGTCACCAGGATTTGGCGTCCAATTTCGCACTCAAGATTCATGCGTTGCTGTGCCGGGGGTTTCTCAAAGGGCGCGACTGGTTTGACTTCTCCTGGTATGTTTCGCGGGTGCTGTCAGTCCAATGCGAACACGTCTCCACTTGGCACAAAGCAGGCAGGGGGGGCGCCATTCATCAGGCTGCGAGATTTTGCCACTCGGCAATGGCTGCCGAGCGTCGTTCCTTGTAAAGTTTGCGGCTGACGAGATGGCGTTCCGAGTTGAAGTGGTTGTAGAAAGAGTCGTGGACCGAGGCGAACTTCTGCAGCGCTTTCATTTGTCGAAATCGCAGCATCGCACGCTCTCTTCGTCGGAATGGAAGATGTGAATTTTCGGCGCGGTTATTGAGCCACTGGCCCATTTCCCGACGGTCGAGATTGCCCAGTTCACGCATCGCCGCAGGGTAGGATTTAAGCCCGTCGGTAACAATCCTGTCGGCTCTGCCGTGGCGCTTCAGTGCTTTCTTTATGAACTTCAAGGCCGCAGATTTGTCGCGCCTTTTCGTCACATAGCTCTCCAGCATTTCGCCTTCATGGTCGACGGCACGCCAGAGATAATGCATCTCGCCGTTGATCTTCACGTACATCTCATCGAGGTGCCAACGCCAATGCCGGGAACCTCGCATCCGGTTCACACGCTGCCTTCGGATGTCTGCCGCGAACATCGGGCCGAACCTGTTCCACCAAAGCCGCACGGTTTCATGGCAGATATCAATGCCGCGCTCGAACAGCAGATCCTCCACGTTCCGCAGGCTCAGCGGAAAACGGATGTACATCATCACGACCAAACGGATCACCTCGGGTGACGAGTTGAAGTACTTGAACGGGCTGGCGGGCTTGCATTTTCTCGGCATGCCCGCCTCCTATCCATCACCCCTTACCAAAAGGTGCATTTGGTTTGACAGTGCCGTCCCGAGCAGATGGAAAGCCGGGGCTTGTCGGCTTTCTAAGCCTGCGGGTGATTCCGCGCCCGCCGATTCAGAGTGCGCGCGGGGCCTACACATGAACATCGCACCCTGGACGATTTCCAATCGACCAGAGCGCGGCATCAGCCCCGCCCATTATATGGGGCGTTGCGGGGTGTCCCTGCAGATGGGGTCCGCCGAGACAGGCATGACTCGGTGGTAGGGGAAAGCCTTCCCCCTTCAGGGCACATTCGGTGAAATGCGGTTCTTGGCAGTCGCATAGCCAAAGGTTTCTGTGGTCAACACGCACGGTGCCCGTGTTGACCAGGTGTTGACCAAAGCTAACGAGAGTCCTCGGCGCTAACGGCGCAGCTTCCAAAGTTATTGATTTTTCTATGAAAATTGGAGCGGGCGAAGGGATTCGAACCCTCGACCCCAACCTTGGCAAGGTTGTGCTCTACCCCTGAGCTACGCCCGCTCTGGCGGCCGGTTTGGGCAGCGATGCTGTCCGTTCGGCGGGTGAGGCGCGGCAACTAGCATCGGATCGGCATGGCGGCAAGCCCTTTCGCAAGGCCACGTGAAACATTCTTGTTCGTGGCTTGCATCGGCCCTATTCTGCCCCACATAGGGCTGAACAGGATGGCCTGACCTCTGTTCTGGCACCGGCCGAGGCTGGCGACAGGACATTGCTATGCAGGGCGGAATTTGAGGGAGTAGCGGTTTTGGCGACTTTGGGCCTGAGTGAGACGGATCGGCAAGCGGTCGAGGAATTTCAACGCGATGTCGTGAACCCGTCACACACCGCGCTGGTGGTGGTCGATTTCTGGGCGGAATGGTGCGGCCCGTGCAAGCAACTGACGCCGGTGCTGGAAAAAGTGTGCGCCGACTATGCGGCCAAGGGTGTCAAGCTGGTCAAGATCAATGTCGATGACAATAAATTCATTGCCGCGCAGTTTCGGGTGCAGTCGATCCCCACGGTCTATGCGGTGTTTCAGGGGCAGCCGGTGGCGGACCTGTCGAAAGCGCGTACCGAAGCGCAGCTCAAGCAGATGCTCGACCAGGTGCTGACCCAGTTGCCGATCGAATCAGAAGACAAAGCGGTTGCGCAGGAAGTCGCGCCGCTGATCGCGATGGCCGAGGAAGTGCTGGGTGCGGGCGATGCAGAGCGGGCGCTGGCGGTCTTTACGCAGATCGCCCAGATGGCGCCCGATCACGCGGAGGTGATATCCGGCCACGCGCGCGCGCTGATCGCGCTGGGTCGGCTTGATGAGGCGCAGGAGGTGCTGGATGGTGCGCCTGCGGATATAGCGAAGGATCAGGCGGTGGAACGCGCGCGTTCGGCGCTGGCTTTGGCACGCAATGTCAAGCCGGTTGCGGACCTGTCGGCGCTCGAAGGGCGGTTGGCTGCCAACCCGGATGACCATGCGGCGCGCTTTGAGCTGTCGAGCGGGCTGATGGCCAATGGGGATCGCGATGGGGCGGCCGAAGCGTTGCTGGAAATCGTCGCGCGCGACCGGGACTGGAACGAGGGCGCAGCGCGCACGCAATTGCTGACGTTGTTCGGTGCGGTCGGGCTGGAAGATCCGTGGGTTTCGGCCCAGCGCCGCCGCCTGTCCGCGATATTATTTACCTGATCGGTCCGGCATGGCGGGGCAGCGCATTTCGATATTTCCGCTCGCGGGGGCGATATTATTTCCCGGTATGCAGTTGCCGCTGCATATTTTTGAGCCGCGCTACAAGGCGCTGGTGAGCGACGCGCTCGCGCGGGACCGGCTTATCGGCATGGTCCAGCCGCGCGAGGTGGCCGATTATCCGGCGCTATACTCTATGGGCTGTCTGGGTCGTATTGCCGAATTTGAGGCGCTGGATGACGGACAGTATAATATTATGCTGACCGGCGTGGCACGGTTTCGCATATTGCGCGAACTGGATGTGACCACGCCATTTCGGCAGGTCGAGGGTGAGCTGGAGGGGGCGGGTGATCCCAATGACGTGCTTTCGTCGATTGCGCGCGCATCGCTGGAACGCGAATCTCGCCGCTTTGCCGAACGACTGGGCTATATTGTCGACTGGACGGCGGTATCGCGGCTGGATGATGCCTCGCTGGTCAACGGCATTGCGCAGGTGGCGCCGTTTGATGTGGCGTCCAAGCAGGCGCTGCTGGAGGCGCCCACGCTCGTCGACCGCACCGAGCAGACGATCCAGTTGATGCAGTTCTATGGCCGCACCGATCGGGATGGCCGGACGACGTTACAGTGAGCGATGCGCACGGCGGTGCGGGCAAAGCGTCGGGCGAGATCGATCCATTGCTCTTCACCAAGCTGGTATGCCCGGTTACACGCACCGCTCTGCGATGGGATGCGCAGGAGCTTGTCAGTGACGCGGCGGGGCTGGCTTTCCCGGTGCGGGATGGGGTGCCGGTGCTCTTGGTCAGGGAAGCGCGGATATTGGCTGGCGGGGCCTGACTGTTACTGCGATAAAGCGTGATGACTTTAGATCGGGCCACTTCGTCATTGCGAGCGTAGCGAAGCAATCCAGCGGCAGGACAGTGGATTGCTTCGCTACGCTCGCAAATAACGATTATTACACCAGTTCACCCGTTAGCAGGCGGGGCAGGGCGCCCGATTCGCCGCGAGCTTCGGACATGAAGCGATCTTTGAGCGGCCCCATTTTTTGCACCGCGCCCAACCCAAAACGCCGGACCGCCGATGCCGTCCGCCCCGGTACATCGAACAGGCGCACGAGGCCATCCATCGCCACCGTGACGCTCAATGTATCGAGGCTGCGCCAGCGTTGGTAGCGGGTCAGCAATTGCGCGTCCCCGGCATCGAGGCCCAGACGCATCCCCTCGACGATCACCTGCGTGAGGGCTGCGACATCGCGAAAGCCCAGATTAACGCCTTGCCCGGCAATCGGGTGAATGCCATGCGCGGCATCGCCCACCAGCGCTAGGCGCGTATCAGTAATGCGCGCGGCGTGGTGAAAACCGAGCGGATAGCTGGAACGTGGCGCGGCGACCCGTATCTCGCCCAAAAAGCCGCCGATGCGTTTCTGCGCTTCATGCGCCCACGCCCGCTCGCTTAAGCCCAGCATCGCGTCGGCCTGATGGGTCGGCACCGTCCACACCACTGCGGAGCGTGTGCCGGGTTGCATGGGCAGCAACGCGAACGGTCCGCCGGGGTAGAAAATTTCATAGGCGGTGTTGGCGTGCGACACTTCATGTTCAATGGCGGATACCAGCGCGACATGCTTGTATTTCCAGCGTGCGACGGTGATGCCGGCCGCCTCGCGTGAAGGACTGGTGCGTCCTTCGGCGCCCACTAATAAAGCGCCAACCAGTTGCTCCCCGCTGGCGAGGGTGACGGTGACGCGCTCCTCTGTCCGCTCGACCGCAATCGCATGGTCGGGTTGAAACACCACCAGATCGGCGCAGGCAGCGGTGGTATCGCGTAGGGCCATACGCGTTTCCCGGTTTTCAAACATATAGCCCATCGGCCCGCCAGCGTCGGCGGGCGCAAAATCGAGCGCGCCGGGGGCCAGGCCATCGCTGACCCAGATGCGATCGATCGGGCAGCCTTTGTCCTTCAGCCGTTCAGCGATGCCGGTCGCCTCAAACAGTTTCCAGCTTGCACTGGCGATCGACGCGACGCGGCCATCGAAACCGGGGTCGAGCGTCGCAACCGGATCGGCGGGATCGACCACGGCGCAGCGCACGCCGTGATGCGACAGGCTGATCCCCAGCGTCAGGCCGACCAGACCTCCCCCCATGATGATGACATCAAAACGCTGCATGACGGCCTTTTTGGTTAGGGTGAAGCACCAATCTCTCGCCTATTTGCGGCGGGTTCCGGTCATCGCCATCGACCCGAAAGCGCCTGCCTGAATGGTGCCGGTCAGCGTGTCACCCTCAACAATCGCTTCGGCTTCCAGCACCATCGGCATCGGCACGACCATATCCATCTTCCACGACAGGCTGTTGCCGTCGACCTTTCCTTCTTTGACATCGAGCGAGCCGAGCGGCCCTGCGTTGATGCCATGAAAGCTGCCGCCGTTGCTGATGACGGTGAACACGCTTTGCTGATCCCCCATCGGGGTCTTGGTTACGCAGTCAAAGGCTCCATCGACATTCGCCATCGTCATTCTCCAAAATCCAGCCCCGCCTTCGCGGGCAATAATTACGTTATTTGGCTACCGGTGCGGTGCTGTCAATGACCGTGCCATCGATTATAGTGATGGGCAAATTCAGTGCCTGTAACTGGGGCAGTACCTTGGCCTTGTCGCCGACCACCACCCAGACCAGCTTCGAAGGATCAATCATTTTGCGCGCCGTGGCATCCAGCACTGCCGCGCTCTGGCCGCGATAGCGCGCGGCAAGGCTTTCGACATAATCGAACGGACGCTTGAGCAAGGCATCGCGTTGCATCTCGTTCAGGACATCGGAGGAGGTTTCGAAATTGCCGGGCAGCTCGCGCATACTGCCGTTGACGGTGCGGGCCAGCTCCTCGGGCGTGACGCCCTTGGTGGTGAGGAAGGCAGCCATTTGGTCACGCAGTGCGGCGATGCTTTCGCCGGTTTTGTCGGCCTGAACCGGCGCTTTGAGGATATAGGCGGTGCGTTGCTCGTTACGATCCACGCTGGCGCCCACGCCATAGGACCAGCCCTTCGTCTCGCGCAGGTCCATATTGATGCGCGAGAGGAAATTGCCGCCCAATATGTCGTTGGCGGATAGCAGATCGACCAGATCGTCGCCCAATTTGGTATCGAGCAGTTCGCCCGCGAGGATCATCGATTGCGGCGATTGCGGCCGGTTGACAAGGATGATGCGCGGCTGCGGCGCGGGAGTCGGCACGTCGAAATTCTTGGCGCCGGGCAGGTCGCGGGTCACCGGCCATTTGCCAAAGCGTGCTTCGAGCATCGGCATCAGCTCGGCAAGGCTCGTCGCACCGACCGCGAATATCACGGCATTGTCCGGGCGTATCCATTTGCGATGAAAATTCGCCAGCTCGTCGCGAGTCAGGTTTTTGACGACATCCGGGTCGCCCGATCCGCTTGCGGCAATGCCATAAGGATGGTCGGCGCCAAACAGGGCGGGGAACAGCGCGCGGCTCGCCATGTTGGCGGGGTCGGTGCGTTCCTGCGCGATTTGGGTCAATTGCGCCGCGCGTATCCGCTCCAGTTCCTTGGCATCAAAGGCAGGGTTTTCGATGATGTCGGCCATCAGGTCGAGCGAGGGCGCGAGATTGGGCGTAAGCGCGAACAATGATACGATGGTCCGGTCACGCGATGCGCCAACGCCGATTGCCGCGCCCAGCCGCTCCTGCGCTTCGGCGATCTGGATACTGTTCAGGCTTCTGGTCCCTTCCTTGAGCATGGCGAGCATCAGCGCCTGTGTGCCTTTGCGCTCTTTGGGATCAGCGGCCTTGCCGGCGTTGAACACCACCGCCATGCGGATGGTCGGCACAGTATCGCGGCGCGCGAAATGCACCTTGATGCCGTTCGACATCGTCGCGGTTTCGACGTCGGGGAAATCGACATTGGGAATGGCGCCGACCGTGGGCAGCTTGCTGCGATCAACATCGGCGACCGGCGCGAGGGGGCGGGGGGCTTGGTCCGGGTCGTGATAAAACGCAGGCGCGCTGATGATGCCGGTACGGGCTTTGGCACCGCCCGCCTCGCTATAGGCGTCTCGGTCGCCGGGCACCACACTCAGCGCGAATACCGGGCGGTTCAGCCATTTGCGCATCGCTGCCGTCACCTTCGCGGGGGTAGCGGCGGCGATATCGGCCATTTCTTTTTTATATTCGTCGGGGCGCCCGGAATAAAGCGCACCTTCGGCCAAGGTGGTCGCCTTGCCGCCAAAGCCGCCGACCTGCTCAAGGCCCGAAATGCGCCCCGCGACATCGGTGGTGGCAACCCGCTGCACTTCGTCGGCGGTCGGACCCCTGGCGAAATAATCGGCGAGCAGCGCATCGAGGCGCTTGCCGACCACGACCGGGTCAACGCCGGGTTTTATGTCGGCCGTCACCTCGAAGAAGCCAAGCTGCGCAAAGGAATCGACATTGGCGGTCACATGCACCGCAAGCTGTTCATCGCGCACCAGCGCATTGTCGAGGCGAGAGCTGGCCAGCCCGCCCAGCACACTCGCGCCGACCGAAAGCGGGGCGGAGTCAGGATCATTCACGCCCGGCACCGTCCACCAGCGATACAGACGCGTGGTCGCGACATGATCCTTGAGCACCATGTCCTTGCGCGCGGGCAGGGTGGGGATCGGCACCGCGACAGGCGCAACCGCCTTGCCAGTCGGAATGTCGCCGAAATAGCGCGTCACGAGTGTGCGCGCGGTGCTGGCGTCGATGTCGCCTGCCAGCACGAGTACGGCATTGTTGGGGCCATAATGATCCGTGAACCAGCCTTTGACATCGGCAAGGCTCGCGCCGTCTAGATCGGCCATCGACCCGATTGTGGTGTGGCCATAGGGATGGTCGGCGGGCAGCAGCCCCGCAATCTGAGCATATTGCACAAGGCCATAGGGTTGGTTGTCGCCCTGCCGTTTTTCGTTTTGGACGACCGACCGCTGATTATCGAGCGTCTTTTGCGTGACCGCGCCTAGCAGATGGCCCATGCGGTCGCTTTCGAGGAACAGCGCGACTTCCAGCGCGGAAGTCGGCACCGTTTCAAAATAATTGGTGCGGTCGAACCATGTGCTGCCGTTGAAATCGGTCGCGCCAACCTGTTGCAGCGGTTCGAAAAAGTCGCCTGGCGCATTTTCCGATCCGTTGAACATCAGGTGTTCAAACAGATGGGCAAAGCCGGTTTTGTCGGCGGGTTCGTTTTTCGATCCGACGCCATACCATACCGACACCGCCACCAAAGGCGCCTTGCGATCGGTATGAACGATAACCCGCAAGCCGTTTTTCAGCTTGAACTGCGTGTAGGGAATATCGACCCGGCTCACCAGCGATGCGACCGGCACCTGCGCGGTGGCGGTTGAGGCAAATGGAGCTGCGCTCATCAGGGCAATGGTGCCAGCAATCATGCGGAGGGTGGGCAAGGTGAGGGGCATGGGAATCCTTGGGTTGCAGCAGCGGCGAGCGATTTATAGCGTCGGGGACCGGCACCACAAACAGCTTTCCGCATTATGGCATGAAGCTGCGATGAATATCTTAGGTTTTCCGTGATTTCCGAGCCGACCGGTGATTCCACCTGCCTCGAAATCACTCTGGGTGAAGATCAGCGCCTCGCGTCCGCCGCCGCGCAGGCAAGCGCATCGGCGCGGTCGTTTTCAGCATGGCCGCTGTGTCCCTTGACCCAGCGCCACTCGATGCTGTGGCGTTTTGTCGCCTCGACCAGCGCCTGCCACAGCTCGACATTTTTCACGGGCTTTTTGTCGGCGGTTCTCCAGCCATTGCGCTGCCAGCCGAACACCCATTTGGTGATGCCGTCCTTCACATAATTGCTGTCGGTCGATAATATGACCTGGCAGGGGCGATTGAGGGCGTTGAGGCCCTCAATCGCGGCCAGCAATTCCATGCGGTTGTTGGTGGTCAGCGCCTCGCCGCCGGACAGTTCTTTCTCGGTGGCACCGGACCGGATCAGCGCGCCCCAACCGCCGGGGCCGGGGTTGCCCTTGCACGCGCCATCGGTGAATATTTCTACGCTGGGGAGGTCATTCATTGCCCAAGAAAATCCTGTCCAAGTAAATCCTGTGGCGTCGCCTGCGCATAAAAATCGAGCCTGCGCAGGAATGCCAGCGGATCCTTGCGCGTTACCAGTGCGCCCGACGGGGTGTTGATCCAGTCATAGGCGCGGGTCAGCAGGAAGCGCAGCGCGGCTCCGCGACACAATGCGGGGAAGCCCGCTCGCTCAGGCTCACTCAGGCCGTGGGTTTCGCTATATCCCGCCCCCAAAGCTGCGCCCCGGTCGGCGTGATAGGCGCTGCCGTCGTTGGTGAAGGTCCAGGCGCTATGTGTGATGGCGAGGTCATAAGCGCGCACGTCGGTGCAACTGAAATAGAAATCGATGAGGCCAGTCACCCGATCATCGAGCATCAGCACATTGTCGGGGAACAGGTCGGCATGAATGACGCTATGTTCGAGATCGGCGGGCCAGTGTACGTCGAGCCAGCACAGTTCTTCCTCAACCCGTGCGCGCAGGCCGGGCGTAATATCGTCGAGATGTTCCACGCAACTTGCCGCCAACTGGTGCCAGCCATCGAAATCGAGCGTGTTGCGCCGCTTGCCTGCAAAGCCGCGCGCCGCGACATGCAAATCTCCCAGCGCCCGCCCGGTGGCGGCGGCTTGCGCAGGGGTTGGCTCCGTTACGGAAATGCCGCTCAGAAATTCTATCAGGCAGGCGGGGCGACCGGCAAGTTGCTGAAGTTTTTGTCCGCGTTTGTCCGCAATAAAGCGTGGCACCTTGCATCCGCGCGCGCCAAGATGATCGAGCAAGTCCATGAAAAACGGGAGGTCGTTTTCGTCCACGCGCTTTTCGTACAAGGTCAGGATGAAGCGGTCGGATGGCAGCTTGTGATGCGACGGCACCGGCGCAA
>JBDTLS010000098.1:0-9841 GCA_039934655.1 Sphingobium sp.
AGCAGGTCGGTGTTGAACTGGTTGTCCGACAGATTGATGCCAATTCCAGCACCGCACGGTTTCGCAAAGTGAATATATAGAGCGGCCGATCTGCTTGAATCAGATCGGCCGCTCTATATTTATGATTTACCGCGATTTCTTAATCGTCAGATGATGCCATCTGACTGGAAATCGCTCTACTGCGCGATCAGGTTGATCGCCGTGCGTTTCTGTCGACCCCAGTTTTCGCGCCCGGTCAGGAATGCGACCCAGCCCCAGACTGCCCCGGCATGACGCAGCAGCTGAAAGCAGAACGGTTCCGCGATTGACGCCAATATCGCCGGGCCGAGCGCCAGCCCGTCCTGCTGCCCGGTCCAGCGTTTGTAGATATGCAGCGACCATAAATGAAAGCTCAGATCGACAATGATCTTGGCGACCATGACGATCAGGATAGGCAGTGCAATCATATAACGCCCGGTCGCGACAAAGGCGATCAGGATGGCAAACGCGATCAAGCCGTATATCGGTTGCAACGTGTCGAGCACCTTGACCGGCAGCATCGCCGTACCAAGGTGACCATAACGCGCATTGCCGACCATATCGCGGTTCCAATGCTGGGTTTGCAGAAATCCGCCGAACCAGCGCCGTCGCTGACGCAAGAACGCCATCGGGCTGGCCGGGGCATCGGTGCTGGCAAGCGCGCCTCCGACAACCCGTACTTTCCAGTCCAGCCCATGATCGCGGGCATGGCGATACATGCGGTGAATCAGTTCATAATCCTCGACCATAGATTCGGGATCGAAGCCGCCCACCTTCACCACCGCGTCGCGCCGAAAAGCGGCAAATGCGCCGGAAATCAACAGAAGGCTGTCGAGCTTCATCCACGCATAGCGAGACAGGAAGTTGCGCACATATTCATAGCCCTGAAACCACTGGAACCCCCGCGCCAGCATATTTTCGCCACAGATCGGCGCGAGCACGCCGGTTGCCGCTACCAGTGCAGGTTCCGCTTCAAAAGCGTCGCGCATCGCGGCCAGCGCACCGGGCGCGAGCAGCGTGTCCGCATCGACGGTCAGCACCAGATCGGTATCGACCCGCTGGATAGCGGCATTGAGAGCGCGCGCTTTGCCACCGTGATGCAGGCGCAACCAGCGCAGCGACGGCAGGCCGGGTGCCGGACCGCTCATCTCTCCCCACTCCGGCATATTCAGGCCGTACAGGCTGTGCAGGGTGCGCGCGCTGTCATCGCTCGACCCGTCATCGGCGAGCAGGATCATATCCGGCGGGTCTTGCTGGCTGGCGAGGGTGTTGATCGTGATGCCCAGCACCGCCGCCTCGTTATGCGCGGCGACGATCACGCACAGGCTCGGGCGTGAGGTACTGGGGCGTGAGATACTGTGGCAAGGCTGCCCCGCCGCGATTGTGCTTGCGGGCGCCGCCGTCTGTCCGAGCAAGCGGATTTTCCATGCCGTGAACGCCAGCAATGTCGTGTCATACAGGATATAGGCAATCCCCACCGACCATGCGGCGAATCCCTGTCGCACAAAGGCTTGCGCAACCAGAGAGGCCATCAACACCAGCGCGCCGACGCTCATCATACGGCTGACCCACGACACGGGGCGGGGCGTCAGGCGCGGCGAATTCTCGGTGAATGCTTGATATAATGACATGATCTGGGAGAAATAAGCCCGTTGGTATGAATGCAGGATTGCGCTATTAACCGGAGCGCGCGGGCAATACCAGCATCACCGCATCATAGCATCGAGGGGGCATATGGGCATCCAGCGTTATACCCGTTTGGCGATACTGTTTCATTGGCTGATCGCATTCGGCATCATGTTCAATGTCATGCTCGCCTGGCTGTGGCCATCTCTTCCCGACGACAAGATACGCCCAGCGATCGACTGGCACAAATCGATCGGGATAACGCTGCTCGGTCTGGTGATATTACGCCTGCTGTGGCGCTTTGCGCATCAACCGCCCGCCCTGCCCCGCAATTATCGGCCGTGGGAAATAACAGCGTCGAAAATCACCCATTTTCTGCTGTATGTTATCATGTTCGGTATGCCGCTAACGGGCTGGATCATGGATTCAGCGTGGAAAGATGCGGCGACCCATCCGATGATTATGTTCAACCAGTTTGAATGGCCGCGCATCGGCTGGATCATGCAACTGGACCCGGCAACCAAGCTGCAAGTGCATGATATTTTTGGCGCGGCGCACGGCTCGCTGGCCCTGTTACTCTATGTGCTGTTTTTCATGCATGTCGGCGGCGCGCTCAAACACCAGTGGCTGGACAAAGACCCCGAATTACAGCGCATGTGGCCCGGCAGGCGCGCCTAGAGTGATTTCGAGTGAAATGGAACATTTCACGGCTCGGAAATCACTTAAAACAATAAACTGGACTGCGGTTTTCATTCCATCAAAATCGAACAAGGCCTAGGCGTTTCCGCACATCCTCACATTGCGTTGGCAATAACCGCCATGTTCTGATTGTCGGCACCTGCTGTCCCGCCTGGGCCATCGCTGTCTGGATCGGGCGCAACAAAACTATAGGCGGAATAGAGTATCCCCGCCGCCCAAAACAGCGCCATCCAGCGACTTTTGAACAAGGAAGAATAGCGTATGCCGATCATGCGTGCAGCATAGCAAGGCAGCGTTAACGGATTATGCTGGCCTTTGGCGGCGAACAAATGCGAACATCCTGTGCGGCGGCGCGCAATTCATCTGGCTTATGCCAAAGCGCGCGTTACATAGGGGCCATATGTGGCGCCTGTATCAATTCCCGCTCTGTCCTTTTTCGCGCAAAGTCCGGCTGTTGCTGGGCGAAAAAGGGGTGGGCTATGATCTGGTACGCGAATCGCCCTGGCTGATGGACGACGCCTTTCTGGACCTGAATCCCGCCGGCACAACACCCGTGATGATCGATGATGAAAAGGGCATCACCCTGATGGATAGTCAGGCGATCTGCGAATATATCGAAGAAACCGTCGAGAAATTTCCGATGATTAGCGGCAGCGCTGCCGGACGGGCCGAAGTACGGCGTCTGACCGCATGGGTCGACCAGATTTTCTACGGCGATGTAGTGGCGCCGCTGCTCAACGAACGCATGAAAAAGCGCATCGTCCACCGCGCTCCACCCGATGCGGGAACCCTGCGCGAAGCGATGCGCCGCGCCAATACGCATATGGATTATATGGATTATCTGCTGGATCACCGCAGCTGGCTGGGTGGTGGCTCGATGAGCCTTGCCGATATCACCGCAGCGGCGCATCTGTCGGTCGCTGATTATCTCGGCGGTATCGACTGGGCCGGGCATGAGCCGGTCAAGCGCTGGTACGCCGCGTTCAAATCGCGCCCGTCATTCCGGCCGTTGCTGTCAGAGCGGATGGAGGTCGTGACACCCCCATCCTATTATGAAAAGCCTGACTTTTAGAGTTATCGCCTCAGGCGTCGGCCGCCATATACACTCGGTTACGGCCATGTTCCTTGGCAAGATACAGCGCCCGGTCCGCCGCCTTGAGCGCGTCGCGCGGATCTTCATAGGCGAAAACATCGGCTATACCGCCCGAGAAGCTGATCTGCTCCATCCGCTCGCCACTGTTGCGGTCGACGAGATTGCGCGAAGCGAGGTCTTTCCGGGTGCTGTCGACAATCTCACACGCCTCCCCGACCGTCTTGCCACGGAACAGCAAAACGAACTCCTCGCCACCATGCCGCGCGACATGGCATTTCTCGCCGGAAATCTTCATGAGCAATGAACCCACAAACTTGAGTACCCGATCCCCCGTGTCATGACCATGATTGTCATTGACCAGCTTGAAATGGTCGATGTCACAGAAAGCAACGCTCAAGGATTCGCTGTTTTCCTGCGCCTGGGCGACTTCTTCCTTTAGCCGGGCTTCAAATGCGCGACGATTGGGTAACCCGGTCAGATGGTCATGTTCCGCTGCTTTGCGCGCGTTTTCCAGACTGTGCTGTAATACGCGGGTCTGCTTCTGGCTGTCGACCATCTGCTTTTCGATCTGGCGCGATTTCTCGACCATCGAACGGGTTAGTCCAATCAACGCCGTAACCGTCGAGTCAGCCGTCTTGTCGCCGTCCATGTCCTTGACCTTGGCCTGTAGCGCAGCACCATAGTCGGAGGCCGAGGTGGTGGTCTCGTTGGCAAGCGCACTGAATTTTTCCAGGCTTTGTTCGACCGTATTGAGCATTTTGGACAGCCCCTCGGTGGTCATTTCCGCAGCATGGCGCTCGTTCAGTATCTGCTCCGCCGCGCCATTGGTAAGCTGGCCGCGTTCCGTTAAAATCGCGCGCACCGCCTTTTCAATCTGGATGTCGTTGCCGGTGATATAATCATAGGCAAGGCCAAAATTGACCGGCGTCAAATCAAGATCATGCGTAAACAGGAAGGTGCCGATATCGTCATACAGCGAACGACGACGCTCCACTTCGCGGCTGGAACCATTGCGACTCGCCTCACGCAGTCCCCCCGCAGTTTCTTCTGCATTCGTTTCTGACGCAGAGATTCTGTGCGCCCAGCGGGCGATGCGATTGGTCAAGCCGGTTTGCGCATTCATCGATTAGCCTGTCTTTGCTACTCAGTTTACTGATGCCTATAATACGGCAGCAAAGACTAATATTTAGGTTAATGACGCGAATTATATCCCGCTGTGGATGAGCCAATCGTGGAAAATCTTCACGGCGCGCCCCAGCAACGCACGCGGACGACACACGAAAAAATATTGATACGGACTTTCAACTTCATATTCAAACAGCCGCATCAACCGAGGATCATGCGCCTGTTCATAATGGCTGGCATGAAGGACCGCGATGCCGAGCCCCAGCGCCGCAGCCTCCAGCATCAATGCGCCGGAATCATAGGTATCGATCGCCAGGGGTTGCACATCGGCATAGCCAATCGCGGATTTCCAGTCGTCGAAGGTTGTTTCCATTTCGCGGTGCACCAAAACCGTGTGCGCGGCCAGATCGGTCGGATCTTTGATCTCACCCGATTGCACCAGTTCGCGACTGGCAATCAGATGGATAACATCTCGCCCCAATGGGTGGACATACAGCGCCGGATCGACGTCGCGCACCAATACGATAGCCGCATCCAGCCCCTCTCCCAGCCGTGCCACGGCATGGGGCGTCGTTTCAATATCAATGTGAAGTAACGGAAAATCGCGGCGCAATTCTCCCAAGCGCGGAAACAGGCGCTGCGAGGCAAACAACGGCAACACCGCAAGGCGCAAGCGCAACTGATTGCCACCCGTCACGATCCGCTCGACAGCGACGGACATGGCGTCCAGCGCAGGCGCAATGTCCGTCAGCAATGCTGTTCCATCGGCGTTGATTTCCATGGACTGATGCTTGCGCTCGAACAGCGACCGCCCGATGTAACGCTCCAGCGCCTGAATACGGCGACTAAGGGCCGGGGTAGACAACGCCAGTTCCTCCGCAGCAGCTTTGACCGACCCCAACCGGGCCACTTGGACAAACGCTTCCAGTGCTGTCAGGGGAGGCAAACGCCGCATTTATCGCTGTTCCATTATCAATTCTTCGCGTTGCATCATGCTTCTATTGCACGTTGCGAGCAACTCAAGGGCAATAGTGACGCATGTTGGTGCCGTATAGGCCATATCGAGCGGTTGCAAATTTTGCAATCGTTCGATCCCTTTTCGCACTTGCAACATAAGTTATTGCAGCGCACACAGGGGGGTGCCTTTCAGGCATCCTCTCCTAATAACTTTCAAGGGCTGGCCTTCGGGTCGGCCCCTTTTTTTTGGCATTCAAGCGCAGAGACACAAGTCGCCTCTTCCATGACATCCGCAATCTGGTTAGGGCGGCGTTATGGAACAGCAAGAAGTCATCGTCCCGTCACGGTCGTCCTCGCGCTACCGCATTAAATCCTTTTCCCCGTTCCCTTCCGGCTTCGGCAGCGCACTGGTGTTTTTTCGCGAATTCCTGCGCGCGCCCGCGATGATCGGTTCAGTTATACCGACATCTACCGCCGCAGTGCGCGCCATGCTGGAACCGCTGGACTGGCAGAACACCAAATTGTTCGTCGAATATGGGCCGGGACTTGGAACATTTACCCACGACATATTGGCGCGGTTACCAGAGGATGCGCGGCTGATCGCGATTGACACCAACGGACGCTTCGTCACGCATCTACGCTCCACGATCCAGGACCCGCGCTTCCGCGCAGCGCACGGATCCGCCGCCGATGTCACCCGTATCATCGGCGAGCATGGTCATGACAAGGCCGATTATATTTTGTCAGGATTGCCGTTTTCAACCCTTCCCGCCGGAGTAGCGCCCGCGATCATCGAAGCGACCCATACGGCGCTTCGCGTCGGCGGTGCATTTCTGGTCTATCAATATTCCCGCTTCGTGCTTCCCATGTTACAGCCCTATTTCCCGGACATCGATCAACAAATGCTGTGGCGCAACATCCCGCCGGTCCGCACGTTTTCAGCTTGGCGAAGCGCGCCCGAGGAGTAGAGCAAGCTGCGAAAAATCTGACGCAGGGCACTTGCTCTTATTATTTGTTTGCACATCGTATTTCGCGAAAAACCGGTTCCCACTTTTTCGCACGATGCACTAATCAGCCATTGTTGCGAAAGTTCAGACGCCGCGTCACCGTATAGTCCAGAACGCCGACCAGGAAATAGCTGATCCAACCCTTGAGCAAGCGCCAAGGCCCTTTGCGTGAATCCTGAACCGCTTGCGTTATATGCAAACTGTCCTGCGCCCATACATCAATAGCGGCGCGCATGGCCCTGGCGAAATTCGCGTCCTCGATCCGCAACATGACTTCGAGATTGACGAACAGACTGCGCATATCGAAATTGGCGGAGCCAATGTAAACGGCGTCATCGATCACGATCAGCTTCATATGCAGCTTGCAAGGCAGATATTCATATATCTCGGCGCCGCGACGCAGTAACGGTCCGTAAAGCAGCCGTGCCGCCGCAATCGTCGCGCCATTGTCCGACTTGGACGCCATCAGGAAGCGGACGGTTCCGCGCGCAGCGACCCCACGCAACCGCTTGAGCAGACCCTGCCCCGGCGAAAAATAGGCCGCCACCATATCGACACGATTGGCGATCGCCAGGTCCGTCCGCACCATGCGCGCCCAGGGGCTGAGTCGGTTGGTCGGGCCACCAATCAGCCAGCGGAAAGTCCCCTGCGCCGGGTTCCAGCGGCGTATGATCTTGCGCATTGTGCGGTAACTATGCCTTTTCCCCGCAACCCAGAGCCATAAAATCCGATACCAGCGCACCATCGGCGCGACCGCTGGCCCCTCCACCACCATGCCCAAATCATGCCAGCAATCGCCCTGCGGCAAACCGAAATAGCCGTCGGCGACATTGAAGCCGCCGATCAATATTCGCGCATCGTCTGCGATTGTCATTTTCTGATGATTGCGGATCAAATAACGTGTCGACCAGCCTGAACCGAATATCTTCATACGGCCACCCGCCGCAATCAGCGGGTCGAAGAACCGCTTGTCAACATCGCCACTTCCAAATGCGTCGATCATGAGCGTTACTTCTACGCCGCGAATCGATGCATTTATCAGCGCATCGCGAACCATGTGCCCGCTCGAGTCGCTTGCAAAGATATAATAATATAGTTTCAGGCTGTTCTGCGCGCAGTCAATCAGGGCGATGAGGGTCTCGCGTAAATGCGTGCCGCTGGGGATGACATATACGTCGTTGTCGGCAATTTTGCCGTCATACAGGTCAGGCTGCGCTGCAAACCTATCCCCATCGATGGCAGGATCGTCGCTGAAGGCCATAGGCCACCATGACGCCTCAATCCGCCAACGCCAATCTTTATGTTCAGATCAGAGTCGCAATACAATTATGCGACGCGTTTACTGAAATCTTCTGTTGCAGTTCGCAATACACGCAACTTATTCTCAACCGCGCTAAACCCGGTTTCAAGCTGGTCGATCTCAGAGGCCACCACTTCCGTATCCGTCCGAATGGTCCCCACCGTGCGCGACATGGAATCAGCAGCGAGTGCCGTTTCATCGACTGCTGCGGTAATCATCGTCACTGTCTGGGCCTGCGCGTCCATAGATGAGCGAATGCGGTCGGCGCTGGCCTGCACCTCCGTCACGGTTTCCTGAATACGCTGGTTGGTATCGACCGACTGGCGCGTTGATGTCTGGATCGCCGCGATTTTGT
Source organism: Sphingobium sp. (assembly GCA_039934655.1). Classification (GTDB taxonomy): domain Bacteria; phylum Pseudomonadota; class Alphaproteobacteria; order Sphingomonadales; family Sphingomonadaceae; genus Sphingobium. The sequence goes on from JBDTLS010000098.1 coordinate 8,181, forward strand.
TGGTGATGTCGTCTGTCGCTCGCGATGTCTGGCTGGCAAGCGATTTAACTTCCTGCGCCACCACCGCGAAGCCACGTCCGGCATCACCAGCACGCGCAGCTTCAATGGTCGCGTTCAACGCCAGCAAATTGGTCTGTCCGGCAATTTCGCGGATCAGGCCAAGAATGGATTCAATGGCCTGAGCATTGTCCGACAATGTTGTCGACATGCTGACGGCATCGCTCGCCTGCAACGAAGCCCGATGCGCAATCGCGGCTGCGCTTTCCACTTCGGAGCGAGTCTCGTCGATCGCCCGAATCAGGCCCGACGAGATGTGCGCGGCTTCGCGCATGGCCAGCGCCGATTGCTCGGCTGCGGCCGCAACTTCGGAAACTTTGACGAGCATACCGCGCGTCGCGCCGGAAGCATCTTTCGCCTGCTCACGCAGCCCCTCGCCCAAACGCGATGCGGCATCGACTTCATCGCCAATGTGTTGCTGGAACAGGGCGCTGTGCGCGACGCGTTCAGACTTTTCTTCTGCGGCAATGTCTTCGGCCACCACCGAGCACATGGTGTCCGCCTCGATAATGCTGATACGGCGAACCGTCATCAGCAGATTGCGCTGATGTCCGATCTCCAGATCGGCCTGAACGATTATGTTGTTGCCCACATCTATCGATGCCTGCAACGCCACCAGCAACGTGCGAACAGAAATGTCGTGCTTCCGGGCTTCTCGCACGCTCGCGCGGGCAATATCTCCCCATTCTTCACCAGCCAAATTGGTGTATTTCTCGCGCACATAGCGCAGGGATTGGCTCATCATGCTTGCTTTGGCACTCGCAGTCATGTGGTTTTCCAATCCGGTGCGTTGCAAATAAGCGGTAACAAAAGCCTCAGCAACAGCGCGCCCCTGATCGGGAAGAAGTGCGAACACCTGAGGCGCGCGGTCCAGGATCGTCCCGTCGCAATCAAACTCCGCAATACGTTCCTGCATTGTAATCCGCGCAGCAGACCCCGAATGTTCAGACATCGCCTAATCTCTCTATGTTATCCGAATAGCATGAATATTCGTCATAACCGCCTGTGGTTAACATTTGCTTAGGCCCAAAAGGCACCGAGGATCATCCGCGCAGGAAAATGCCGTTCACCATTTGCGCATGGAGGGGGCGCGCGCTAAAGGGGCGGTAATTCAGTTGAAACCGGGGATGTCATCACTATGGCAAGCGCACATAACCCATCAAAAAACCGGCCATTATCGCCGCATCTTTCGATCTGGCGGTGGGGTCCGCATATGGCAATTTCCATATTGCACCGGGTAACGGGTGATGGCCTTGCCATCGTCGGCGCGATGGGTCTGGTCTGGTGGCTGGTAGCCGCAGCATCGGGTCCAGAATCTTACGCCGCGTTCGTTGCACATGCGACAAGCTGGTACGGCTATGTCGTCATGATCGGGCTGACATGGGCATTTTTCCAACACCTGTTTTCGGGTCTTCGCCACTTGGTGATGGACATCGGCGCGGGTTATGAACTCAAGACCAACAAGATCTGGTCGCTGCTCATTCCCGCACTGGCGATTTTTGCGACGGCGGCGCTGTGGTCAATCATCACCTGGGGGAAATTCTGATGGGATCGGGAACAGAGATCGGCCGCGTTCGCGGGCTTGGTTCGGCGAAATCCGGCGC
>JBDTLS010000099.1:0-9806 GCA_039934655.1 Sphingobium sp.
GAACAGCGCCGCCGCCTCGAACGCATATTCCTCGCTGAAATAGCCGCCGATCAAACGTGCCTGATCGTCGGTGACCGATGCCGCCGCGATCGAAAGCCCGTTGATATCGTGAAACCGGCGCATGAGGACACGTTCGACGTCACGGTGATGATCGCTCAGGCTTGCCACGATGCCGTGCAGCTCTGCTCTTACATTGGCGGGATCGAGCGCCAGTATCCGGTCAGCGATTCGTTGCGCGCGGGTGCATTCTGTAGCGAACTCGGGTTCGTCCTCGGCCGGGGCGAAAGGCCGGATCACGACGCGCGCGGGGTCGGGCTTTAGAAGAAGTGGCGAATGCGAGACATTATCTTTGACCATTTTCGCCCCGCTGGCATTCGTCGGAGGTAGTCACCGCGCTCGACGCAGATCTTGCGCTCGCTGCTCAATCTAGGCGGCGGCGATGTCGGACTTCAGCTCCAGATACTGCGATCGCGTCAACTCGCCGCTCGCGTAGCGCTCGTTCAGGATTGCTGTGGCGTCCCGTCGTGGTGAGCCGTCGAATTTGCGATGGGCGCGATAGGCGTAACCCCAGTTGCCGACGCTCGAGAACAACAGGAAGATGAAGCCCATCCACAGAATCCAGCCCCAGCCGAAGTAGAATGAACTCGAGTTTAGATACGACATTGGGAAAACTTTCTCTGACCGACAGCGGCGGCACGGGTCTGCTGCTGTGCGGATTCACGGTGGTGCTGGAATCAACGTGGCGATCTTGGACCAGGATGACGAGGGACGGAATCTACGCAGATCGTCCGGCAGCGCCGGCAATGATCGTGATCGTTCCGATCAAAGGGTGCGTATTTTCCGATCCTTCAATCGACGCGGACGATCAGCAATAACTCACGGGACCGTCGATCGCTTGCGGTTGTCGTCGATGTGCAAAGCCGTTTCGGATTACCTTTTCGGGCGGTGCCTGCGCGCGACATTCGGTCCCGCGATAGCGAGTCTCGAAACGGTAACGGGTATTTCGTGAAGCAATAGCGGGCGTATGCGACCGCCTGACATCGCTTCGTATCGATATGCACGTCTTTTCGCTGACCCCGTTAATCATCACGTTGTGCACTGAAGGAAATGATCATGTTCAACATCATCCAAGATCTGGAGCCCGGCATTTTGGGGATCGAAGCCGTGGGCAAGATCACGCATGAGGACTATTGCGATACCCTGATCCCGACGGCTGAGGCGATGATGCGCGACGGGCCGATCAAGGTGCTATGTGTGATCCGCAGCGGATTGACCGACTTCGCCCTCGAGGCGATGTGGGACGATGAGAGGTTCGGCTTTAAGCATTGGCATGACATCAGTCACTTTGCTCTGGTCTCGGATCATGCGTGGATACGCGTTGCGGCGAGCTTGTTTACGCCCTTCTATTCGGCGAAGATCAAGCTGTTCAGGATCGATGGGTTAGCTGCCGCGAAGGAGTGGATCACCTGCGCGACGTGACAAACGACTGCGAATATCCGGTTCACTGCTGAGCATCTGAGTAATTTCCGATCCTGCTGCGGCAGGACCGACAGGCCTATCTGAGTGTCGCGCCGAGGCTCGGCGCCAGGACATGCATGATGATCAACCCGATTCTTTACCTCGCGCCTGCCGCTGCGATCGTGATCCTCATTTTGCTCATGGCCAGCATCCGCATCCTGCGCGAATATGAGCGCGCGGTCATGTTCACGCTCGGCCGGTTCGATCACGTCAAGGGCCCGGGCCTCGTCCTCATGATACCCTTCATCCAGCAGATGGTGCGCGTCGATCTGCGCATCCAGGTAATCGAGATTCCGAGCCAGGACGTCATCTCGCGCGACAATGTGTCGATGAAGGTTGACGCCGTACTCTATTTCAACGTGGTCAATCCCGAGCACGCGATTATCCAGGTACAATCCTATCTGCCCGCCACCAACATGTTGGCGCAGACCACGCTTCGCGCCGTGCTCGGGCAACACGAGCTCGATGAGATGCTGTCGGAGCGCAAGAAGCTGAGTAGCGATGTGCAGAGCATTCTCGATGCGCAGACCGAGATGTGGGGTATCAAGGTCAGCAATGTCGAGATCCGCACCGTCGAGTTATCCGAGAACATGGTGCGCGCCATTGCCAAGCAGGCGGAGGCAGAACGCGATCGCCGCGCCAAGGTGATCCATGCGGAAGCCGAGTTCCAAGCCTCGCAGACCCTCGTCAACGCTGCCACCATCCTGTCCAGCATTCCGGCCGCGATGCAGCTCCGTTATCTGCAAACACTGACAGAAATCGGCGCCGAACAGAATACAACCGTCGTCTTTCCGATGCCGATCGACATCGTGAAGCCGTTCCTGGCGCTCCTGGAAACAGCGGCCGACGCGAAGCCCAATGGCGACGCTCGCGTCAAGCTCCCGCAGACTCCCAGAGCGTCACGCGGAAAGCGCGTTTCCGACTTTGAGACGGCGCCGGCGGCAGCCTGATGGCGTTCTCACGGCGTCGCCGCGGTACTCGCAGCTGATCGCCGCACTACCTGAATTACAAGGCGAAGGATTCAATCGATGGTCACCGCGCAGGAAATCAAACCGGAAATGAAAGTGGTCGACACCCAGGGCAAGCACATCGGCACCGTGGACCATATCGAGGACGACATTGTCGGGTTGACGCGCGAAGGCTTTGCCGACGACCTTCATCACTTCGTGTCGCTTGCCGTCGTGATGAAGATCGATGGCACCCGCGTGGTCGTTGAGCCGGGCCAAGCGACGACCATCGAAGCCGTCGCCGGGGCCATCCGGTATGCACGGCGGCAGTCGCCAGTGGGGGAAGCGCTCTTCGGTACGAGCGGCCACGGCACAGGGGACGGCGGCTCGGGCATAGGTTAGTGATCCATCCACTGCCAGGTCCGCCCGACCAGGGCCGGCCCGCCCAGTATGCCATGCCGAAATGATCGACCATGACTGCCTCGTGACTGTGCCGACTTTCGACAGCCTCATCGCTCAGATTCGGATGCGGGTGCCGCGGTACCGATCGGCAGAGGCGAGCTATGGCGGTGTGCTTGTGCCGCGGCCACTCATCGCTGATCAGGCGGGGATCGCAGCTTGATTATCCAGGCTCTGGCATAACAGCCGCGCCCTCGCCTTTACCTCGTGAAGATTCCCCTCGATCACCTCTGGCATCATCCCCGAAGTAATCGATCCGAAGTGAAAATGCTGCGATGGCTGCATGGCAAAGCCGTGCTCGATATAACGATCGAACCCCGAAATCAGCGATTCGAGCTGTCCCTGCGTGGCGAGCCAGTGTTCGTCGGTGGCCGATGAAGTGAAGCTCACCAGGCGCTTGTGCGCCAACACGCCGGTCGCCGCTTCCTGCATGAACCGCAACGGCATCGCGCCGGTGCCGAGCACACGTTCGATATAGCCTTTGAGCATCGCCGGCGGCCCGCCGAACCAGATCGGGTAGACGAGCACGAAGACATCGGCGCTCCCGACAATCTCGAGTTCGTTCAGCACGTCGGGCATCTGCCGAAACCCCATGCCGGGCCGTTCGACCGACTTGAGTACCGGATCGAAACCCATCGAATAGAGATCGCGCACGATTGCCTCATGCCCGTGCTGTCTCACCTCGGCACAATAGGCGGTCGCCATCGACGCGTTGAAGCTCTCCTGCTCGGGGTGACAGCGGACGACAATGTGGCGTGGTACATGATTCGAATCAGGCATTTCGAGCCTCCAGTGCGGCCGCGACTGCGGCCTGCGGTTTCGGTTTGCGGTCGAGCTTGCGGCTGAGCAGCCGGGTCAGCTCCTCACTGCCACCAATACAATCTCTGTCTCGGGGTGAACTATCGCCTCGAAACGCTCCATCACTCGCTCGACCATGCAATGCCAGGTCATACGGCGCGAATGAGCGTAGATCGCGCGGGCCATATGATCACGCGTCAGATCGTCGTTCAGTAGCGAGCCAACAGTCTCTGCCAGTGCAGACACATCATCGAACTCGATAATCCTGCCGCGCCCGCCAGCCAGTAATTCGGTCGCGTGGACATAGGGTGTCGCGATGATGGGCTTTCCCAGTCCCGCCGCATAGGCAAGCGTCCCAGAGGTAATCTGAGCGGGATTTCGGTAGGGCGTGACATAGATATCGGCGGCGGCGAGCTGGTCCAACAATTCCGCCTCGTTGACGAAGCGGTTTTCCCAGCGCAGCGCATTGCTGACGCCGAGTGTTGCAGCCAACGTCTGGAGCCCCGCGCGATAGGCTTCGCCTTCGTGGGCGACGAGGTGTGGATGGGTTGCCCCTAGCACCCGGTAGAGCACACCGGGATTGCGCGACAGAATGCGAGGCATAGCGCGGATCATCGTTTCGATGCCCTTGTCCGGCGAGAGGAGCCCGAAGGTCAGGATCGTTCTGCGATCCTCGATAGCGCTGCGTCGGCGCGCGACCGAGGGCTCTACATAGGGCCGATCCGGCACTCCATGAGAGATCACCGTGATTTTTGCCGCCGGAACATCATAGGTTTGCGTCAGGATCGTGCGGGCCCGATCGGCCATGACGATGATGATTGCGGCTCGATTTGTGAGCCGATCCATAACGAGGCGCTGGTCCAGAGTCGGATTAGCAAGAACGGTGTGGAGCGTAACCGCGACAGGAGCGTCGGTCTGATCGAGCAAATCAAACAAATAGTTTCCCGCCGGGCCCCCGAAAATACCGAACTCGTGCTGCACCCAGAGAATGTCACTCCTCCGCGCCCGAATCGCGCGCCCGGCGGCGCGATAGCTTTCCCGGTCCTGCTGAGCGATCGTGCCGGTGACGGTCGAAGGGAAACGATAAGAGCGCCCAGGATCCACCATCGCATAAACATCGGCCGCGGCCATTGGCATGACTTCGCGCAGTGCTTCGTGGATCCGGGTGGTGAAGGTGGCGATCCCGCACAGCCGCGGCAGGTAGTTGCCGATCAAGGCGACTCGGACAGATAGCGGCGGCTTGCGGCCTGCAGCCTCGCGCGGGGCCGGGAACAGCGGAACCCGGAATTGATCGCGGGTTTGGGGCATGGCGCTGATTGTCATCACTCTATCCTCAGCCCCATTGCCGCGTGCATATCAGTGCCGAGTCACACCGCCCCGGCAGTTGGTTGGTATAGATCGACTGGCAGCGAAAGAATGACGCGCCCGTGCCCTGTCGCTTGCTTGTCGGCTCTTGCGCGATCCTAGGCCCGACAACACCGGTCCGCGTAGCGTCGGAAACTACTCAAATGGCGGTGCATCAACGTTTTTGGGACTCTGCGAAGAAGGATCCGCACGGCTCCTGGCACCCGCCTCGGGCGCAGTATCGTCGTTGGCGCGCGCCTGCGCAACGCAACGCGCCATCTCGCGGAAAATGGTCGTGGCCTGCGCATCGAGTGTTGACTTTTCGCTTCCGAACAGCAGCCCCGCATCTCGGTGAGCTTGCGGGGCAATCGCCCAACTCAATGGGCAGCGCCCGCGATCTTCTCGGCCCTTGCCGCAAAGTTCTGAACTGCTTGCCGCTTGGCGGCTTTATCAAGTGTGGTCTGTCGGTTGACCGTCGGGCAATAGGCAGTGATCAGATAGTTGATGACTTCGTCTCTAGTGACGCTGGCATGCCTTGCCCGAAGGCTCGCCGCGACCTCGACGATCTCGTTCCCGCTGCCGTGACCGAGCCTATCACCGGCAGCTTTGATCTGAGCCGGAGACTCCTGCAGAGTTCCTTTGGATTGGCCAGTATCCGGTGCCGGGCATACGATCTGTTCGGAAGAGGTCGAGCAGCTGGCGACAGTCATGGCCAGGCAAGGGAGGGCTAGGAGGCGCATAGAAACTCCTTTGAGGCGGCTGGAGCCGAACGGCAGCGGGGCACCATCTCTCGGGTGTTGAAAGCTTATCTGACCGCAGGCGCCGCGTCGTTAACGATAGCTGCCTTCTGGGTGTTGGACATCGCGGCGGTGTTGAGATTGGCGGCGTCGATTGCATCGCTGCGTTGCTCGCCGGTGTGTCGGATCTGCTTCGCCTCCGCATTCAATGCGTCAGCCCTGTTTTCCAACATGTCCGCCTGGGCGTCGGCATGATTCTCGACCCGATCGGCAAGCTTCCTGTCACCACTCTTGGAACAGGCGGTGAGGGACAAAATGCCGAGCATGACGATGGTGGCGAGAGTGCGCTTCATAGGAGTATCTCCTGCGTCATGAGGACCGAGCGCGGCCGGCCAACCGGGGCTTCAAGCCGCAGCAGGTCGCCCCGACCAGATCAATAAAAGTCCGACACGCGTGGCGAATGTGCCTTGCACGCCCGGCGATTGCCGCGGTGACATGCATATACCTGCCGACGCCAGGCGGCCATTGCCCTGGCATAGGCATTTTGCTGCCTGATATAACGCCGATCATAGCGGTTCACAGCTCGACGGTGTTGCCTTGCCATCGCTGACATGTAGGCGCGACGATCCATCCGATCACGCATGCGATTCCGTGACTGCATTCGCGAATGGGCCAAAGAATCGCGGTTCAGCTGGCGCGCCGTCTGCCCATGGTGGTCACCGCTTTTATCCATCATGCTGGGCGCTGGACCATGCTGTTCGGCGGACGGCTGCATCGGACCGGATTTAGCTAGAGCCGGAGTTCCCGCCATCGCCAGGGCCGCTACCGCAGCAAGTATTTTTATCAGCATAAATCTTCCTCCGAATGCGTTGATCGTCCCAATCGCCTGAAATGGCTTATGTATTTGATGTCGTGAAATGACACTTCGTCCACGTGTCTGATTCGGCATGGGCGTTTCCCCCCGATAGTCGGAGATGTTCAATGACTTACGGGATTTCACTAGCGGGCGTCGACGCTCAGCAACTTTCGACACCACAGAACCTTTGGTCACCACCGGCTGACAATCATTGCCAACTTTGAGCAGGAGCGGTCTCACGTCTGCGCCATCTCGGCGAGCATCAGAAGGTTCGGAAACTACTCACTCACTGTGCCCCATCAGAACCGCCCCGTGTCGGCCGAGGCTGAGGCATATGCAAAGCCGCAGCGACTTGGTCGCTGGCGACGGGCGACGTGGCTGCCCGATCATGCTAGATACCTTGCCCTCACGCGCTCAGGGCGACGAACAACCATGTCCGCAAAGCGCATGAACTCCTCCACCCCGACGGTCGTCGCGGCCCTAGCCGCAGATGTTCTGGTGGCGCTTGCCAAATTGTCGGCGGCCATCTTGACCGGCAGCTCTGCCATGACGAGCGAGGCGATCCACTCTTTCGTGGACGCAGGAAACGGCCTTCTACTGCTGTACGGAGTTCGTCGTGCCGGCCGCCGGGCCGATGTCGAACACCCGTTCGGATATGGACGTGAGCTTTATTTCTGGAGTTTCATCGTCGCGCTTCTCGTCTTCGCGCTGGGGGCTGGATTTGCCGTTTACGAAGGCGTTAATCACCTGCGCCATCCCGAGGCGATCCAGCATCCAATGGTCAACTACGCGGTCCTCGGCGTCGCTTTCGCGCTCGACGGGTGGTCGTGGCTTGTTTCTTTCAAACAGTTTGATGCAGCGCGCGGCGGCCTCGGTTTTTATGCGGCGTTCCGCGCGAGTAAGGATCCGCCGTCGTTCATGGTCCTGTTTGAAAATTCCGCCGCGCTATTGGGCCTGCTGGTGGCTGCGATCGCGACCTTTTCGGCCGTCACCCTTAACCAACCGATGCTGGATGGCGTGGCGTCGATCGTGATCGGCTTGATCCTCGGCGGCACCGCAGTCCTGCTCGCCCGCGAAAGTAAAAGCCTGCTGATTGGCGAGCGTGCGGATGCGCACCTGTCGCGGTCCATTCTGGCCATCGCCGCTGCCGAGCCATTCATCGAAAGCGCGAATGGTCTTTTAACGGTGCAACTCGCCCCAGACCAGATCGTGGCGGCCCTCAGCCTGGAATTCTCGGACGACCGGACAATCTCCCAGGTCGAACAACAAGTGATCGTCTTGGAACAACGTGTGCGCTCCGCCCACCCGGAGGTCGTCTTGCTTTTCGTCAAACCACAAACCGATAAGGCCTACAGTGCCCAACGCCTCAAGCGATTTGGGAATCTCGTGGACGATAAGCCTAAGCGCCGTTCACGTGGGGAGTTTTGAACTGGCTGTGCCCCCCGCTACTATCTAGCGCTTGGCACAGCGCCGACGTGGATGCGGTCATCTGTGGACGGGCGGTTAAATATCACGCCGCCGCCTGACGCATGAGCTACCGGTGGACAGGTGGACCCTTGCGATCGGCTGCAAGCGCCCGACGTGCGAGCTCAGGCAGCGATTTGGCGTCCATCGTGTGCATGATCGCAGCCCGATGATTCTCTACCGTTCGCTGGCTAACGCCGAGATCGGCCGCGATGTTCTTGCTCGGGTGACCGGCGAGAACGAGTCCCATGATCTCGTGCTGCCGCGGCGTAAGCTGCGCTACAAGGCGCGACGCCTTTTCCTCCAGGTCGTGCGCCATGCTCGCGTCACGCGATAGCGCGAGCGCCCGTGCAATACTCTCCATGAGCGCATCCCTGCTCGCGGGTTTCTCGATAAAATCGCACGCGCCGGCCTTCATTGCCGAGATCGCCAGCGTGAGGTCACTGCTGCCAGTCAGCATGATCGTCGGCATTGGACTACCCACCTCCTGCAACCGTCCAAGCAATTCGATCCCGCCGATGCCGGGCAGACCGGCATCGAGTAGCAGGCATCCTTCGCGATCGGACCGGTATGAGGCGAGATAAGTTTCTGCGTCGGGAAAATCTTCGACCACATGGCCGTCAGCTTCAAGAACGTCGCGGATCGACATCCGCACATCTTCATCGTCATCGACGACGATGATCACAGCGTCCGACGTGGCGGTAGGATCCGACGAGGGTAGCGTGAAACTTGCCTCGTCCTTCTTGAGCAGCGCCTCGATGGCTGCGGTGAGCTCTTGCGCTTTTACCGGTTTGCTCAACAGTACGCAGTCGCTGCCGGCAATCCTCGCCTGGGTCGCTTTTGAAATATCGCCCGTCAGAATAATGCCGGGCAGAGGGTGATTCAGCGCATTTCGCATTTTCTCTACGACCTCGAGGCCGTCCAGTGCGCCGGGCAGATTATAGTCTGCAAGGACGAGATCGGGGCGGATCGCGCCTTTTGCGACCAAGGCGAGCGCGGCCATCCCGTTGGCAGCCTCGCGCACGCGGTGACCGCCTGCTTTCAGCAACTGCTCAAGCAAGTCGCGTACATCCAGATCATCCTCGACGATGATGACCTTGCCGGTCGTTGCCGCCTCCCTCTGCTGCTCAGGCAGCCCGGCAACTGCGCTCGCAGCCAAGTGCGTCGCGAGCGGAATCTCGATCGAGAAGACTGAACCTTTGCCGAGCTTGGATCGCACGCCGATGTCGTGGTCAAGCAGAGCGCCCAATCGCTGGACGATCGAAAGGCCAAGGCCGAGACCCTTGCTACGCTCGCGCGCTGCGTTGTCGATCTGGTGGAACTCGTCGAAAATGGCGTGCAGTTCATCTCCTGCGATGCCGATGCCGGTATCCCATACTTCGAGCCGCATCTTCGCCCCGGTCCTTCGACACGCGAGCAGGATACGCCCAGTCCGCGTGTATTTCATTGCATTGGCGAGCAGGTTGCGGACCATCTGCTCGAGCAGGCGCGGGTCGCTATGGACGCGCAGCGCGCACGCTCGGACGCGGAGTTCGAGGTGCTGAGCCTGCGCCTGGTACGTGAATTCGTCGCGCATACGGCTAAACAGGTCGTTGAGGACAAAGTCGATCGGTTCGGGCTGCACGACCCCCGCCTCGATCTGATTAATGTCGAGCAGGACGTTGAGCATGCCCGTCATCGCAT
>JBDTLS010000100.1:0-9660 GCA_039934655.1 Sphingobium sp.
TCAGCCGTAGCTCTCGCCGCTACCGTCCTGTTCTGGCTATGAGTCCTGAGCCTAAGCATATAGGAAGCGGCGCGCGGATGCGATAGCCGATCAGTCAAATTTCAAAGTGATGCAGTCCCAAGGAACGGGGGTTCTTGACCGTATAGAGCTTGCGGGAAAGATCCGGTCGATCAATCGTGTGCGTGAAGAAGAAACGCAGCGCTGAAACGATACTGTTCATGGTTGGCACGCCCAGGCCCGCATCGCGCTGTTCGACCTGGAACAGCCGCAGGTCCTCTGCCGTCGCGGTGTCAGGAGGGCGTCCAAGATAGGCGGCAAAACGCGCGACGTGGCGAACATAGTCGAACTGCGTCTTGCGGGCGAACCGCCGCAGGTTCATGTCCTCAATCATGCGCTGGCGCAATGAGCTGGCAGGGATATCAGAGATACTGGTGATCATCGCACGACTCCTTGGTTGAAGGGAGTCGCGATGTTCTGCCTATGCCGCCAAAGGCTCAACCAAGGCGCTGATCTCAGAGTGTCAGCATCACCTCAATCCTGGTGCCCCTCCCGCGCCAGCGGGTTCGTACTCGTCTCACTTCTCGTCATTCGTAATACGAATCCAGCACCTGAATTTAAGGCAAGTTTTGACGGAAGAAATTCACGCGGGAAATGAGCGGTCACCTCCCAAAAAGAGGGATTAATGTTAACGGTATATGGGGTAGCAAGTTGGCATGGAAATACGGGGAGCACGGCATGCCAAAGGCACGCAATTCGAGAAGCATGACAGCTGCGATGATTGCGCTCACCACATTATCCGCTTGCGGCGGCGGCAGCGCGGTCAACTCGTCTTCCGGCACAACCCCGACCAACCCGGGAAACAGCAATAACTCCGGGCTTCTCTCGCCCTCTACCACACCCAGCGCCCTCAATTTCAACACTGCCGAATATAGCAATTCCAATGCTGCATCCGCCAGCAAGGCAATCAGCGCTTGGCAGGCGGGCGCAAACGGGCAGGGCGTGACCATCGGCCTAGTTGATACAGGAATAGACACAACGAGCGCGGAGTTTTCCGGCCGGATATCCTCCTCTTCCGCAGCATTCGGGGGGAATAGCAGTTATCAAGATAGTGATGGGCACGGCACAGCCGTTGCGGGTATAGCGGCGGCGGCGCGCAATAATAGTGAGATCATGGGCATTGCCTATGGCGCGAGCGTGATGGCTTTGCGGACTGATGTGGTCGGGTCTTGTGCTGGATCAGGTGGTTGCTCCTTCTCGGATACAGCGATCGCAGCAGCGCTCAATCATGCGGCAAGCAACGGGGCAAGTGTGGTCAATATCTCACTCGGTGGGGCAGGCAGCATCTCGCCATCTTTGCGGCAGGCGGTGGACAGCGCCACCAAGGCAGGTGTCATCATCGTAGTATCGGCAGGCAATGAGCGTGCAAAAGCCTTGCCGAGTTACGACCCTAGCAGCCCAAGCCCTTTCGCGCTGGATATGCTCTCCGCTGGAAATGGCCTTGTTATCATCGTCAACTCCGTGGACGCAAACGGCCAGATATCCAACTTCAGCGATCTTGCTGGAACTTCGCAGAACAATGTAATCGGTGCACTGGGCGAACAAGTTCGCTCGCTCGATCTGCTGAACGACCCCACGACTTATTATGTGTATAGCGGCACCAGCTTTTCCGCGCCCCAAGTGACGGCCGCAGTTGCGCTGATGAAGCAGGCGTTCCCCACTCTTACAAGTGCACAGATTGTGAGCCGCCTCCTCTCCACCGCGCGAGATACGGGCGCAGCAGGTACGGACAGCATCTACGGCCGCGGGATACTGGATATCGCCGCCGCCTTCGCACCATTCAGCATCACCACGCTGGCGGGTAGTAGCACGGCTGTTTCCATGAACAATAACGGGGCGCTTTCGACCGCCATGGGTGATGCACAAGCGACAGGCAGCGGAACGCAGGTGGTGATCCTCGACGCTCTTGGTCGCGCCTATTCCCTTGGCTTGCAATCCAGCCTCAGGAGGGCGCCTTCCCGCGCTCCTTTATATGCGCTCAGCCAGACGCCGCGCCACACCGCACGCCTCAGTTTAGGTAGTCTAGATGCATCTCTGCGATATGCGAGCATCATACCTGTTACGGACCGCTTTGGTGAGAGACATGATATTACTCGCCCACACCAACTCGTCGGCGAAGCGCGCGTCGCGCTGAGCTCCGATACCATGCTGGCGTTAGCGTTCGGTAAGACGGAAGGTTCCGCAGAGTCGGCGGTTACCGAAACGGATTTTCTGGCTGCGCCAGATACAGGGCAGGATACCGGCTTTATCCGGCAGGCGGACATGGCGTTCACATTGCGGCACAGGCTTTCTTCCCACTCCGGCCTTGCGATGACGGGGGTGCGGGGCACCATTCTTGGATCTGGCCTCCATGCCGGCTATCGTCATGTAGGCGCGCAGTTCAGCTGGCAAAGCACTGGATTGAAGCTCTTGCTTGGCGGCCAGGCCCTGCATGAGGATGAAACTTTGCTCGGCAGCAAACTTGCCCCCTTCTTCGGCATAGCCGGATCCCACACTCTGTTTGCGGATGCGCGGGCCGATATTGCCCTATCGGAGAAATGGTCGCTTGAACTGGTGGCACGGCGGGGGTGGACCGGAGCCTCTGGCGTGGGCAATGCGCATCTTAATACGATGGCGTGGAGCGCGAGCCTTAGCCGTACCGGGCTAATGCCGAGTGGAAGGGACCGCATCGCTCTGCGCGTCAGTCAACCTCTACGCGTGGTCAGTGGGGGGGTGGATGCGGTACTGCCGGTGAGTTATGATTATACAACGCTTCGCGCCGACTGGCGGACGACGGTGGTGAACCTGGCGCCCAAGGGCCGCGAGACGGACGCCGAACTGAGCTATACGCTGCCTGCCGCAAGTGGTTGGCTTTCTTTGAGCGGCTATGCCCGCCGCCAGCCTGGCCATATCGCATATGCACCGAGCGATATAGGCGCAGCAATGAGGTTCAGCATTGGCTATTAGGAACTGTCGCTAGAAGTTCCGGAGAGCGTGATATGCCCGTAGTTTCGGGAGTTTCGACATCCTGATGACAGGCATGGGAACCTTAAAGCTTTGGGAGTGGCCAGCCAAATTGTACAAAGCGACGATAGTGAAATATTTAAGTCCGCCAAAGCCACTGGTGAATTGAAAAACATTCGCGGCACCGAAGTGAAAATTATACCCGCACCGCCCAATGGCGAAACGATATTGAATTGATCAGACCACTTGATGATTTTCCGACGGCTTCCCGCTCAAGAACGCGCGTGAAAGCCCGTGATAGAGCTTTTCACGGCATAGCTCCGTGTGAACTTCACGGAAACCTGGTCCAAAGGCAAATTTTCGCTTCTGGGCCGCCTGAATTATTACAGCAAGTTTACTGTGACCTCGAGCACGAACGCCGCTCAGACCTTCGGCTCTGAAATGGTCGCGGATGTGGAAGCGACCTATGCCCTGAACGATCACTTCAGCCTTTCGGTGGGCGCGCAGAACCTGTTCAACAATTACCCGGACAAGGATCTGCGATCGATCGACCCGTTCACCGGCCTACCCGGCAACGGCAATCAATATATCGACGCCTCGCCCTTCGGCTATAACGGCGGCTTCTGGTATGTCAGGGCTGGCGTAAAATTCTAGGCAATATGCCCCGTGGCGGTCCATGCCGCCACGGGGCAACCTTCTACCGGGTCAGGTGCCGAGCAGAACTTGATTTTGCGCCTCGGCATAAAAATCCAGCCGACGCAGAAAGCATAGCGGATCCTTGTTCGTCACCAGCGCATGGGTCGGCGTGTTGATCCAGTCATGCGCCCGCGTCAGCGTAAAGCGCAGGGCCGCCCCGCGACACAATATCGGGAAGGCGTCCTGTTCCGCCTCACTCAGGCCGAAACTTTCATTATATCCGCCCACCAATGCCCTGGCTCGACCCGCATGATAGGTCCGACCGTCGAGGTCAAAGCACCAGGCGGCATGTGTGATCGCAAGATCGTAAGCCCTAAAATCTGTGCAGCTGAAGTAAAAGTCTATCAGCCCGCTAATCTCTGATCCTTGCGCCAGCACATTGTCGGGAAAGAGGTCGGCATGGATGACGCTGGTCGGAAGCGTCCTAGGCCAGTGCATATCCAGAAACGCCAGTTCCTCCGTTATGCGCTGCCCCAGGCCCGGCGCGATGTCATCGAAATGTACGCCACACTTGCGCGCCAGATCATGCCAGGCCGCGAGACCCATGCTGTTCTTGCGACTGCCGGTAAAATCGGCTGCTGCTGCGTGCAGTTCGCCCAGCGCGCGCCCGGTCGACCGACTTTGCGCCTCGGTCGGTTCGATGACCGTTTTGCCCGGCATGAACTGGACGAGACATGCCGGGCGGTCTTGCAGTTGCTGAAGCTGTCGTCCCTGCCTGTCCGGTATGAAGCGTGGTACGGGGCAACCCCGCACGGCGAGATGATCGAGCAGGTCAATGAAGAAGGGTAGGTCATCACCATTCACCCGCTTTTCGTACAATGTCAGCACGAACCGGTCTGTGGTGGTTTCGATCAGATAGTTGCTGTTTTCCACGCCCTCGGCAATGCCCCTGGCCGAAACCAGATGCCCCACGTCGTAGCGTGTGAAAAACGCCGCCATCTCCTGAGCGGTGACATGGGTATAGACAGCCATTTTCTTGCCCCTTCCTACCATAATGTCGATCATGATTATGGTCTGCGTTGTAACGGGCATAGGCGATTAAACTGCGGAAAAGAGGCCGTTCCTAACGTATATTCCAGCATTCCATTGCGTGCGGCGGAGGCATGACGTTACATTCGTCCTCGGCCCGCGCTGTGTTCGATCATTTGCGTTCAAACAGGCTTTCATAGAAACCCTCCGCGTTCACCTTGATGGTCACCGGCGTCTCGCCCCGGTTCTTCCAGTACCAGCCATGCGTGCCGGCGAAGGGCGCAGTGAAGCTGCCCTGCGAAACTGAAACGTCCTTCTGCTTCCAATAGTCGGTGAACTCACCCTCTTTTCCACCGGTCGGCTCGCCATGCATGTCGGCGCGAACCGGACCGGTGGAGGTCCAACGGAAATTGAAGCTATCGCCCGTCTTCATCCGCGCCTTGATCTCGATGCCGCTATGGGGGGCGAGCGTCACCACCTTTTCGTCACTGCGGTATGCGGTCGCCCTGGCGATGTTGGCGGATGTCTGCGCCGGGACGGCGTAGGCAGGCGCGGCGGCAACGGGCGCTGCTTCGAGCTGATCGTTCGCATCCTCGCCCTGCGCCATTCGGGTCAGGCCCAATGCGGCACCAACGCCGGTCGGATCGATCCCATATTCGGCGGGCAGGACGAACAGCGCCAATATGGCGGCCCCGGCTGCCAGCGCAGCTAAGGACGCGCGCGTCAGTGTCTGCGGCGATGCCTGATAAGGCGTGGGGGTTGCGGTCATGCTGCACTCTCCATCATATAGCCGGTGATCTGATATCCCGTGAGCACGATCCCGGCGCACATGAGCGCGGCGTTGGCGGTAACGACGTTCCGCGTGAATGTGGGCGATCGCCGCCATAACGTCATGAGGATCAGAATGACGCTGAGCGCCATGAACTGCCCCAGCTCAACCCCGACGTTGAAGCTTACAAGATTGGGGATCAGCCCATCGCGTGACGCGATCAAGTCCTGCAGCTTGGTCGCGAGGCCGAAGCCGTGAAAGAAGCCGAAGATCAGCACGGCGACTTTCTGATTGGGCTGAAATCCCAGCACAGTAGGAAAAGCGCCGAGATTGTCGATCGCCTTATAGACCACCGACAGGCCAATGATGGCGTCTATCAGGAACGGGTTGGCGTGAATATTGAAATATACGCCCGCCAGCAGGGTCGTACTATGTCCCAGCGCGAACAGCGTCACATAAGTGCCAACGTCCCTGAGCCGATAGAGAAAGAAGATAACGCCGAACAGGAAGAGCAGGTGATCATATCCTGTCACCATATGCTTTGCGCCGAGATAGAGATAGGGAATGACATTCACGCCAGGGTTATTCTGGATGAATGCCTTGTCCCCTTCCGCCACGCCATGCGCTGCGGCGATCCCATTGAGACCGACCGCGAGCGCGATGCCGATGGACGGCATCATTATCCGGCGCAGCACATTCATTTGATGGCGAAGGTCGCCGATTGGCGCGCCTGCGTTTGCTTGTTGATGACCAGCACGCCGACCCGCGATCCGCCGGGAATCTTGGCACCGGCTGCGACAAACTGATTGCCCTTGGACGCGACGAGCGGAATCTCGCTCTTTTTCGCGCCGGTCGTCACAACCAGCTTGCCGGTCATGGATGCGGATGGCACCTCGTCGCCATCCTCCATGATGTAGAGCGAGACGCCGGCAGGTGCGCGAACCAGTTCGAAGATCGTCTCGCCAACCTCGACCACCTGGCCACCGTGCCGTGGCTTGTCGTCACCATGCGCATAGGCCGGGGCGGCGGCGATCGCCAGCGCCGCTGCTGCGGCATAAAAAGTGAATTTCATACGGGTTCTCCGGTTCTGGACGATCATTCTTCGGGCGCGTGCGGCAGGGTGAAGGCCAGCGTCGCCGTATGTTCATAATGGTCGATCTTGGTCGGCTGGTCAGTGGGGGAGACATAGACGGCGCGGATGACGTTAAGCCCCTGGTTGCGCACGGGGAGGGTGACCGTGCCGTCTGCCCCGGTCTTTACTTCCTTGGCGTCGGGGTCGTTGACAAAGTCATTAATCATCGGAACGCCAGCGACTGGCTTCCCCTTGTAAGTCACGCGATAGGTCAGCGGTGCGCCCAATGTGGCGGGGATTTGGCCGATCGGTACGATCTGCAACGCCTGCGCTGGAATCAGCGGCACGGGCTTGGTCAATGGACCTAGGATCGACACGGCATATTTGATCGTCGTCTCGCTCTTGACCGAATTCGGCACCTCGTCTTTGGGTTTTTTGACGAATTCACCGTCGGGCAGCTTGGACCATGTGCCGTTCTGCAACACGGCGCTGACGATTGTCGGTGGGGCATCGGTATCGACGATCACCAGCGAACCGTCAGTGCGCAGTTGCGCACCGATCGGGTTAAGGTCGGCATCCCAGGCCTGAACACTTTCCATATTGGGCTGGCGCTTGACCGACTGCAAGTCGTCGGCCCCAATGCCGTAAATGATTGCGATCTGCTTGGCGCGCTGCGCAAACCAGATGCCATGCGCGTTCGCCAGCGCAGGAGCGAGTACGCCGGTCGCGATTGCGACCGACCATGCAAAAGTCTTCATCTTCGCCATGTCATTACTCCACTATTGTTTATGGGAGCGAGCCTATGCCGACGTATCGGCAGCAATCGCCCTTTTTGCTCTTTGTTTAGCACAATAGGTTGAATTCTCGCCCCTCGACCGCAGCGTCATGATGCTGCCAAACGCCGGGCACAGACTTGCGGTGCCGAATCTGCGTTTCAGTGGGCCAGTTCTGCCTCGGACCGATGGCATAGCACTGTGTTTCCCGTCGACATCCTGTGCAACGGGGGCGGGGCGACGTCACACCGATTGGCAATCGCCACGGGGCAGCGCGGCAGGAAGCGACACAGATCGGGTCGCTCGTTCAGATGGGCGAACGGCGCTGTGACATGCGCTGATTCATCGGCCAGCCAGCCGGTCCTGAGTTCCGGCACCGAGGAAATGAGCAAATCGGTATAGGGATGGAAGGGTGGCGCGGCATAGCTGTCGCAGGCACCGCTTTCGACGCGCGTACCTTTGTAGAGTACGACTATTTCGTCGCACAGCGCTTTCACCGTCGCAATGTCGTGGCTGATGAACAGATAGGCCACGCCAAGATCACGTCGTAGATCGCCCAGAAGATCGAGGATCGCGCCACGCACGACCGTATCCAGCGCCGACGTCACTTCGTCGCACAGGATCACGTCGGGATTGGCGGCAAGCGCGCGCGCCAGATTGACGCGCTGTTTCTGCCCGCCCGACAATTCGTCGCAGCGGCGATTGGCGACCGTTATTGGCAGCCGGGTGAGGTCGAGCAACTCGGCGACGCGGCGCTGCGCCTCCGGGCCACGCATTCCGTGATAGAAACGCAGCACCCGGCCGAGGATATCGGTGACGCTGTGCGCCGGGTTCAGCGCGACGTCGGCATTCTGGAACACGATCTGGACACGGCGCAACTGTTCGCGCGTGCGTCCCGCGATGGTCGGGGACAGGGGCGTCTCGCCAAGCAACACGGTGCCGGCCGCGGGTGCGAGCAACCCTGCGACGACGCGCGCCACAGTGGATTTCCCCGATCCGGATTCGCCGATCACGCCGACGGCGGCGCCGCGGCCGATCGTCAGGCTGACATCGCTCAGTACCGGATGCGCCGGGCGGCCCGCTTTGTTGATCGCTCCATATCCGGCAAAGATGCCATCGATCGTCAGCAATGGCTCCGGTCGCGTCTGGATCGGCGCTTTCGCCGCCACCACCGGGCGCGCCGCCGCCATCAACATCCGGGTATAATCGTCCGCAGGCGCTTCCAGCAGCGCGCCGACGCTGTTCTGCTCTCGCACCATACCGCCATTGAGGACAAGGATCTGGTCCGCCATCTGCGCGACGACAGCCAGGTCGTGCGACACGTAAACGCCGGTGGCGCCCTGTTCGCGCACGACCCGGCGGAAGGCCTGGAGGACTTCGACTTGGGTCGTCACGTCCAGCGCGGTGGTCGGCTCGTCGAAGATGACGAGGTCGGGCTTGGTGATGAGCGCCATAGCCGCCATCAGCCTCTGGAGCTGCCCGCCCGACAATTCATGGGGATAGCGGCTGCCGATCGTTTCGGGGCTGGGCAGCGCCAGGGCGCGGAACAGCGCGATCGCATGAAGCCGGGCCGCTGCGGCCGATGCGGTGCCGTGGATCAGCGCCGGCTCGATCACCTGATCGATGACGCGGCGCGACGGGTTGAACGCGGCCGCCGCGCTCTGGGCGACATAGGTGATGCGATGGCCGCGTTGCGCCGCCAGCGTCGCCCCGCTTTCGCCATTCAGGCCTTCGCCATTCAGCCTGGCACCGCCGACACGGATGTCCCCGGTGATCGTTGCACCGCTGCGGGCATAGCCCATGAGCGCCAGCGCGATCGTCGTTTTGCCCGATCCCGACTCGCCGATCAGCGCCAGCACCTCGCCACGCGCGACGTCGAACGACACGTTGTCGACGATACGGAGCGGTGTGCCATCGGGCCTGCGCACGGTGACGCACAGGTTACGGGCTTCGACATGAGGCGTCGGGTTCATCGCACGCCTCCCTGCGTCGCCGCGTCGATCAGCAAATTGACGCCCACAGTCAGGCTGGCGATCGCCGTCGCGGGGACCAGAATCGCGAGCGCGCCTTCGCCAAGGCCCGACACATTTTCACGCACCAGCGACCCCAGGTCGGCGTCGGGCGGTTGAAGGCCTAGGCCCAGGAAGCTGAGACCCGACAGGAGCAGCACGATGAAGACGAAGCGCAGGCCAATGTCGGCGAACAGCGGGCGGATCATGTTGGGCAGCATCTCGACCAGCGCGATATGCAACCGCCCTTCGCCGCGCGCGCGCGCGACCTCGACATAATCGAGCCGGGTCAGCCCGACCGCGAGCGACCGGGCGATACGGAAGTTTCCTGGGACATAGGTGATCGACACGATCAGCGTGAGCAGAACGATC
>JBDTLS010000101.1:0-9617 GCA_039934655.1 Sphingobium sp.
ACGTTACTGTTACTTTTGCCCTCCGGCAGGGTCCGCGTAATATGATTTGGAGGTTTGAATGGCACTGGCGAAGCTAAACAAGCGGAATATCGACGCTTTATCGATTCCGGCATCCGGACAGAACTTCCTTTGGGACACCGAGATCAAAGGGTTCGGAATTAGGGTTGGAGCGAGCGGCGTGAAGTCGTTCGTCATCCAATATGTGAACCAGGAAGGGCGTATCCGCCGGGTCAAGATCGGGCGTTTTGGCCTGATCACCGTCGAGCAGGCCCGCGATCTGGCCAAGATCAAACTGGGTGAAGTTGCGGCGGGCCTGGACCCTGCAGAAGAGGTGATCGCGGCGCGCGCAGAGATGACGGTCACGGCGATGTGCGACTGGTATCTAAAGGAGGCTCGCGAAGGAAATCTGCTTGGCCGCAGGAACCGCCCGATCAAGACGTCTTCCCTGAACATGGATGAGAGCCGCATTGAGACGCACATCAAGCCGTTGCTCGGTAACCGCAAAGCGAGGCACCTGACTATTGCCGATGTCGAGAAGATGCAGACCGATGTTCTGCATGGCAAAACCGCGAAGCTGCGATCTGGCGGTCGCGGTGGGAAAGCAACCGGTGGCCCCGGCGTAGCAGGCCGCTGCGTCGGCACATTGCAGGCCATCCTTGGCCACGCCAAGCACAAGGGCCTGATTGATCAGCATCCTACCAAGGGCGCGAAAAAGCTTGCGACCCAGAAGCGGACCCGGCGGCTGAGCTCGAAAGAGATCGAAATGCTTGGCAAGGGCTTAGCCTACGCCGAACGCAGAGGAGATAGTCCGACAGGCCTTGCGGTCATCCGCACCCTTATTCTTACTGGCTACCGGCGAGAGGAAGCGCAGGCGATGCAGCGCGCCTGGGTCAATGCACATGGCCTTTACGTGGCCTTCCCTGACACGAAAAGCGATGCGCAGATCCGCGCGTTGGGGCCGGAAGCCGCCAAAGTTGTGATGGCGCAACCAGAGGTGGCGGGAAGCCCTTATGTGTTCCCGTCCATGTCATCAGACGGACCGTTTACCGCCGTCGGTTCGGTCCTCCAACGTGTCTGTCAGCTCGTCGAGCTGAAAGGCGTTACGCCTCATACATTGCGGCACACATTCGGCAGTATGGCTGGCGAACTCGGGTTCTCGGAACTGACGATCCGCGCCATGTTGGGCCATGCCTCGCAGAATGTGACGCAGGATTACATCCACATTGACGACGCGCTCAAGCTTGCGGTTCAGCGGACATCCGACGAAATCGCCCGGTTGCTCGAACTTGGTGCGAAGCGTCTTGAAAAATTGCCGAATGCCTGACCTTCTCCCGATTCCGCTTCCGCTTGATTTCCAGCTGAGCGACGCAAGCTTCGCCGCGTTGGTCAACTGCTCGCTCAATCTTGGTGCCGACGAGAGGGTCGGCGCCGATTTCGTCAAGGGCGTCCGCCAGCGCGAGAGGGCTCGCAAAGGGGCGGTCGCCTAAACCGTGAAGTCCTCGATCTCATCCGGCGGCAGGCGCGCGGGCTCACCGTCAGTCCTCTTCGTCCCACTCAGCCATCCAGCCAAAGCTGCCCCTTATCATAGAGCTGATGCGGTCGATGACGATGACCATCTCTGTGAACTGGACAGGATCGATCGAACGGGAGTGCATTGCGGGCCTACGGATCGCGTTCAGGCGGCGCATGTCCACCCGGAAATCCTCGGCGTTGCCGAAGATCGGCTGGAATACAGGCCAGTTCTTTTTAAGCGTCACGATTGGGATCAGATCACCCAAGTCGACAAACGCTATGAGATCGGCAGTCTGTTCGCCAGCGCGTTCGGCATCTGCCTTGCGCTCTTTTGCTCGCTGTAAGGTATCGCCGGGAACGCGCTGTTTGAACCATGCGTCCGGGTTTTCGCCAGCGTCAATCTGGGCTTGCACGAGCACTCGCCTGACGAGGCCGCGCATCGCGATTTCAAAGCCGGTGATCGCCCGATAGGTTCCGATGCGCGTGCGCGAGGCCGACACCTCGACGCTCAGCGGGCCGGCCTCAATCACGGCGGTGACGCGCTTTCCGCGAACCTGGCCCTCGACAAGTCCGCTCTCAACGAGAACCTCGACGATCTCGGCGTTGCGGGTGTCGATGAGGCCGCGGTCGACCTCCGCTTCCTCATAGTAACGCTGACGGACCGAACGGCGGTGCCAGAATTCTTCGGGTAGGTCAGGTCGGGTCTGCCATTCGCCAAGCAGCGAACCTACGGCTGCGCTGCTCACCGGACTGAAAGCGCCGATCGTATCGATGGCGCCAGCGAAAACCGAAAGTTTGGAGAGTGTTTCGCCGATACGGACATTGCGGGCCAGCATCGCCTCGACCCCTGGCGAGACCTGCAGCGCGCCTATGCCAGCGCTGACCCTTATGCCGGCTGCGCGTTCCGCCACGAGCCGAAGCTGCTCGCTAACAAGCCCGCCGGTTGCGAACATGCTGGCGCGGCCCGTTGCATAGCCTAAGGAGTCGGCCGAGAAATGATCCGCCCAGCGCTGCGAGCGCATCAACTGACCGATATTCGAATGGTCCTGAAGGATCGCCCAGTTCGGCAGCGTGCTGCCTGGATAGCCGCTCGCGAGGGCCGCCAGTTTTGAATTTTCCGCGAGTATACCGCTCTGCGCGAGCAGGCGCGCGGTGCTGGTCATGTCCTGCAGATGGCGTGAATGCCAGTTTGTCTCGTCCAGCATCCGGGCAAGCCTGCTCGTCGCGCCGATGTTGGTGAGCGCAGAGACCTTGTCTGACACGGCCAACATCTGGGCGCCGGTGCTCAGCTTGGCAAGGGCGCCCGCCTGGGTCACCCTCGCGATTGCATCGAACTTGCTCTGCTGGGGACCCAGCGCTTTCACCACAGAACCTATCCTGACGATGTCCTGAGCGGGCAGGCTTTCGTCGACGTCTCTTTCCGACTGCGGTTCGTCCTGGTTCGTCAGCGGATCGGATTCGTCTTCAGGTTCGCTCATGTACCGCGGATTCTTCCCTTATTTGCTCGCCTCACGATGCCAGCTGAACGGCGGGCGAAGCGCAGCATGAAAGCGGGCTTTTTGCCTTCTCTGCCAATGAAGCAGATTACTATTCCTGCGTATACCACGACACGGCTAGGATTGATTCGGAATGATGGCTCACGGCAAAACCTGTCGTTCGACGTAGCCTTTGCGAATGGCTCCATTGTCCCACGAGCGTCCGGCAGCAACCGACCCTTTATCACCGTTCCGCAGCCTTCAAGCCACGCTTGCTAAAATGAAGCACCAGAGCACCTCGGAATCCCCTGGCCAAAATAAACCTTTAAGGTGTATTCGTCGCGCGTGACCCAAACACGAATCCACCCTGATACCGGCAAACTCCTGCGCCGCGACGTCCGTGCACAAACGGTTTGCGTGGGATCGTTGGCACAAGTTGTGGGTGTCGCCGGTTGGTATCCGGAGGACGATAGCGATTCGATCCACTCCGGCGAAGATTTGCAAGCAGTAGAATGCGCTTACCGCGAACTGCGCGCGGCCTATGCGGCGCGGATCAAGGCCGTTCGTAAGAAGCTGGGTCTGACCCAGGAGGAAGCTGGCCGTATCATTGGCGGTGGGCGCCGGGCATTCCAAAAGTATGAGCGTGGTACAATGCAGCCCAGCGAAGCCGCGGTTGGCTTGATTGAGATTCTTGATCGCCATCCGGAGGAGGTGACTACTCTCCGCAATATCCGGCGGTAGGCCGGCAAGAGGCGTTTCCAATGCGCTGTCCGAAAAATGTATACGTATTTCGGACATGCAGTGGGACCAAGCAGAAGTGGTTCCGCCCGGAGGCGGGGCCGACGCCCCAGCTCGGCGCGCTCCAGATTTCGGATTTATCGCGCATGTGAGATGCGAGGTAAATCCGCGGCCATACATCTGGCTAGCGAGGTGATCGGTGCCAAGCGCGCGCAAGCCGACAAGCTCGTCCAATTCGCGCGAGACCTACATGTCGATGCAGACGCCGTGACAGTGGCCATTCGATCTGCATCGCCCATTACTTCCAGGCAATGCGTGTGGCGTCGCACATGCTGCTTTCTTGCACTGGCGTTAGTTCGGCCCCGCCCGAAGGCGGGGCCGGTGCTTGCCCCTTAGCTCGGCGGGTTCCAGATGATGACCTTCTTCGAAGGATCATCGCCCGGCGCGTTGGCGATGTTGCCGTAAATCGTGCCGAATTCAGGAGCGGAGAGCGAGACCGAGACATATTCGGCGCCGGTGTTTTGCGAAAAGCGCTTCCATCCTGCCCCCAGTTCAAAGCCGTTCTTGCGGCTGACGATGCGGTAATCGGGTTCGCTGTCTTTGGTCTTGCGGTTGTTGGGGATGATCGCGATCGGCGCGGAAACGGTCAGTGTTGCGAGGTTGCCTTCGAAGCTGTCGTCGGACTTCACGGTGAGGTTTGCGATGGTAGCCATGTCGTTTCTCCTAAAGGTGGTCGGGGACCATCCCCGATGGCGCCCAAAGAAGGGGCCGTTAGCCGCCGTCACCGCAGCGCCAGCGAAGGGCGAACCCCGCACGGGGTTGACGGCATTAGGCGAGACGAGACCCGCAGACAGGCGACAAGGAGGGGTGGTTCTTGTGCCACCGGAGACCGACAGCCATTGGCCATCGTTTACGTCGTTGATCAAGTGTCCGAAGCTTCGAGCCGTCGCACTACTTCCTGGAGCACAGCAGCAATCATCCATCACACCCTGCCAGTGTCGGAAACCCGAGCACCGTCGCCTTGATAGGCGGACGGGTCATGGCGTGCGCAACTTTCCGCAATCCACCGATAGAATTGTTCAATATCCGTCTCCAGATTGACATTTGTGCAGAATATGATCATATGAAGCCATGAAAGGACGTGCCGACATGGGTATCCAAGCTGCCGCCAAAGCGCCTGCAAAGGGACTTGCCAAGAGTCTCGACCGCAAGGATTTGACGGGGCCAGCCCTGCGGACGTTCTTCCGCATTGCCGATGCCTGGGGCCTCAAAGAGCAGGAGCAGATGCGCTTGCTCGGTCTGGAGAGCCGGTCGACCTACCAGTCATGGAAGCGCGGCGTGGTCGCGGCGCTGCCCAAGGATGCGCTGGAGCGGATTTCCTATGTCATGGGCATCTACAAAGGTCTGCAGATCCTGCTGCCCAAGACGGCCGATGAGTGGGTGCGCAAGCCAAACATGGCGCAAATCTTCGGCGGCAACTCGGCGCTCCAACGGATGATGTCGGGCAATGTCGCCGACCTCTATGTCGTGCGCCAATATGTCGATGGGCAGCGCGGCTGAGCCGTGGATATTCCCACGTCAGACGTCCGCTGGACGCCGTGCTACCGCATCATCCCGAGCCGATTTCCGCCGATCTCGTTGTTCGAGGCGGTTGCCGATCCTGCCGATCTGGAAGCGGTCTATGCCATCGAAGCGATGACCAATGACCGGCTGCGCGATGAGGCAGGCGAGCTGTCGCTCGTCCCGCCCGAGGACCGCGTATCAGGCCCAGGCTCCTCGCCGATCATGGCGGCATTCACTCACCTCAATCCCGTCGGCGACCGCTTCACCGACGGCAGCTACGGCGTCTTCTATGCCGGACTGACACTGGCAACCGCAATCGCCGAGACTTGCTATCATCGCACGCACTTCCTTGAGGCTACCGATGAACCGGCGCAGGAACTCGACATGCGGGTCTATGCCGCCGAGCTCGACGCGAGCCTGCACGACATCCGTGGGCAACGAGAGGCGCTATCGGCTCTGTACCATCCGAGCAGCTATGCCGTGTCGCAGGAAACCGCGCGTACCTTGCGCGATGCAGGGTCGGACGGGATTGTCTACGCAAGCGTCCGCAATCCGGGCGGCGAATGTGCCGCTGTGTTCCGGCCCCGGCTGTTGTCGAACTGTCGGCAGGAACGGCATCTCTGCTATGTCTGGGATGGGAGTGCGATCAGTACTGTCTATGAGAAGCGGTTGCTGGACAGTTGAAGTTTTGGCTGTCTTGCGCCCGACAGTCAGGCGCTCCGCCGCCGAAAAGTTTCCCATAAGCTGTCGTCAACGCAGTCGGCTTTCGGCTCACCCGAAAAGTAAAATCTGGGACTTTGCAGGTGCTCCTAAGGGGTGCAGTAGGCATGCCTGCCATCTCACTTCCGCGGATCCGGACGGCGTTCATGTCAGCAGCACCGGTGCGCCCCATGCCATCACGTTACTAATCTGGGCGTCCTGATGCACAAGCCGTTCGTGGATCGCTAGCCCGGATCCAAGCCGGGTGATGAGATCGGCCCGGAGCGCCGCGGGATCACGCATCCCGGCGACCGTTCGCGCATAGGCCTCCGGGGCGGGTGCCGCAGACAGCTCCAGCGCGAATTTCGCACCAAACGCCAGCCCGGCATACATACCCACCGGCCATAAATGCGCCGCCACCTGTTGCCCAAGACCCGTCAGCTCCTGACCGATCCCAATGCGCGCCATTACGCCCCGCACCTGTGTCGTTGCGCCGCTGCAGACGTTGAGCACCAGCAGTCGCCGACCCTCACCCGCCGGCACCAGCCCGCGCAGCCTTTCCGCCGTAACGAGCTCCTCGCCGATCATCAGGCCCGAACCCTCGATACGGTGCGGGGAATGCTCGCCATGGCCGATAACCCACAGCAGGTCCGGAGCCAGATCGGCGTAGAAGCGCTCGAAGGCGGCAACGTTGCCGCTTTGGACGTCGATTGTCCATCCGGAGAGGGCGGCGACGCGCTCAAGCGCTTCCACCTCGAAACCCTCGTGCATCGTCCCGCCCTGCCAGACTGCCACGCGACCGATGCGTCGGACAGGAAGTGACTGGCGGAGGCTTACCTCCTCAGCCGCGACGATGCCCCCCTCGGTCGCGAGCAACGCGAGGACCGGGGCGGGTAGCGACGGGACGGTGACCACCGAACGGATCAACCGACCCTCCGGAAGCGCCGCGGCTAGGCGTGCCGGTACGAAGTGAGCGCGCGCCGCGGCCTCAAAGCCCGGGCCAGCCGTCTCGTCGGGTTGCCCCATCCGGCGGAAGTCGATCTCGGGCATGTCGTCGCCGACCGCGGTGGCGCGGTGGTATTCGCGCTGCGCGAGCGAGGATGCCGCCAGAACCGCGTCGAAGGTGGAAGAACCTTCTCCGCGCGGCAACGCTAGCCGGCCACCGGGCCAGAGGTAGACGACGCCGTTCATGTGGCCGGACGCGACGAATAGGACGTCGCCGTCGCAGGTTCGCTCGCCTTCCTTCACATACCAAGCACCGAGGACGTCGAGCACGTCGTCGACCTCCCCGCGCTCGGTGAGGAACCAGATCAGCGGGTGGATAATAGAGACCCGACTCTCGAGAGCCTGCAGCGCGACCGTCTCGTCGTCGCCCGACTGCTCGCGGTAGGAGCGCGCCAGTTCGACCGCCGAGGACAGAATGCGATCACGTCTCTCCCGCCAATCCTCGATTGTCCTCAGAGAAGCCGCTAGGATCTGCAACTCCATGTGCTCGATCAGTATGTGCGACCAACTTCCGAGCATCTCGTCGGCCCACTCTTGGGGGTCGCGGCCCGTGAAACGGTGCGCCGGGCTCATCATGACGATGCCGATCTGAGCGCGGTTAGCGTCGGGCAATTCGCCGGACCAAAGTCCAAGCAGATACTTCACCCATGCCTCCGCCTGCGGCTCTTCTGCGTTGCTTGCCCAATTCGTCAGGGACGTCAGCGCCTCCAGGCACTGCCCCACGTCGACTCGCGCCCGGAACATCTTCTCCGACAGATCCCAGCACATCGGCGCGATACGTCGCGCGACATCGTCGACACCACCGAACTTTCGCGCCAAAATGAAGAAGGCTGCGGTCCAGCGCGGCAGGTTGGCGATCGCCAGATTCCTGAACTCGGGTGCGGTCTGCGAATCCGGTGCGAAGAATGAGTAGGTAATGTTGAAGACGCGGTCGTCACGGTCGACGTTGCGGGCCATCGACCACATCGCCCAGCCGTGGCACTGGCCGTTCAGTCCCCAGACCAAGCAGAGCTCCATCGGCTTCAGGGCGAAGAGCAGGCGATACTCGTCGACGGTGTCGGGCTCGTATCCGACGACCCGGTCTTCAACCATCGCGCCGATGTCGTCGCC
This sequence comes from Sphingobium sp., assembly GCA_039934655.1. GTDB lineage: Bacteria > Pseudomonadota > Alphaproteobacteria > Sphingomonadales > Sphingomonadaceae > Sphingobium. The sequence continues at coordinate 8,103 of JBDTLS010000101.1, forward strand.
GACTGCGCCGCAGTAGTCGAGGAACTCCCGCTGTCCCTCTAAGGCGAACCGGTTCTGAAGCTGGATGAGCACGAACGCCATCGCCTTCGAGGCAGGATCCGCCCAGTCGAATGGGCCGCCCCAAGGCATCAGGTCGGGATAGGCCGCGCTAGCGCGCGGGAACCGATCCCTCATCGTCACCGTCATGCCGTCACGCACCCGACCCTCGTTCGACTCCCCCACACTGAACAAGCCCCCCCTTCACCATACCCGCACAAACCCGCCAGCGGATTCGTGTAAACGAACGGCAGCTTTAGGGCCATCTGATAGTCCATGACACGACTGAAGTTGCCGCATGCTGCCCAGTGGCGTGACCGCAGGCGAATTGCCGGTTCGAGTGCAACCGGCCGTTCACACGCCCGTCGCGGAATGAACTAAACTTTTCTGCAGCCAACTTTGCAGTTCGCACATGTGAAAGGAGCCACCTCATTTCCTGAATCTGAAATCTGACATTCTAAGCCAGATTGGACGAACCTAACGGTCTCACCGCTTCTCCCGGAAGTCCCAGAGCGGAATGCCCATTTTCCGCGCTTTGTCGGCAAGATTGTCCTGGATGCCGGTCCCCGGAAATACGACCAGACCTACTGGTAGGGCTTCGAGCATCCGGTCGTTGCGCTTGAATGGAGCAGCCTTTTTGTGCCGGTTCCAGTCAGGCCGGAAGGCGACTTGTGGAACTCGGCGCGTGTCGGCCCAGCAAGCGGCGGCGCGTTCGGCACCGGTGGGCGTTGCTCCATGCAGCAGTACCATGTCGGCATGACGCCCATGAACCCGGTCGAGGACGTCCCAGATCGCCGAGTGATCATTGCAGTCCGGGCCACCGGTGAAGGCGATTCGGGTGCCTTCGGGCAATAGCACGCGTGCATTTTCTCTGGCGCGTTTGTCGAGAAAGTCGCGGCTGTCGATGATGGCTGAGGTCATGGCCTTGCGGTTGACGCGGGATCCTGTGCGGGGCGTCCAGGCCTTGCGTGCGTGAATGCGGAATTGATCGGCGGCGGCTTCGCGGAAAAATTCCATCGTGTCGCGGCGTTCGATGAGTGAGATGCCTTCGGCGATCTGGCGCTCAAGTTCGACCGAGCGCACCTCGCTGCCATCCTGTTCGCGCTGAAGGCGTTTTTGCGCCTGTTCATTGTCGTCGAGATCGCGTTCGACCCGTTCGCCGGCGCGGTGGAAGATGTTGACCACGTTCCAGAGCAGGTCTTCGAGATCGGGTTCAATGCGGGTGTCGATCAAAGCCGAGACCAGGCCATCGAACATGTCGGCAACCGCGCCGCCGGCAAGCCGGGCGTCGGGAAGCGGCCTGCCATCGGGTTCGTCTTCGAAGGGCCGATAGCCGTAGAGCTGCATTTCCTGGAGGAGATAGGCGGTTGATCCGAGTTCGGGAATGTTGTCTTCAAAGGGAAGATCGTGGGCGCTTGCCATGTTGGTCTCCGTGTCCTGAGCCGCGCCTCTCGCGGCCTTCGTGGCGACGACCGGCGG
>JBDTLS010000102.1:0-9555 GCA_039934655.1 Sphingobium sp.
AGTCTGCAAAATACAAACGTGTCCATCGAGAGATGATGATGGCGGCAGAGCAGGTTGCGGCTGCCTTCGTTTCGCCGATCAGCGACGGCGCTTTGCGATATTTCAATGGCGAAGAGGCCGTGCAGGAGCGCGCAGATGCGGCGCAGAAGCGGGGGCTGGGGAAGATTGTTCCCTTTGTCTCTCGTTCCAAGTGACGCCCTTTGATGGAGGATCCAAAGCACTTCCTGCTTGGCCGCCACGCCGCCATCTCGGCCATCCAACCACCTCGAAGCGACTCCCCATAGCCGACATTCGTTCACGTGGCGGCGATTGACACAATTGGTGGAAACCGGCCCGGCCGCTTTCGGGCGCTCACGGGGCATTTCCGGACGTTGGTTCAGCCGAACGGGCATGGCGGCTAAGGCGATGTGGCGCTGGCGCTCCTTGCGAAGCGGTAACGGCGTAGCCGAAAGGTACGCCAGGACGATCAACGTTGAACATCGTCATGAAGACGGATGTTTAAGAGCCACAGGATGGAAGGAAACGGACCTTGATTGGAATCGGTCGCGGTTCGATCCATCGCGAGCTACGGTCCGCAGATGACCATTTTCTCTGATAAGCTATCGCGTCTTCACGAGACAATCTCGCTAGTGAGTGGCTGCGGCAATGAAGAATTGGCACATGCTCTCCAAGAAGGCCGTGATCGTACCGTGATCGGAGTCGGCTCAGGCGGCTCCGCGGTTGCAGTTGAATTTCTTGCGAGGTGTCGTGCCACGCTTGGTTTCGAACGCACCGTCGTGATGACGCCGATGGAACTCGTTTTGTCAGGAGAGAGCTGTCGCGGCTGTGAGATTTGGCTGTTCAGCGCAGGCGCCGACAACCCCGATGTCGCCGCCGCGTACCGCACTGCGACTCAGTCTGGCGCTGCGGCTGTTCGGCTTGTCACCGTATCGCGGTCAGGGGCAACCGCCGTCGCTGCGGCGGGGAGCGCGAAAAGCTATCTTTATGTTCTTCCCGTGGCCGATCCAAAGGACGGTTTCCTCGCCACTCATTCGATGACGGCAATGATCACAGCGCTGTTGCTGGCTTGCGATGCGCTCTGCGAGCGGCCGTCTGGCAATTCACTCGCAGATGCCTTCGCCCAGGCGGCGCGCGAGCTATTCGCACCCGATTCGATCGCGGCCAACGCCACACTAGGTTTCAAGACCGGGGATACGTTGTTGCTCTTATGCGATCCACGCGTCAGAACAATAGCCGTACTGGTCGAGACGTCCCTCTGGGAAACCGGAATCGCGCCTGTTCAACGCTCCGACTTCCGCAACTTCGCGCATGGTCGCCACGTATGGGCAGCCAAATATCCGGACCAAATGTTCACCCTCGCGCTGCCAGCCGCGGAAAGCCGTGCGGTGTGGCGTCCTATTGCCGATGCGTTGCCGACCGGATTGCGTACCGGGGAGGTCGACTTTGGAGCAGCCGGGAGATTCCGGTGCGCGGTGGGCGTGTTGCAAGGCCTTCATATCGTCCGCTTGCTGGGCGATGCAGCTGGTATCGATCCAGGAAAACCGGGGCGCGGTGAGTTCGCAAAAACAATCTACGACGACGCGAGCCTTTATCAGCTGTCGATGGAACTGTCAGGGGCTGCGCGGCACAAGCTGACGGCGCGGGAGGCGCACGACCCCCTCGATGATGAGGGCGCGTGTGTGTGTATGACGGCGCGAGACCGCATTGAGAGGCTGAGAGAGGCGCGGTTCCGTGGGATCGTGCTCGACTATGATGGTACGATCGTCACCACCCAGGCTCGGCTCGAAATGCCCGATCCCCTGCTGATCGAGGAGCTTGTAAGACTTGTCGATAGTGGCATGATCCTCGGTATTGCAACGGGGCGCGGGGGGTCGGTCGGTGACATGTTGCGCGTAGCATTGCCGGAACGCGTTCACGCCTTAGTCACCGTGGGATATTATAACGGCGGACACGTCAGGATGCTTGATGTGAACATCGATGAGGACCAGCCGCAACAGGATGCAGATATTCTGGAAGTTGCCGACTGGATCGAAGCCGAGGGCCTTTTGTCCGCTGGCAGCTCTGTGAAAAGAGGCCGGGTGCAAATTGCCCTTAACCAGGCGCATCTCGCGGAGCCGGCCCGATTTGCGGAACGGATTCGAGGCTGTCCCGCGGTAGGCGACGGGCGCATCAAGGTGCTGCGCTCTCATCACAGTTTCGACCTGGTGCCGCGGCGCAGCTCCAAGCTTGCGGTCGTAAAAGCGGTGGTGGCGCGGGCTGGCGATCCTTCTGCAAAGGTGCTCGGAATCGGTGACAGCGGTTCACCGCTCGGCAACGACCATGAGCTTCTTTCGGGCGCTTATGGCATCAGCGTGGACAGTGTATGTGGGAGCCTTAGCGGATGCTGGACGTTCTTCGGAGATGCGCTGACGGGGCCGGCGGCAGTATCGACGATGCTGCAGGCGATGCGAGTCGACGATTCGCATGGCACCTTCGACATCGACCGCATAAGCTCGACGGGTGAGAACATAATTGGTACATAATGAGAACATAAATGATTCGCGGAGCCCTTTGACGATGGCAACGGAAATGGTCGACGTTGTCGGAACCGGTTTCACGGTGCTGGACCGCATCTATGCCGATCTGCGCGCCGTCGCGTCGGAGGAACTGGGCGGGTCGTGCGGGAACGTCCTGCTGTCCCTTGCCATGCTGAGCCGCTGCGTTGCGCCGGTCCTCAATCTCGGTCTGGATGAAGTCGGCAACCGGCTCGTGGGCGAGTTCAAGGGCGCCGGCGCGGAGACAAGATTCATACGGCGTCGCAGCGACCGCCGGTCACCGGTATTGGCGCAGCACCTCGATACCGTGTCGGGGAGTCATTTCTTCGCCTTCACCTGCCCCGAGACGAACGAGGAACTGCCCCGTTACGAGCCGATCGAATGGGAGGATGTTGAGCACGCCCGGCCGATGCTGATGAACTGTGCGATCTTTTACACCGACCGTTTGTCGGACGCGATCGTGGAGGCGATGGAAACCGCCGCCGGAGCAGGGGCCATCGTCTATTTCGAACCATCCGAGGTAAAGCGCGCCGATCTGTTTCGGCGTGCCGTCGCGGTGACTACCGTGCTGAAGTTTTCCTCTGACCGCCTCGACGGGTTCATGGATGAAGGCGTTCCCGGTACGGCGATTTCGATCGTCACCTATGGTGAAGCCGGACTGGAGCTTCGCATGGGAAGCAATCGGCATTGGTGCCATTCCTATCCGGCACCCGAAGTGCGCGATACCTGTGGGTCAGGCGACATGGTGAGCGTGGGCCTGATTGATTGGTTGCTGGCCCATCGCTCTTCGCGCCAGAGCGCCCTTAATCTCGACATGCTGGTGCCCGGCATCGAGGCTGGGCAGCGTCTCGCGGCGGAGAATTGCGCTTATGTCGGCGCACGAGGCCTCTTCCGCCAACGCGGCGCGGCATATGCGCGGTCAGTGCTCAGCGGCAAGACCTAAAAAGCGTCCCGTTCAGGCCGCCTTGCGGGTTGCACCGATCTCGCAGGATTCACCGCGCAGCTGATCGCGAAGCTCCATCAGCAACTCGCCCAGCATATTCCGACCCTGGCCATTGACCTCACCCCAGAGGCGGTTGACCTCGTTGTCGACGGTGGCTGTTTCAACAAGACGTGCCGATTGCGTGGACATTAGCAAGTCACGCAAGTCGGCGTGCTGCGTGAATTTCGCGCACAGCACGCCACGCATGCGATCGAACTTGCTCTGAGACCAGCCTGGCGCGACATCCCAATAATAGAGGCCGTGTGCTGCCATGGCGAGCAACGCCGGTGAGGGCGCTGCCATCAGCCAGGCTTTCACCTCGGGCTTGCGGGCCTTGCCAGCCTGATAGGCGTGCTCGCTCGTCGAATAGACATCGCCCTCAAACTCGATCTCACGCCGGTACAGGTTGCTAAACGCGCCATACGGTTTCTCGCTTGCCCGATAGAACCGGATCTCGCCGTCGCTCATTTTCAGCCTCCTGTTGCAAATATGCACATTAAATAGCATGCAAATTAGCATGAAGCCGACTCGCAAGGAAAGGACTGATTTGGAGCGGAGAATCCGGCAGGCCCGGAAGCGCTCGCGCATGACCAACGCGGCCTTGGCGGACTTGGCGAAAGTGGACCCAAGCCAAGTGTCCCGAATTTGCCGCGGCGATTTTCGCACCATCAGCGACAGTGTCGTGCGAATCTGCATGGCGCTGAAAGTTCCAATCACGGCGCCCCCCGCATCGCCTGGCGTGCGTGGTCCGTCTCAGCCGGACGCGATGTCGGCAGCGGAAATCCGCACCGACGCAGCGTGGGCCCGCCTGGAAAAGTCTGTCCGCAAGGTCTGGGACCGGACGCCGCAGGGCGCTGATCGACTTGCACGCGTGCTGGAAGCGGTCGCTGAGGTGCGGCGCGGATAGGGCAACAGACCGCCGGGCACGGCGTGATGCCGCCAAAACGGATCAATTTAAATGGCGGCGTCCGTGCCTGCAATGCGTCGACCGGCGATTACCGGATGTAATCGGCTGTCCAACGTGCCAACGTGCCGCTGGTACTTGCGGCGCGCAAGCATCACGGAGGATAGAGCGGGTCCGAACGGCCGGTAGGTGGCGCCGGCAGACAAGTGCGTGGGGAGGCTGGTGCGTGAAGAAGGATCTGGCCGAGAATCTTCTCGCGAAGATCATGGGCTGGACGGATGCGGAAAAGGCGATGCAGCGTGCGCGCCTCGAGAGCTTCGCCAGCTATAAATATGACGAGTATCAGCAATTCTCGCCCGGCCGCCGCTTCATTGAGAGCCTTGCGCTGTGGCTGGCGCAATTCGACCCGGGCAACGAACGCCGGACAGCCTATGATTTCGTGTGCAACCGGCTGATCTTCATCTCAATGGACGAGATGAACCATCTCGTCGAACTCAGTTTTCCGACGATCATCAGGCCGCTGCTCATCGCCGCCACGGCAGCCGAACTCGGCGTGGATCCGGATCATATCAAAGCGATTTTAGCGACACGAGAGTATCGAATGCGCTTGCGCCGAACGCTGGTGCTGGGGATGAGCGACGGCGCGAGGACGGACTGGTTCAGGCGCGCCAATCCGCAGGATATGTCTAACGAGCAGGTCTTCCACGCCTATGACGTTTCCGAAGGCAAGACCGGCGACATGGTCAAGAAACTGAAGTCGGCGCTCCGTCAGATTCTCGATAGGGACCCGACGGACGAGGAAGCGCGCTTCGAACATGTCGTGCTGCTCGACGATTTTTCCGCCAGCGGGACAAGCGCTATCCGCCGGGATGACGACGACGTGTGGGATGGCAAGATCCCGAAGATCGTCGCCATGCTCGACGCCGCCGACGGGCTGGGATCCGCGATCGCGATTGCCGGCGTAACGCTCGTTATCGTCGTGTATGTCGCGTCGGAACAGGCCATCGTGCACACTAGGGAGCTGCTGGAGAGCCTGACATTCTCGAAGGGCTCGATCCTCTTCGACGTCGTGCACCGGCTTGGTGCCGAGGTCCGTCTCGACGATGTTGGAGATGCGCCCATTCTGGCGCTCGCAAGCCAGGAACGCTATTTCGATCACGATGTGGACGATCAGCATGCGGCGGTCGGTAAAAAGTCGAAGCGCCTGGGGTATGCGGAAGGCCGTCTTCCCGTTGTGCTGGGCCACAACACCCCGAACAACTCGATCTTCCTGATCTGGGCGCCCGACGAGACGAACGTACGGGGGCTCTTCCCCCGGGTCGACCGCCACCGGAAGCTGCAATAGGATGAGAAACCCGTTTCGCATCCGCGCTTCCCAGCGGTCCGTCAGCGATGAGGAATTCGTGCAGCTGTTTGGGGCGGGGGCGCTCGACCTCATGGAGAAAGTCGCCGATCCGTGGGGGGGGCTTGTCTTCCTCCGCAGCGCGCCTGGTGGCGGCAAGACCAGTTTTCTCCGCCTCCTGACCCCTCGACCCCTCCGGCTAACCGATCAGCTTGCCGATACAGACCAGCAGGTGAAGGAGACGCGCGACGCGCTTCGCGACGTCGGTGCTCTGGTGTCATCGGGTCCGGACCTCTTGGGAACCATGGTCGTGTTCACCAGTGAATATAGAGAAATGGCCGGATTCGACCGCGCCAACGCGCTCTTTCGCGAATTGGTCAACTCGCGCATCGTCATCGCAACGCTGCGCGCCGTCCTAGATCGCGCGGGCCGGGCTTATCCCGAAGACCTCGACAAGATCCATTTTGATTGGGCGCCGGAATCGGGAGCAACCATCCCCGCCAGTGCCAATGGCCGCCACCTGTTCGAATGGGCGTCAGACATCGAACGGGGCTTCTACGAGCGGATGGATGATCTTGGCGTTACGCCGGCGGTCAAGGGCGGGCACGCGCGGCTCGACGGCCTTAAATGGTTCGCCCATGTCCGCATCCGGGATCCCAAAGGTCCGGTGGAGGTGAAACGGGTTCTGCTGCTCGACGAGCTGCAGACACTTGCGCCCGGCCAACGCACCAGCTTGATCGAATTTGTGACGGCCGCTCGTGAGCAATGTGGTGTCTGGATTGCCGAACGCCTTGAGGCGCTCACCCACCGCGACCTGCTTTCGGAAGGGGCGCTGAAGGACCGCGACTATGAGGGCATCATCCAACTCGAGCGTCGCTGGAGCGGCTCCAAGGCGAAGGTGTTCGGCCGCTTCGTCGAATCCATTGCCAATCTGCGCGCCGCCAAGGCGGACGGGTTCGAGAACCGGAATTTCTTTACGCTCATTGAAGAGCATGACGACCTGACAGCCTGGTCCGAGCGTTTCGATGAGGCGAGCGTGAAGATCGAACGCCTGATCGGCGACGCGAATGGCAACGGCAACAGGTACGATAATTGGCTGGACGAGGGGCGTGGCCGCTCCGGCTCGGCGCTCGATCGTGCCCTGCATTGGCGCACGACGCAGATATTGGTTGCCCGCGATCAGCGGCGCGCGCAATCGTCCTTTGATTTCGACGCGCTGGCCTCCCAGGAGCTCGAAAAACGTGGAAGCAGCGCGACGGAGCGCGCCGCCGAACATTTTCTCCGCACTGAAGTGGAAGCGCCCATCTATTTCGGCAAGGACGTGCTCAGCGCCGTCTCATCGTCGAACGTGGACCAATATCTCGAGGTGGCGGGCGAGCTGTTCGAGGAAATCCTGGCGAAGATCCGATTCCGCCGCGAGCAACCGATGCCGCTATCGCCAGAGCGACAGGACGCCTTGATACGCAAGGTGGCCGCGACGCGCTGGGAGGGTTTGGTCCGTCGCTTGCCGCGGGGCTATGAGGCCCGGCGCCTGCTTGAGGCGATCGGGGAATATTGTCGTCAGCAGACCTTTAGGGAGAATGCGCCCTATGCCCCCGGTGTTACTGGAATTGCGATCACCATGCAGGACCGCGCCTTGCTGATCGATAGCCCGGATGACGATGTCCGCCACTTGATTCCGCTTCGCAACGTCTTGACGTCGCTGGTCGCGCACAATTTGCTGGTCCCAAAGCTCGATCATCAGAACAACGGGAAATCGCTCGTCGTCTTCTATCTCAATCGCCTGCTTTGCGTTCAGTTCGGACTTCCGCTGGGCTATGGCGGCTGGCGCGCCAAGTCACTCAAGGATTTGATGCATTGGCAGGAGAAGGGTGCCAAAGCCGAGACACTGGTCAAGGAGGCGACCCTTGTCTGACGATAAGGCGGTTATGCGCTGGGACCCTTACTCGCTAACGCGTGATGCTGAGTTTGACGGGTTTTGGCGTGCTCACCTCGCGAAGCGGGACCGGCGGATACTGCTGGTCCTGGGACGCGGGTTCGACGTGCGCGCTCTCGAAACTGCGACGCGGCTCAAGGGTGTCGGGGCGAACGTGGCGGTTTGGTTGCTCGCCTATGACAATGGCCTCAACGACAGCGCGAAACGATCGGCTTTGACCCAAGCAAACTACAATGGGCTGGTCGCTCTGTTCGGCGCGGCCGCGATAACGCCCATCGATATCGCGATCGGGGGCACCGCGGGCGAGACCGCAACATCACGCAACACCAAGGCCGCGCTCGAGGCGGCTGGCGATTGCCTTGTCTTCGACGATGTTGTCGTCGATATCAGTGCAATGCCCCGTCTTGTGGCAATGACAACCGTCGCCGTTCTGCTAGCCAAGCTCGATGGCGTTGCGCGCGCCGGCGGAAAAAGCGTGAACCTCCACGTGACCACAGCGGAAAGCGTTTCAGCCGACAATGACGCTGCCCAAGGCACCTTGCAGGATCAGGTAACCTTGGTCGTAGGTTTTTCTGGACAACTCACGTCGCAGACGACCGAAAACTGGCCTCGCGTGTGGTTTCCGGTCTTGGGAGAACGTCAGCAGGCGCGGCTCGACCTGATCCGCGATTTCATCGATCCCGACGAGATATGCCCGGTAATTCCGTTTCCCTCGCGCGCGCCGCGGCGCGGTGACGAGATCATCGATGAACACCGCGCCATCTTGTTTGACGAGTTTCAGATCGAGCCGGCCAACATCCTGCTAGCGTGCGAATATAACCCTTTCGAGGCCTACAAGCAGATCTTCGTGTCCATGGACAGGTACCGGCGGGCACTCAGAGAGATGGGAGGATGCAAAGCGTTCGTGTCGCCGATCTCGTCCAAACTCCTCTCGATCGGCGTGCTGCTCGCATGTTACGATCATCGCTTTGGTGACGTTTCTGGCGAGCGCCTCGACGTTGGCATCCCGTATGTCGAGACCGCTGTTTACGGCGATCCGATTCAAGACGAGCAGTCGGCGTACGAACTCTATTCGATGTGGATTCGCGGCGAGTGGGAAGAAGTTTGACGTGGCCGCTAACCTCCCCGGAGCATGGAGGTGCCTATCTGCGTAGGGCGCGCATCGTATTTTGTCGTCGTCGGTCACTTTGGGGAAATTGCCTGCCTTCGACGATCGCGCAACCCGTAATCCGTCGATCAAGCGACATGAACGGACGTCCGCTGTTGAGATGTTTATCAGCGGACCGGAATGTCGTGTTGTGGGTCCTCACAGCCGCAAAGCTGTCGGGCAGGAGCCGACCCAACTATCGACGTAAGACGGATCAAATGCTAATTCTGAAAGCGGTCTTTCCGCGCGGAGGGTGCTATGATCATACTGGCAATACTGTTGCTGTCCGCCCAAAGCGATCGCGAACACAGGTTGGACTATCAGCAATTGAGTTCCCCAGCATTTGAGGCTTTTGCGCGCAGGGCAGACGCTATGTGTCCTTCGCGTAAGCTCAGATTTCTCACGGCGGCCGATCTAGAGTACAAACAAGAGACGTTCGAAGCACAGCTATCGCGGCGAATGCGCAAGCTGCTTGCGAGGAGAGACAAAGGGATCAAGGGTTGTGCGAATCAGGAAGGCGGCTTGTCGTGCCCTGCCCAACATACGCTCGTCGCGATGATGAAACTGAGGATGCTGGGCTCGTTCACTCGTTCAGCATGCTCGACACCGGGATGATCGACTTCTAGCCCTTCGCTGCCGATCCGACTTTGACGGTTGTTTCGACTCAGAGTCGGCCGTGCTAGGCAATTCGAGCAGGCGCATAGACCCCG
>JBDTLS010000103.1:0-9512 GCA_039934655.1 Sphingobium sp.
AAGGATCGCATTGAAAGCAAGGACCCATCATTGATAAATAATCGTCAGGCTGGCCGCCGTAACCGTGGCCGGAATAATGGGCGCCCGAGCGGTAACGCCAACCGCAGCAACGGCGACAACGGCAATCGGATTGACAATCGCGCGCGGGGCAATGCGCCCCAGTTGCTCGAAAAATATCGCAACATGGCCCGCGATGCGCAATTGGCAGGCGACCGCGTGAACGCGGAATATTATCTGCAATTCGCGGATCATTATTTCCGTGTTATCGCCGACAATCGCAGCCGTCAGGAAGATCCGCAGCCACGCCCGCGTCGCAACGACGAGGGTTTCGACGACTATGGCGTCGATGCCGAGGGCGGTTACGAGGAATCGGGCAATCAGGCCTACGCCGACAGCTCCGGTTATGACGAGAATGGAGAACCCCAGCGCGAGCGCGAGGCCTATGAGCCGAATCGCAATCGCCAGCCGCGTGAACAGCGGGAAGCGGGTGCCGGCCAGAACAATGTTCGCAACCGCGACCAGCGGCCCGTGCGCGACAATCGTGATAATCGTGATAATCGTCCGCGTGAACAGCGTGAACCGAGGGAACAATATGCGCCCGCAGCGGCCACCCAGCCGTCATCCGAATCAGTGCCGCAAAGCGACAGCTATCAACCGATAGCTGCCGACGTTCCTGCCACCCCGGATGCTGCATATGTGAAGCCGCAGACACGCCGCGCGCCGCGCGCCCGTGCGCCGCGTGATGAACAGCCAGCTACCGAACCGGCATTGCTCGATCTGGCCGTCCTGCCGCCCGCGATTTCGCGACCGGAGAATGATGTGGCCAGCAATGATACGGGCAACGCAACCGAAGCTCCGGTGGCCGCGCCCAAGCGCCGTGGGCGTCCGCCCCGCGCGGCGGTGCAAGCAGCCGAGTAGGCAAAATAATCGCTGGTCCGTTCATCTGCGGATCACATCGATATCCACATGAAGGGGCGACATGGAAACGTGTCGCCCCTTCGCATTTGGGGCGACGGATTTTATCCTTGCACCTGCCTATGACTGAGGCAGATTGAGTGGATAACGAATTGGGAGAATGCCAATGATTGCTCGTCAGCGCGCCGCCTTGTTGTTGGCGACCTCTGTTTTAACGGCGATGTGCCTCAGTGCGGCGGCGAGCGCATCGGCGCAGGATGCCGCGACCGTCAGCGTGGGTCAGAACCCGGTTGGCCCCTCGGCGCAAGGCGATGTGTCGGTCACGATCTATAACGACAATCTCGCGTTGGTGCAGGATGTGCGCCAGCTCAACATCGCCAAGGGGATCAGCCGCATCGAATTCCCCGATGTATCGGCGCAGATCCGCCCCGACACGCTGTCGTTCGCGGCATCGGACACCGCCATCATCGAACAGAATTTCGATTTTGATCTGCTCTCGCCCGACAAGCTGATGGAGAAGGCGGTGGGGCAGGTGGTGACGATCGTGCGGACCAATCCCGCGACCGGCGCTGAAACCCGGCAGCAGGCAAAGGTGCTGGCGGTCAACGGCGGGGTCGTCCTGCAAATCGGCCAGAGCATCGAGGTGCTGCGCGACGATGGCCTGCCGGTGCGGGTGATATTCGACAAGGTGCCGCCCAATCTGCGCGCGCGGCCCACGCTCTCGGTCAGGCTGGATAGTGCGCGCGCGGGCACGCGGGCGGTATCGCTGCGTTATCTGACACCAGGGCTGGGGTGGAGCGCGGACTATGTTGCCCTGTTCGATGCGAAAGCGGGCAAGATCGACGTGCAGGGCTGGATCACGCTCACCAATAATTCGGGCACGACTTATACCAACGCCAACACCCTGCTGGTCGCGGGCAGTGTCAATCAGCAGGGGCAACCGCAATCCTATGGTGGGCGGGGTATCTATCAGCCGCAGGTGAAATCGAACATCCGCGTGGCGGGCACGGAAACCTCCAATCGCGAACGGCTCGGTGATTTCTACCTCTACCCGATCAAGGAGCGCACAACGATTGCGCAGGCGCAGACCAAACAGGTCAGCTTTTTGGATACGCAGAACGTGCCCGCAAAGGCTACATGGGAATATGTAAACCCGTGGCTGGGCAGCCAGAACGAGCCGGTAAGTTTTAACAGTGTGGTGAAATTCTCGACATCAGGGCAGGGCGGGTTGGGGGATGCGCTGCCCGCCGGAACGGTGCGTTTCTATATGAAGGATGTGGCAGGCGCGCCGCAGTTCATCGGCGAGAACAGCATCAGCCACACGCCGATGGGCAGCGATCTTGCGCTCGCCACCGGGCAGGCGTTCGATGTGAAAGTGATGCCAGTTGTCGAAACACGCCAGAAGCTGTCCGACAATCATTGGCGCACGACGATGCGCTACGACATCACCAACGCCAAGCCGGACGCGATTTCTGTCGATCTGGTGCAGGCTGGACTCGATTTCTATTGGGCGGACACCAAAGTGCTGAACGAATCGCTGCCCAGCAAGCGCCGCAACAGCGATTCGGTACTATGGAGCGTGCCGGTGCCCGCCAATGGCAAGACGAGCGTGACCGCTACCTTTGATACCCGGTATTGAATCACATGCGGTTGCGTTGCGCCCTTATAGCCGGGTTGCTGATATGCGGGAATGGGCAGGCGGCGGCGCAGAGCGTCGTCACATCCCCCGCGCCGACCGCTGCGTCGGTCACGGTTTACCGCGACCCCGATCGTTCTTCCGGCCCGATCGATCCGCTATGGCCCAATGGCTATGCGCTGATTTCCGAGCAACGCACAATCAGCCTGCCCGCAGGCGAATCGGTGATCCGCTTTGAAGGCGTGGCGGACGGCATGATCGCGGTGAGCGCGGTCGTGACCGGCCTGCCCGGTGGCGTCGTGCAAAAGAATCGCGATGCGCGATTGCTGACCCCGGCGGCGCTGCTTGATGGGTCGCTGGGCAACCGGGTGCATCTGCGCCGCACCAACCGCCAGACCGGCAAGGTGAGCGAGCAGGATGCGATTGTCCGCTCCGGTCCCGACAATGCCGTGGTGCTGCAAACGGCGGCGGGGATCGAGGCACTGCGCTGCGACGGCCTGCCCGAAACATTGGTGTATGACAAAGTGCCCGATGGTCTGTCCGCCAAGCCAACGCTTTCGGTGACGACGCGCAGCGCAGCAGCGGTGACGGCCCAGGTGACGCTGACCTATCTCGCCAGCGGGTTCGATTGGGGCGCGAGCTATGTGGCGAAGGTGGCGGAGGATGGCAAAACCCTCGACCTGTCGGCGTGGCTGACGCTGGCCAACGGCAATGGCGCCAGCTTTGCCGACGCGCAATTGCTCGCGGTGGCGGGGCGACCCAATAAGCAGAGCGATTTCGACGTTCTGGTGGCGGAGGCGCCTTCGCCCACTCTCAACCTGAAATGCTGGCCGATGGACAGCACCAGTACGCATCCGGGGGTCGGCATTCTCCCTCCACCGCCAGTCCTCTATGAGGTAGCGATGTCGGCGCCGATGGCGATGCGGATGGCGGCGGCTGGCGCTTTGGGAAGCCAGAAAGCTATCGCTCGACAAGAAGAACTCGGTGACCTGAAGCTCTACCGCGTGCCGATGCGGGTGGACATCAACCCCAATGGGCAGAAGCAAGTGGCGTTGCTGGAGATGACATCGGTTCCGTTCATGCGCTTCTATGGCATGACCATTGCGCCGGACGGGGACGACGAGGAGAGCCGACCGCTATTCATCAAACTGCGGATGCAGAACAAAGAGAAGGAGGGGCTGGGCCTGCCGCTGCCATCCGGCGGCGTTGTGGTGATGCAGCAGCAGGGCCGCGCGGAAATGCTGCTCGCCGATACGAGGCTGCATGACTATGCGGTGGGGGAGAAGGTCGAACTCGATGCGGGCCACAGCGATCAGGTGCGGATCGTGCAGGAGTCGCTGGATAACGGGCGGATGGAAGGTCGCTATCAGCTCACGCTGACTAACGCGCTCGATCATGCGGTCCCTGTGGAAATTACGCTCGCCCGCGTCGACGGCTATGACCTTGTAAAATCTACCGCCAAGCTGACTCCGAAAGACGGGGGGAGGTTATGGGCAGTGAAGCTGCCCGCGAATGGCAAGGCAACGCTGGAATATAGCCTGCACGAGCAATAATGTGCCGCGATTATTCGGGCGGCAGCAGCCTCGGCCGCGCGTTTTCATCGAGCGCGACGAATGTGAACAGACCGTGGGTGACGTTCACCTCCGCCTGATTATGTCCTCGCGTGGCGATCACATCGATGCGAATCGCCACCGACGTGCGGCCCCGCCGCTCGACATGGGCATAAACCGAGATGACGTCGCCCAGCAGGATCGGACCAATGAATTGCATCGTCTCGATCGCGACGGTTGCCACGGCTCCTTGCGCAACTCGCGCGGCGACGATGCCGCCAGCGATATCCATCTGGCTCAGCACCCAGCCGCCGAAGATATGCCCATTGGCGTTGATGTCGCCTGGACGAGGCACCGTCCGCAATATCGGTTCGCGATCAGTCGTCATATTCGCCTTCCTGTTTCAACCGGTCTTCGATCTGTTCGTCATGACCGGTCCCGCTCGACAGGAACACGAGCGACATCAGCGCCGTGCCCAGCATGAATGTGCACCACACGCCGCCAATCGTCGCCAATATCATCGGCAGCGGCATCGGTACGCCCCAGATATATAATATGCCCAGCACGACGCCGACGCACACGGCACCGCACAACGCCATCCAGCGCATCAGCTGTCGAAATCGCGCCCATGCTGTCGTGGCGACATCCGGGTCATCAAGTGCAAATTTACGCGGCATCAGCTTCCTTTAGCCTTTCCTTTGGCCCACGAACATGGGATCATCAAGTCATGGGAACAATAGGAGAGCGCCATGACGATAGCGGCCATATTGCAGGGCAAAGGGTATGAAGTCGTTCAGCTCGAATCGACGGCCACTGTGCAGGATGCCATGGCGCTGCTGATTGATCGGCGCATCGGCTGCGTACCGATTATCGATGGTGGTCAGGTGGTGGGCATCGTGTCGGAACGCGATGTCGTGCGTTCGCTCGGGCACAGCGGACCCGATGTTATGCATCAGCCAGTCAGCATGGTGATGACCAGCCCGGCCGTGACGATCCCGCCGTCTACTCCTGTCATTTCGGCACTGTCATTGATGACGCAGCGCCGCATTCGCCATTTGCCGGTGATCGAAGCGGGTGAAATCGTGGGGTTCGTGTCGATTGGCGATCTGGTCAAGCACCGGATCGACAAGATCGAAGCCGAAGCGGCGGCGCTGCGCGATTATATTCAGAACGCCTGATCCAGAGTGAAATGGAACATTTCACGGCTCGGAAATCACGTAAAACAAAGGAATAGACCGCGATTTTGATTCTATCAAAATCGAACAAATCCTAGTTGTTTGGTCCCGGCATTTGATGGTGCGGGTTGAGTGTAAACCTTTCGGGTTCGCTTGCCCAGATTTTGCAGATATATTCGTATGGCGTGAGACCCTTCAGGGTCTTGAGGCGGCGGCCAAAATTATATGCGCCAAAGAAGTCGTGGAGGTGGGCGGTCAGTTGGGCATGGCTGTCGTAATGATAGCGTTTGACGGTTGCCTCCTTGATCGTGCGGTTCATGCGCTCGACCTGGCCGTTGGTTCATGGATGCCTGATCTTGATGAGCCTGTGCTCGATCTCGTGCTCGTCGCAGACCCGGTCGAAGATGTGATGGAAAGCGTATTTGTGGTGCGCCATATTGGTGAACTGGATACCCCCTTCGACTGGCTGCTTATAGCAGCCGCTCAGGACAGGATTGTCAGTCAGCACGGTGTGGATGGCATAGGGCACGGCAGCGATCAGATTGCGCAGGAACTGGGCGGCGATCATCTTGCCTGCTTGCGTGTGCAGTTCGACGAAGGCAAACTTGCTGGTCCGGTCGATGGCCACAAACAGGCGCAGTTTGCCCTCAGCAGTTTGCGCTTCGGCGATGTCGATGTGGAAGTAGCCGATCGGATATGTCTTAAACTTGCGCTTGGGTTCCCCTTCGGCGCAGCTCAGGACAGGCTTGTCGCCCGTCACCTCCGGTAATCGGCTGATGCCGTGGCGCTTAGCCAGTTGAACGGAGTCACGTGCCTCCGTTCAACTCAGGCTCTCTTGACTATGTTGTATCGCTCGACGGACCGCCTCCATCGTGCGGGCGTTTTCACATGCGATGAAGCGTGTAAAATCTGTCCCATAGCGCATCCTTCCAAGCTTGCGCGGATAATGCGCCATCAAATGCCGGGACCAAACACAAATGAAAATCCCTAAAATGCCACTTCAGCCTAGCCGATTTTAAGTTAATCCGTTTGTCCTGAGTAGCCATTTCAGTTTCCTGAGCGTCTGCGGCAAGCAGGCAGTCGAAGGGACTGAATGGCGTATCGAAGGACATGCGCGGTGCCCGATGCTTCGATACAGGCCTTCGACAGGCTCAGTCCTTACTCAGCACGAACGGTGGTTAAAATCATCAGACTATTAGGTCTGATCCGTCATTGCGAGCGTAGCTATTCCTCGGTGCGTACCAGCACCGTTTCACCCAGCAACAGGAACAGCAGGAACGGCGCCCATGCCGCCATCAACGGCGGATAGGCGCCAAGATTGCCCATCGCCAGCGCGAAGTTGTCCGCCACGAAATAGGTGAAGCCGAGCGCCATGCCGATGACGGCGCGTACGAACAAATGCCCTGATCGCGCCAGACCAAAGGCCGCGATCGACCCCAGCAAGGGCATCAGCAGCGATGACATCGGCCCGGAAATCTTGTGCCATAATTCCGCTTCCAGCGCAGCGGTCGGCCTGCCCGCATCGCGCAGATCGGTGATCGCGCGCCGCAACTCCATGAACGACAGCCCATCCGCATTGACCTTCGCCAGCGTGAACTGATCCGGCCGCACCCCGGCGGCGGCGTGAATGGTGCCGAGATTGCGATAGGTGCCGCGCCCGACATCGAACAGCCGCGCCTTTTCGAGCACCCAGCTTTTCGTCCCCGCATCATAATGGCCGGTCGGCGCGCGCACAATATTGATGAGCTTGTTGTCGATGCGGTTGAACATCTCGACGTTGCGCAACCGCGCATGTACGCCCCGCCCCCAAACCGTACCCGCCGACACCAGATTATTGCCATCGCGCACCCAGATATTGGTTTTCACCCCGGTTTCGCGCGGCATCGGGCCGTAATTGACCGATTGCCACAGGTCGAGCGTCGCCGAAGCGCGGGTGACGACGCGGTCGTTAAACGTGAAGCTGACAACCGCGATGCCAGCCGCCACCAGTATCAGCGGCGCCAATATCTGGTGCGCGGAAAGGCCGGCGGCTTTCATCGACACGATCTCGCTATACTGGTTCATCGTGGCAAGTGTGATCAACGTGCCGAGCAGCACCGAAAACGGCAGGAAACGCGCAATGATCTGCGGCAGGCGCAATCCGATATAATGCCACAATTCCGGCTCGCCATTGCCGGGATAAGCCAGCACATCGCCCGATGTGCCGAGCAGATCGAGCGTCATCAGCACCACGACCAGCAGGGTCAGCACCGCGATGCACCGGACCAGAAACGTCCGGCCCATATAGAGGGAGAGCATTCGGGACGGGAAGAATTGTAGCTGCATGGACTATCCCGACTAAAGCACGCGCGCCATGCGCTTCCGACCGAACCGGAACCATTTAACGACATATTTGGCGACCTTGGCAAAGCCCAGTTCCAGCGCGCCGATCGGCTGGCCGCCGGGGCGATGGGCGATCACATGATACATCCAGAAGATGATGAGGCTGAACAGCACGAACGGACCCCATAACGCCAGGATCGGATCGAGCTTGCCCGCCGACCCCAGGGATTCGCCGTACTGATTGATCTTGTGATAGGTCACGATGAAGATGATCGACAGAAACACGCCGAGCGCCGAAGTCGAGCGTTTGGGCGGGATCGCAAACGCCAGCGCCGCGAGCGGTAACAGCAGCATCATCGCCACCTCGACCAGTCGGAAATGGAAATTCGCGCGCACTTCGTTGCGCAGCACCGGCTTCGTAGTGGGTGCTTCACCGACCCGCACCAGTTCGGGCAGCGTCAGTTCACGGTCGGCATCGCCGCGCCCCCGGAAATTTTCGATCTTCGGGAGAGCCATCGGCAGATCATGCCCGGAAAAGCTCAGGATGCGCGGATTGGTGATCTTTTTGGAGCTGTGGACCAGCACCCCATCGGTCAGGCGGAAAATGATCGTGTCGGGGTCGTCGGTGGCAAGGAATGTGCCGCGTGCCGAGGTCACAGCGAGCGTCTGGCCATCATCCCCCTCCACGCGCACAAAAATACCGCGCAGGTCGCGCCCTTTTTCGCGGCTTTCCTCGATCCGCAGCGTCATCTTTTTGCCGAGGTTGGTAAACTCGCCCACCTTGATCGACGCGCCCAGCGCGCCCGAACGCAGTTCGTAGGACAGACCTTCATAGGCGTAGCGGGAATAGGGCTGCACATAGCCCACGATCGCCAGATTCGCGATCGCGAGCACCACCGCATACATATAGGGCACGCGCAGCAATCGCCAGGATGACAGGCCAACCGCACGCAACACGTCCAGCTCCGACGACAGCGCCAGCTTGCGGAACGCCAGCAAGATGCCGAGCATCAGGCCAATCGGAATGCCGAGCGACAGATATTCCGGGATCATATTGGCGAGCATCCGCCACACCACGCTGACCGGCCCGCCCTGCGCCGCGACAAAGTCAAACAGCCGCAACATCTTGTCGAGCACCAGCAACATCGCCGAGATCACCAGCGTGCTCGCCAACGGCACCGCGATCAGGCGGGCGATGTAACGGTCAGTGGCGTTTAGCATTTTCAATTTATGGTCGTCCCGTCACCATGTTTTGGCCGCAAAGCCAGCGCATATCAAGGATGGGGTTAACAGGGCCACCCGTCCATCCCCATCATATGATGGCCGGGCTATAACCGCGAGGAGACATTTGGTCATGTTGAAAGTTTCAGGCAGATTGCTGGCCGCTTCGGTGGCTTTGGCAGCTTTGCCTATCGCCCCCACTCCCGCAAGTGCCGCGGTGCTTGGCCCCGATGCGCCGGTATGCGCGCACGGCGATTCGCCCTCGGTTTTGGTCCGTGTGGAAGGATTCAAGACCCGCAGCGGGTTAATACGCGTTCAGGTTTATGGCAGCAATCCGGCGGACTTCCTCGCGAAGGGCAAAAAGCTCAAGCGCGTCGACCTGCCCGTCAGCCCGAGCGGGCCGATGCAGATCTGCCTCGCCTTGCCCCAAGCCGGCAATATTGCCATCGCCGTCCGCCATGATCTTGATGGCAATGGCAAGTCCGGCTGGAGCGACGGCGGCGGGTTTTCCCGCAATCCGAGCCTGTCGCTGTTCAAGCTGAAGCCGGATTATCGCGATGTGGTGGTAGCGGTCGGCAAGCAAACCAAGGAGATCGACGTGGTGTTAAAATATCGCGACGGCTTTTCCATCCAGCCCGTGAGTTCCTGATCCTATGGTCTGCGTCGCGCTTCTGTCCAACCCCAAATCGACCG
>JBDTLS010000104.1:0-9415 GCA_039934655.1 Sphingobium sp.
TAGAGTACCGGACTGCCCGTGCTGATCTGCGCCGGCGGAATGAAGCTGAACCCCAGCGCGACGAGCGCACCGGCCAGCCCCACCAGGCCGACAAGCCATATGCCGATATTGCCGCCGGGGATGCGGAACGGCCGCTCCCGGTCCGGCTGGCTGTACCGCAGTCGGATCGCGGCGACGTACAGCAGGACGTACATCACCAGATAGATGATCGTCGCCATCTGGCTGAGCAGTTGGTAAGCGGATTCAACCGACGGCAGCACCGTGAACGCGACGCACAACAGCGTGACCAGCACACCTTGTAGGATCAAAATCGCGACCGGAATACCGTGCGCGTTGGTCTTTTGCAGGAGATGCGGGAGATATCCCGCCTTGCCGACTGCGAGCAGCCCGGTCGATGGCCCGGCGACGATCACGCTGACCTGTCCCAGCACGCCGAACGCCAGCATCGCCGCCATCACGTTACCGAGCCACGGCAGCCCGAACGCCGCCCACAGTTCGTTATAGGCGACGAGCAGTCCGCGGTTGATGTCGATTGCCTCGCGCGGGATGACCGCGCCGACTGCGAGCGTGCCGAGCACGAAGATCACCACGACCATCACCGTCGCGATCAACACCGACAGCGGATAATTGCGTGTCGGGTTCCTGAGGTCCTGCACATGGACCGCCTGCATCTCCATGCCGGCGAAATAAAGGAAAACGCTCGCCGCCAGCACCATGTTGTGGAAATTGCTGAAGTCGGGGATCACGCTGCCGTGCAAATCGAGGTGCATCGGCTTGCCGCTCGCGACATAGGCCACGCCGAGCGCGATCAGGATCGCGCCGGGAATGATCGTTCCGAACAGGCCGCCGAGCGAACTCAACCGCGTCGATGCCGCCATGCCGCGGAAGGTGAACAGCGTGACGAACCAATAGACCGCGAGCAGGACGCTGATCGTATAGAATTTGTTGTTGGCCAACGCCTGGTCGAACGCTGGCGGCCACCAGATATAGGCGAGCGCCGCGGCGGCGAAGATCAGCACGGTCGGGAACCAGATGACCACCGCCTGCCATTGATAATAGATCGCGGCAAAGCCCCAGCGCGGGCCGAACGCCTCGCCGATCCAGCGGAACACGCCACCCTGTTTAGGGAAGGTCGCAGCGAGTTCGGCGGCGATTAGCGATACGGGGACCAGGAATACGATCGCGGCGAACAGGTAATAGAAGATCGATGCCATGCCATATTCGGCCTGGGCGGGCATGCCGCGCAGGCTGACGATCGTGGTCACGTTCATGATCGCGAACGCCATCATGCCGATGACGATCTTGGGCTGGGCCTTGGTCTGGCCGCCATGTGCGAGCCACCCCGCAGCTTTGGGCTTGCCGCCGGGCACGGCGGCGGGGAGCGAGCGCTCGGTCATGCAAACAGCCTTGAAAGGGGGCGCCGCCGACGATGGTCGATGGCGCAGAGATCGAACGAAGGGTTACCGCTTGAGCACTTCGTCGCGGGCTGCCGCGACGCAGTGCAGTGCCCACTGCATCGTCTCGGGCGTGATGAAGACGTTCATCGGAAACGACTTCAGCGCGTAGACGACGGCTTCTTCGTCGGTCCCGTCACGATTATAGGTCGCGTCGCGGAAGCCCGTGCTGAAGCTCATATACGGCGTGTACTTGCCGTCGATCTGCTTGCCCGAGCGGAACCATTCGAACAGCTTGTTGCCAACCGCTTCGGTCAGATGGTTATGCTTGATCAGGTCGCTGCGCAGCGCCGGGTCGGCGAGTTCGCGCTCGAACTGCACCTGCGCGTCGACGCCCTTGGGATAGACGCGGAACAGCGTGATAAGTCCCGTGTCGTCGGGGTTGACGCAGACCATGTCGGGATGGCTGCGGATCAGATCGTAGAGGTAATATTTGGTCTCGAGGATGCCGCCGAGGATCGCCTGCATCCCTTCCTTGCCGAAATATTTGAGCGTCGCCCAACCCGCGAGCGAACCCGATGCGGTGCGCGACACTTCGAGCGTGTAATACATCGGGTTGTACGGCGTGCGGGCCTGCAGATAGGCGTCCGCGCCGCGGCGGTGGATCGACTCGAATTCGGTCGCATCGCGGTACAGGAAGCAGCTGCTGACATAGGGGGCCCAGCCGACCTTGTGGAAATCGATCCCGACGCAATCGGCATGTTCGAGCTCGCGCATCGCCTCGCCATTGCGGCGCAGCACGGGCAGGATCCGGTCGGAGAATTCGAGCGGGTTGGCCTCGAAGTCATAATCCTTGAAGTAGATCCACGACCATCCGACGACCGCATCGGCATAGAGCACCGCCTTGCCGAAGCCCGCGGGATTGGGGTGGCGGTCCATCACTTCACGGACCAGGCCGATCGGATCGAACGCGCTCGCGTCGGTCGTGCCCATCGTGCAGACGACGGTCGCGACCGGGATGCCGCGCTCGGCGAAATCGGTCAGCAATTCCTCGAGATGGACGAGATCCATCTGGTTGGTCGCCACATCGGTACGGACATGGACGATGTTGTCCATGCCGAGGCCCAGCCAGTCGGTCGCATTCTGCTGCACGTAATGCGCCTGCTGCGAACAGATCACCTTGGCGTCGGTCCGCACGCCCTTTTCGCGTGAATCCTTTAGAACCCGCGTTAGCCCGTATTTCAACCCGTAGGTCCAGCAGCCACCGCCACCATAGGTATAGATCGCGCCGCTGTTGACCGGGGTCCATCCGAACATGTTGGCGACCATGCCCGCCGTCTCCAGCTCGGCGCGGTGGACATTCCAGGCATATTCGCCCTCCAAGATATTGGCGGAGAACACCTGCGACAGCATCGACGCTACGACCGCGGCGGTATTGGATTGCGGGATGACGTTGCACATCGTCAGCGGGTTGCCCCAATTGGGCGCGCCCTCGAACAGGCCTACAACATCGTCGAGCACTTGGTCGAGATCACCCATCGCTTGGGGTACGGTGATGTTCTTGACGTCGGGATAGGCATAGGTCAGCGCCGGGTTCTTGCCGAGAAAGGCCGGGCCGCCCTTTTCGGGGCGCAGCATGTCAAGCTTCTCGACGAACTTGTTGATCTGGCGCGCAAGCGGGTCGTCATCACCGCGGAAGGGCGATGGGAATTCGCCCGCCATCTTGGCGTGGTAGTTTGCCCATTTCGGCGCTGGCGTCGGCGACGACGCGGTCTCGACGTCGCTTTCGGTCGATGCTGCATGCGCAATGGCTGCGGCGGCGTGGGTCCGGTCGTGCATGAGAGTACCTTTGATGATCGAAGGGCGGGGCAAGACGCCTGATCGACGCATCGCAAACCGCGCGGCAGCCTCGGAATCTACTCAGCATGGGCCCTCTTGATGTGAATGCTACGCGTGCAGACCAAGCGATTGGCGTGCAGCCTCGACCCGGCGGCTCCGTCTCGCCGGGTGCGCGATGGCGAAGGCAAGTTAGCTGTTCACCGCGCTTGGGCAGCAGAACGGCCGGGGTTGGGCGCATTTCCGACCAGCCGCTTCGCGCAGCCTGATCGGCAGCTTTCAGCAGGACCGGACGTTTATCGAAGCTGATGTAAAGGACCGGCTTTGGTCGGCAGGTGCCTCGGGGCATTCCTGCTTATCGGGCGCCAAAGCGTTCTTCGGACGGCCACTCTGGCCATCGGAAAATGATCATGGAGATGCGTGAAACCGAACCCACCTCGACTAAGCGCCCAGTCTGGAATGCTGGACGGACCGTCGGCGCCAAGCGAGCGCTGAAACCGAAGCAGATATGGGAGATCCGATTTTACCTCAATCAGCGCCGCCGCTTGCGAGATCGGGCGCTGTTCGACCTCGCGATCGACAGCAAACTAAGGGGCTGCGACCTGGTGCAGATGAAGATACGCGACCTTGTCAGCGGCGGGCAGATCCGAACGCGTGCGATCGTGATGCAACAGAAAACCGGTCGGCCGGTTCAGTTCGAATTGCTTCCAGACGCTCGGGCTAGCCTGCTGGCGTGGCTTGAACGGCGGGGCGGCGCAGTGGACGACTATGTCTTTCCCAGCAGGATTGATCATAATGGGCATCTCAGCACCCGCCAGTATGCACGGCTTGTCGATGAATGGGTGACCGGCGTCGGTCTGATGCGAAGCGAGTATGGCACGCACTCGCTTCGCCGAACGAAGGCGTCGATCATATACAGGGCGACCGGCAACCTTCGTGCCGTCCAAATCCTTCTCGGTCATAGCAAGATCGAGAACACAGTGCGCTATCTCGGCATCGACGTGGAAGACGCGCTTGCCCTTGCCGAGAATACCGAAATCTGACCCGATGGCTCCTCGCCTCCGGCGAGGGGCCTATTCACCGTGCTTTTTGGACTTTGCAGTCATTCTCGATGACGGGGCGAATGACAGCTTCAGACAAGAGCAGACCATCCGAGCTTTGCCGGTTCCATGGTCGTGAATGAGCAAGACTGGCTGCTTGCTGACCGTCGTGTTTTGGGCGCGCCTGGGCAGAGAGAGGCCTCGTTATCGGTGTCACAACCGTTCGGTTTAACCCTCGCGGTGGTCGAGTAATTCGTAGCAGTAGGAGCTATTCGGCCAAATGCTCGATAATAGGGCAATCGGGGCGATCATCCCCGTGACAGGAATGAGCAAGTTCAGTGAGCGATCGGCGCATGGCTTCCAAGGCGCGGACCTTGCGACCCAGTTCGGCAGCGCGCGATTGCGCTAAGGCCTTTACTTCGGCGCTCGACCGCGAGCGATCCGACCAGAGTCCCAGCAACGTGCGGATTTCGTCTATTGGGAATCCCAGGTCGCGCGCGTTGGCGATAAAGCGCAGCCGGTGAAGATCGGCATCCGAATAGTCACGGTAGCTCCCGCGCCGGGGCGGCGCGGGCACCAAAGCGATTTTCTCGTAATGACGAATCATGCGTTGCGAGACGCCGCTGGCGTCGGACGCCGCGCCGATGTTCATAGTTTCACCGTATTCAGCCGCAGCGCGTTGAGGACCACGGTAAGGGACGATAGCGCCATCGCCGCGCCGGCTAGCATCGGCGAGAGCAGAATGCCCGCCACGGGGTAGAGCACCCCGGCCGCGACCGGCACGCCGATCCCGTTGAACAGGAACGAGAAGAACAGGTTCTGGCGGATATTCCGCATCGTCGCGTGTGCGAGCTTGCGGGCACGCACGATCGCCGAGAGATCGCCGCGCGTGAGCGTTATGCCGGCGCTTTCGATCGCCACGTCCGTTCCCGTGCCCATCGCCAGACCAACATCGGCGGCTGCAAGGGCGGGAGCGTCGTTGATGCCGTCACCCGCCATCGCGACCTTGGCACCGCTCGCCTTTAGCTCGCCAATGATACGCGCCTTGTCTTCCGGGTGCAGACCGGCGCGCACGTCGTCGAGTCCGCCGACGGCGCGCGCGACCGCGTCGGCGGTCGTTTGATTGTCGCCAGTCAGCATGATGACGCGGAGCCCCTGCTGGCGAAGTGCAGTGATTGCCTCCCCGGCGTGGGCGCGCACCGGATCGGCGACCGCGAGCAAGCCGGCAAGAGCGCCGTCGATTGCTACCAGGATGACGCCTGCACCGTCGCTGCGATGACGATTGGCTGCTTCATCGAGCAGCTTGGGATCAGCACCGACCCGGCTCATTTGCGCGGCGTTTCCGATCACGACCGAGCGGCCGCCTACCGTGGCGCTGACTCCCAGACCGGTTTGTGAGGCGAAGTCCGTGACCGTGCCGAGCTGCAATCCTCGATCCTTGGCGGCAACGACGATTGCGTGCGCGAGCGGGTGTTCGGACTGCCCTTCGACGGCCGCAGCAAGCGCGATGATCTCATTCTCTGCGACCGCGCCGATCGTCTGGACAGCGATGAGCTTAGGCTTGCCTTCCGTAAGCGTGCCCGTCTTGTCGATGACCAGTGTATCAACTTTCTCTAGCCCCTGTAGCGCTTCGGCGTTCTTCACCAGAACGCCGGCCTGAGCCCCGCGGCCCGTCCCGACCATGATCGACATGGGCGTAGCGAGACCCAGCGCGCAGGGGCAGGCGATGACGAGCACGGCAATGGCATTGAGCATGGCGTGGCCCATGCGCGGCTCAGGACCGACCAGCGACCACACCACGAACGTCGCGATAGAAACTAAGACGACCAACGGCACGAACCAGCCAGACACCTGATCGGCGACAGCCTGGATCGGGGCACGGCTGCGCTGCGCGTCCGCGACCATGCGGACGATCCGCGCCAGCATCGTATCCGATCCGACCGCGCGCGCTTCCATGACCAGGCTGCCCGTGCCGTTGACCGTTCCCCCCGTGACGGTCGCGTCAACCTCCTTGAGAACGGGCGCGGGCTCGCCGGTGAGCATCGATTCATCGACCGAGGAGTGTCCCTTGACGACCACGCCATCGACGGGGATCGCATCACCGGGGCGAACGCGCAGCCGATCGCCGGCCGCCACGTCGGCAAGGCTGACTTCTTCCTCGGACCCGTCTGCGCGCAGTCGTCGCGCCGTCTTGGGGGCAAGATCCATCAGCGCGCGGATCGCGCGCCCCGTTGCAGCCCTGGCACGCAGCTCGAGGACCTGTCCGAGCAGCACCAGCGCCACCACTACCCCGGCCGCCTCGTAATAAACCGGGACCACGCCCCCGTGCATTCGGAAGGTCGGGGGGAAAATGCCGGGCGCGACCGTCGCGACCAGGCTATACAGGAAGGCGGCACCGACACCGATCGAGATCAGCGTGAACATATTGAGATGGCGGGTGCGAAGCGAGGTCCATCCTCGCTGAAAAAACGGCGCGCCCGCCCACAACACGATCGGAGCGCTGAGCGCGAGCTGTATCCAAGGTGATGCGGCAGGACTGACGCCATGTATGCCGAGCATTTCGGCGACCATCGAGATCGCCAGCAGCGGCACCGCGAGCACGCCCGCCACCCACAGCCGGCGCGTGAAATCGACCAGCTCAGGATTAGGCCCGTCATCAAGCGACGGTTCTTCCGGTTCGAGCGCCATGCCGCAAATCGGGCACGTTCCCGGCCCTTCCTGACGAATTTGCGGGTGCATGGGACACGTCCATATAGCCCCCGGCGTCGTCGTTGGTTCAGGCTTCGGCTTGTCGCCGAGATAGGCGTCAGAGTTGGCGCGGAACTTGGTTCGGCAACCGGCGCTACAAAAATGATAGGTTTGGCCGGCGTGTTCGGCATGATGCGCCGTTTTCGCCGGATCGACCGTCATCCCGCACACCGGGTCCGTAACCGTCGCCGCGCTCTCGGCGGCCTTGCCGCCAGTGCAGCAACCGCCCGTCTTGCTCGTTTGTTCGGCCACTACTGGTGCGTTTGAGCAGCAGGACGAGGGCGCAACAGCCGTCTCAGACGCAGCCTTTGCCGAACAGCCGCAGCCCGTTGCTTGGGATCGGGATTGTGGGTCGTTCATGACATGAAACTCCTTCGACCCGAAAGCATGTAGGGTCTGACATCATGTCAGGGTCAAGGCCTATCCGCCGCGATGGTCAACTATCGGAATTTACGCGGCGCAGGCGGTTATGCATTCAATGCAAAGCGCTACTAGGCTGCCTCGGGCCGAACCGTCGCTTTTGCCAGCTCGCGTTGATGGCGCTGCGCTGCCGCGCAGCTCGCTCAACCTTGGCCAGCACCACAACGGGCCTTCCCGCACGAATTAACTCGTGCGCTGGCCACGATTGGTGACAGTCGCGGTTCCGCCAGCGGAGCTACGAATGTCTGATTCACACCCTATGAACCGAAATTGGCGTTTACGCCTGTCCGCGATGACCACGCCGCTGGCGTCCATCTTTGGCAGCGGGTTCCTGGTAATCGTCTCTGTACTCGGCGGCAGCGTCGGACCGTGGTCGGCACCGGCAATGGCGGGGATATGCGTGCTTGCCTACGCCGTTGGCTCAGTCATCCGCCACAACATTCGCCATGCCGAACCCCTGATCGCAGCCGACGACACGCCACGACACGTGGCAATTCTGTCCACGGTTTCCCAACTCGCTTTGATCCCTGCTTATGTCATTTCGGTCACGCTCTACATCCGGATACTGGCGTCGTATGCGCTTGGCTTTGCCGACATCGATAGCGCATTCGCGGAAAAGATCCTGACGACCGGCGTGATTGGTGTCGTGCTCGCCCTCGCCGTAACAAAGGGGCTCCGCGCGCTGGAGTCCGCTGAGAAATGGGCGCTAGCAGGCACCGTTGTGATCATGGTGCTGATGCTCGGCGCATTTGCAGTTTACGACGCTCAAGCCCTCGCGACACATGGCGTCATTCTGCCCAATGTGCCGGGCACCGACGCCTGGCATATCGTGACGGTACTCGCGGGTACATTGATCGTCGTTCAGGGGTTCGAGACGACTCGCTATCTCGGCGACCAGTTTGACGCCGAAACTCGCGTCCGAGGCTCGCGTGACGCGCAGATCGTCTCGAGCGCGGTGTATATATTGTTCGTGGCCAGCGCGACGCCACTATTTCATTTTCTGCCCCGCCAGGTCGCGGACAATGCGCTGATGCAACTCGCCGGAATCGTTGGGATCTGGCTCACCTATCCGCTGGTGTTGATCGCAGTGTTCAGTCAGTTCAGTGCTGCGGTCGCTGACGCGATCAGTGGATCTGGCAGTCTCATCGAGGTCTCTCGACGCACGCTTTCCAAGCGCACGACTTATGTCCTCATCTGCAGTTTTGCCATCGCGCTATGCTGGACCACGACAACCTTCACAATCCTGGCGCTCGCTTCGCGCGCGTTCGCCTTCTATTATCTCATGCAGTGCCTCGTCGGCATCGCAGTCTCGAAAAAGCTCGGAAACAAAGCAATCTTTTGCCTGATCGCGCTAATCCTCGCGTTCGTAACCGCATTTGCCACGCCTGTCGGGTAACCACGACCATATCGACATTCCGACTGCGGAGCCTGCAAGCGCATGGATTAAAGGTCGACCGGATACTTTGGGCTCAGGTGGCGAGCCCCTTGGAGCCTAAATCGGGCGCGTCCGCTTGCGAGGTTCGCGTCATTCGAACAGCCGGTTTCGTCGGGAGCGGACGTTCATCAGTTATCGCGCCAACGATCGGCTTTGGTCGGGAGCAGTCACACGTAAATTGCAACCGCGGATTTTCCCGTGCTTGCTCAACGCTGACACATTTTGTCGGGTTTATATGTGTTCAAATCATCTGCCCGAGTCAGCGCGTTCTCCCCTCGCGGCTCATTGCCTGATCCTGTGTGACTTCCCGGACGCGTTGCGCTTGCTGGTTGCGCACCTGTATCGTTGCGATCTTGTCGCCATTGGCAATGCGGCGCGCGACCTCCTGCTTTCTAGCCTCGACTTCCTTCGACGCCTTGACGGGAATTTCGGAGTATTTCGCACGCGTGATCGAAATGGTTTGGGCGACAAGGCTTTGCGCGCGGCGCAGTTCGGGATCGCGGGCATTTTGCTCGTGGGTCTGACTCAGGAACCGTTCCGAC
>JBDTLS010000105.1:0-9282 GCA_039934655.1 Sphingobium sp.
GCTGGACATAGGGCCAGCCGGTCTCCGAGACGCTCGCCATATAGAAGCTGTCGCGCGCGGCGATGAAGGCGGCTTCGTCGGGGCCGAAGCGATCGAAGCGGCGATGGGCGCCGACCTTGTCGTAAAGCCCGGCGCTGCCGTTCGCCACCTGGGCTGCGTGCACGCTCGGGGTGGTCGCGATATCGAGGAAGCCATAGGCCATGGCGGAACTCCGGGAAGAGCCGGGACCAGCGCCGGCGCCATGGATATATGCGCTCGCCGCGCGGGATGCGAAGAAGCGGTGCTTGACCGCGATCAAACCGCGATTGTCATCAACCTGTCACACAAGCGCGCGAAGCGAGGTGCGTCATGGCAACAACCTATTCCGCGCGCCCCGAGTCGGCCGCGCGCGCATCGAACGGGCCTCGGCTCGACACGTCACTGCCGGCTGCGGGGCGCTGGGCTTTCCTGGCGATCTTGCTGGGCGGGCTGGCCTATGCCGGCTTCAGCATCCTGGTGGACACCGCCCAGGTCGGCGAGACCATGGCGACCGGCGTGTTCCTGTTCCTCGGGCTGGCGCTGCTGATCGCGCTCGGCTTCGAGTTCGTGAACGGCTTTCACGACACGGCCAACGCGGTCGCGACGGTGATCTACACCAATGCCATGCCTGCGCCGCTCGCGGTGATGTGGTCGGGCGCGTGGAATTTCCTCGGCGTGATGTTCTCGAGCGGCGCGGTCGCCTATTCGATCATCACCTTGCTGCCGGTCGACCTGATCCTCCATGTCGGCAGCAATGCCGGCTTCGCGATGATCTTCGCGCTGCTGCTCGCCGCCGTCATCTGGAACCTGGCGACCTGGTTCGTCGGCTTGCCCAATTCGTCGAGCCACGCGCTGATCGGTTCGATCCTCGGCGTCGGTTTCGCCAACCAGTTGCTGTCGTCGGCCAGGGGCGGCACGTCGGGGGTCGATTGGGGCCAGGCGGAGAAAGTGCTGTCGGCGCTGCTGATCAGTCCTTTGATCGGCTTTGTCGGCGCGCTGGTGCTGTTGCTGGTGATGAAGCGGGTGCTGCGCAATCCCAAGCTCTACACCGAGCCCGAGGGCAATGCGCCGCCGCCGCGCGGCATCCGCGCGCTGCTGATCGGGACCTGCACCGCGGTCAGCTTCGCGCATGGCAGCAATGACGGGCAGAAGGGCATGGGGCTGATCATGCTGATCCTGATCGGCTGCGCCCCGACTGCCTATGCCCTCAACCGCACGATGCCGCAGAGCCAGACGCCGGCCTTCATCGCCAGCGCCAACGCGGCGGCGGACGTCTTTGCCGCGCATTATGGCGCGCCGGGCGGCAATGTCGCCGCGTCGCGGGCGGCGCTGACGGCAGCGCTGCAGAGCGGCAAGGCCGGCATCGCGGTGTTTGGCGCGGTCGAGACGCTGTCGCGTGACGTGAGCGCACGGATCGGCGGCTTCGGGTCGCTCGGCAAAGTGCCCGCGGCGGCCACGCCGAACCTGCGCAACGACATGTATCTGGTGCTCGACACCACCCGGCTGGTGACCAAGGACAAGGCCGCGACCCAGGGCTTTTCCGCCACCGAGATGAAGGCGATCGGCGAGTATCAGAAACATCTCGAACAGGGCACGCGCTACATCCCGCTCTGGGTGAAGATCAGCGTCGCGCTGGCGCTCGGGCTCGGCACGATGGTCGGCTGGAAGCGAATCGTCGTTACGGTCGGCGAACGAATCGGCAAGACTCATATGAGCTATGGCATGGGCGCTTCGGCCGAGCTGATGGCGGCGGGGACGATCCTGCTCGCACAGACTTATGGCCTGCCGGTTTCGACCACGCATATCCTGACGAGCGGCGTGGCCGGCGCCTCGGTCGCCAGCGGCACCGGGCTGCGGCCACGGACGGTGATGAGCATGGCGCTGGCCTGGGTGACGACGCTTCCGGCGGCGATGCTGCTGTCGGGCGGGCTTTACTGGCTGTTGCTGACGCTGCTCGACGCTTTCGGCGCGCGCTGAGCTTTATAAGCCCGCCGGGATTTTGTTATGCTGTCGTCCTCATGGGGCAGATGACCCGGGTGAGGGCGAGCGGGCAATGTCGGAATTCCATTTCATGTGATTGACGAGCTATCCCGGCAGGCAACTCAGGATCGCGCGGGAGGGTTCGGCCCGCTTTCCTCGCGGGCGATGCGTCCCCTGCTGGCGAAGCGCGAGGGGAGGAAATTTCAGTCATGTGAAAGAGCAGCGCGCACCGCGTCTGACAGTACGCGATGTCGCTGTGGCCGATTTCAGGCACGGGTTGAATCGCGTGTGCGAACGCACGACGAATATGTTGGAAGAGTGACATAATTCGGTGCGGATTTCGGCCGCTGGATGGGGCTTTTACGAGGGGAATGCGCGGAAAACCGAGCGCCCATGTTGGAGAGTTTTGTCATGCTTGTCGGGGTTTGTGGCAGTCGGGCCATGAGGCGAGGCATGTGTCGGGCAGTGATCGGCGATCACCAGCGCCTGTTGGGAATGTCATGAGGGGTCACTGACATTTCCTACATGTACAGAACATTGTACATGCGATGTCTGAAGGCCGGTCATGCCGCATACTCAGCTCACCGTAACTCAGGCAATGACAGGTTTTGATCAGGCAGTTGAAGCCGTCATTGGTGTAGTTGGTAAGGCTTTCCTTGCCCTCGGCAACCGAAGTGGGCGGCCGTGATGGCGCTGTAATCCGCAGATCATGCAGCAGCGATGAGAGGCGTGGCGATTATGTGCAGCGTCACCGGAATTCCCACCGGAACCCCCAGAGCGGGGTCGCCGGAAAGCTCATTGCGGCACTGCGGCCCCGGCATAGGGATCATAGCCTTGGGGCGCTGGATTAGAGGTTATCCTGGGCGGTGGAAATGTCGGGGGTATCGGGACGCTCATCTCGACCTCCGCAATATCCGTTCCCGGTACTGTCGCCATTAGCCCGGCCACGATGCTCGGGGCCCCGAATATAATGAAGCAGCCGATAATAACGGCGACGCCCTGACGGTAATGGATGCGCCCCGACAGCATCAACAGGCCGAACGAGGCGACCGCGATGATCGCCGCTGTCGTTGCCACGGTGCCGAGCAACGTACCCTGCAACCATTGCACCGCTGCGACGAGCGCACTGGATCCGTCCGGATCGGCGAGCGAGGTTGAGAATTGTGCCACAGCGCGACCTTAGCGGAAGGAACGTGCCTACGATAACGCTCGTGTCAGAAGCGAGGCTCAAACACTGAACGAAGCGAGCGTCCCTGCAAGTAGGTTACTATTTTCGGCTTGGCGTCTGGGGGCAGGCTTCCCGCCCGATCGCCAAGCCCTTTCAGGAACGCGCCATAAGCCTGGTTACGACCCTCCGGGTCGGATTCCAACGTGATCGCCCACCGTAAAAAAGGCGCCTTGGCGTCGGCTCCCATTGCGGCCCACGCGGCGCCCAGGCGCTGAGGAGACAGCGTGGCATTTTTCTGTAGCCACGCCTCGGCCAGAATTTGTAACATATAGCCCGACTCCGCGCGGCGTAGCGCGCCGCCATTGTCCAATTTCAGCCCACATGCTTTCTCGGCACGACTCAGATCCGCTGCGGGAATTTTGTTGGACAAGGCCCCCGGCCCTCCAGCTAAGCCCGCCTCCATTGCGCTGGCTCTAACTGGTTCAGGCAGATGGTTCCACGGACAACTGCCGTCGCCTGCGTGAGCTGGAGCATCAATCATGACGCTGGCAAAAAAAACGACGACGAGGAGTGGATGCAGCGTTTTCATGACTAATCCTGTCCCTCAAGCCTTCCAAGCCTCTTCGAATTTAACAATGTGCTCAAGCAGTGCTTCTTCCGGAGAAAATTCTGGTAACGTCGCAACGGACCGCTTGTCTCGAAGGTTCCATCTTCATTCTGTTCGAGGACATCTGCAGTCCATTTATTGACACCATAGTATCCCACTATCCCATTTTCCATCGGGGTCTGGTCTTTCGGCGCCATAACCAAGAATAAAAAAAAGCTTTTAACGCGATATCCCGACAAAGGGCGCCAGTCAACTGTGCTGACTGATTTGCCACTTTGGCGAACTTCAAGCGAATACCCCATTAATTTTAACTCGTTAACAGCCTCACCTTTTGTAATGGGCGTTGGTTTGCATTTGGCCGCTGCAGTTGATGTTGCAAGAGATCCGATCATTATCAGACCCATAGCAAACGAAATCGTTGACCACTGAATGCGCCTATTTACATACATGCCAGCATCTCGTTCACCATTTTGATGGTATCTGTTACTCTTTCATTGTACGTTTTGCCTTTGACTTTCTCGCTATTGAATTTACCATTTTTATTGTAGGCACTTACAAAAGCAGCTGGGTCGCTGATACCCCGAACTCTGTCACCGAAATATGACTGCGCGAAAGCTTTCCCAGAATCGAGAAAGCTACCGTACATCTCAAACGTATATGAGCCCTGCTTAAAGGTTCCGATTGCGCCTGTCGCAAAGGCAGGGCCGGCAGTGAGACCAAAATAGTTGTTCGTTCCCGCACTTATGAGGGGTCCGCTGCCCCAACCTGATTCAAGTCCAGCGATGCCAAGTATATCACCGGCGGAGGTGTTGAGCATCTCGGCGATCGCGACGGAATCCGCTGCATGAGCCGCAACGAAATTCCGTTGGGGCTCATAGCCCGCACCGGAGCAATATTTGCTTGTCGACTTCGGAGCAGCCGGAACATTGGGCAGGAGGTCAAATACCTTTAGCCGACTCTGAGCGCCAAGTGCGAGTGCTGCCAGGGCGCTTTGGCCGCCAAAATCCGAGCGAGCGCTATGATCGACAGGGCCATATGCCGGACCCAGCTTGCCGCCAAGTCTAGTAGTAGTAACACAAATATCACCCGACCCATCCATACAAGCGTCGAGCCCCGTTGGGTCAGTCCCGTTGATCGAGTCGCCACCAGCATAATTATACCAGTTCATTCCATCGCCATATCCGATGGGGTCCGTCTGCATGAACCGCCCGAGCGGGGGCGAGTAGAAGCGCGCTTTGTAATAGGCCAAGCCAAGCTCCGGCAGCCAGGCTTGCCCCGTATACAGGAAACGACCCTGATTGCCCAAGCCGGGAATGCCATACTCGTCATAATTGTTCCTAGCAGTGACCGCACCGTATGCGTCGGTCCGCGTAACGATCGAT
Source organism: Sphingobium sp. (assembly GCA_039934655.1). Lineage (GTDB taxonomy): Bacteria > Pseudomonadota > Alphaproteobacteria > Sphingomonadales > Sphingomonadaceae > Sphingobium. The sequence goes on from JBDTLS010000105.1 coordinate 5,156, forward strand.
CCGCGCTCGTCGGCAATCAGATAGGTTTTGGCGCCCGAGGCGTCATACTCGACCAGCGGCTGATCCGCGCCAGGCCCAAATACGTACCGCTTGTTGATTGCGCCCGCCACAATTTCGGCTGTGATCTGACCGCCGTCATACACAAACCGCGTTTGCGTGCCTGCCGGCGTGCCTGCCGTATATTTGACCAGTCTTCCGCTCGGATCGTAGCCAAGGGTCAGGCCGTCGGAGGTGCTCCTGAGCAGATTCTCCGACGTGTACGTATAGGCCAAGGACCCGGAACTGGTCAGATTGCCACGTCCATCATAGCCGAATGCCGTCGTACCGTTGCTCGTATATTGATTGAGCCCGTTGGTTGCATAAGATCGAGGCACGCCAACATAGTTGTTGAATGCGTAGCTTGTGTTCGAGCGCTGCGCCGATGTGATCTGCCCCGATGGACTGTAGCCGAACGTCACATCCTGGTCGTCGGCGATTCCGACAAGGTCGTTGTTCAATTCCACCAGATGGGACGCCGGATCATAGCCGTACGTCGTCTTGGCGCCGTTGCCTCGGGTGAGTGTCGTCCGTCGCCCGAGATCGTCATAAGCAAACGTTGCCAGACTTGCTCCGCCGTTCTCCTTGATTGATGTCACCTGTCCGGCATTGTCGTACGTGTAGGTTACGAAGAATCCGTCCTGCCATGTCGTTTGAGTTCGCTTGCCCGCCGCATCATATTGATAGCTCAACGATCCGAACGGCTGTGTCTCGCTTTGCAGGCGGCCAAGTGCGTCCCAGGCAAAGGTCAGGGTTGTGCCTTGCGCTACGGTCAAGAGATGGCCAGTCAAATCATATGTATTGCTCGCTCCCACCTCGCCGTTCGGCAGTGTCTTGGTCGTCGACCGGTCGAGGTCATCGTACGCGTAACCGATCGTGGTTCCATCCCGCAATCTGCGGCTGGTGACGTTGCTGTTGGCGTCGTAGCCGAGTTGCTCGTAGCTGCCGCCGGGAAACGTCTCGGTCAGCAACCGGTTGAAGCCGTCGTATCCATAGGTCGTGACGTTGCCGTTGGCGTCGGTCGCGGTCATTAACTGGCCGGTACTGGTATAGGTTCTCGTTATCTCGTCCGCTTTTGCCGACGTGCCATAACCCCTTGTCACCTGGGTCTGGCGGCCGGCAGCATCATAGCTGTATTTGGTTATGCGGTCAGGACCTGCGCTCCCTTCGGGCTGCTGCGCAGTACAGGCGGAGGCGGGCAGGGATACCCAGGTTGCGGGGCTCATGCGAACCGCACTGCAATCAAGGCGGCTGGCGGCATCGTAGCTATATTGCGTGGTCGCATAGATCGTGCCGGCCGCGGTCACGACATCGGTCGTCTTGCGATCTAAGGTATCATAGGTGCTGGTGACCGCCTGCATCGAGCTGAACGCAGCCCAATCCGTATCCGCCACGCCGCTAACAACGCCGCGCTCGACCGTGGTGACGTTCCCGTCAGGGTTATAAGTTTTCCGCGAGGCGGCGCGTGCCAGTGGGCCGGTACTATCGGGGTCGGGGCTGATCGTCCCCACGACTCTGCCCATTCGGTCAAATCGTGCGAAGGCTGTATCCGCAGTGCCTGGAATGGGGCCATCCTTGCTTACAAGGTTCCCGAAAGCGTCAAAAGTTTCGCTGACGGATGACTGAACAGAGCCGTCGCCCGATTGCGTCGTCCTGGACGTCGGCAGCAATCCGTTCGCGCCATAGCTCATGATGACTTTGGTCTCGTCGGCTGTTCCTACGCAGGAAGCCGTGGTGCGGCATGTGGACACGCCGGTTGGAACATAGGCTCCTGAGACAATATCATATGTGAACCGGGTCTCTGGGCTGATGCCCCCAGCGGTTGCCGGCGGTAGCGTGACCTTAAGTACGCCGCCATGCGTTGGGTCATAAACATAGCTCGTGACGTGGTTGAGCGCGTCGGTGGTCGACAACGGCTTGTTGCAGGTTTTCGGGTTGGTGCAGTCAGGACTATACACAGCACTGGTCACGATATCAGGAGCGGAACCGACTGGTGTCGCCTTCGTGGTTACGGAAATCACATTGCCGCGCCAATCATAATCCCACACGATTTGGGTGCCGTTCGGCAGCGTGGTGTAGATCAACCTTCCCTGCGGATCCTGACCCATCTCCGTCACCTTAGACATTTCGTCAGTGAAGCGAACTAAATTCGATTTCAAATCGAACTCGTAAGTGCGCGTCTTGTTGAGTGGGTCTGTACGCGTCGTCGTCACAGCACCGCCAATAGGGTTGGTGGATAACGAATAGGTCCACGCATTTCCCAAGCCATCGACGAGTTGTATGGTCTTCGAGGTGGGAGTGCCTGGGACAAATGTCAACGCGTCGACCGTCGGATTGGCCGGGAGGCGGAGGGAGTGAAATATCGGATAATGCTGGTTTGTGTTAGTATACAGATATTGCGTCGCGTCACCCAAGGTGTTGGTGAATCGGGTCAGCACGATATTCGTCTGATCCAGGACACCTTGAGCGATGGGCGGGGGAACGATGTATTGATAGGTTGCGGTTCTTGAACAACTTGTCTGGGCATTGCATGCACCGAGTTGATTTGAGGACGCGAGAATGGACGTGACCCCGAATGCCGGTGATGTATAGTTTCCAGAGTCTTTAAACCGCGTATAAGTCAAGTTCAGAGAAAGGCCCAACGTATTGGTAACGGACGATAGATCTGTCTCACCATAATATCCAAAAAGTTCTGATCTGGTATTATAGGTAAAATTGGCTACAACACCATTGGCAGTAGTCCACTTAGAAACTCTTGCGCAGATAATCCATTGGTTACCGGTTTGGACATTATATCTCCCGCACACGGCCGCATTGGAAACGACGAACCTAAGCTCTTCACCGCCGGAAGAGTAATATGTATAGACAGTTGTTCCACTTTCATTGGTTTTGAGGAGATATCCTCCGTGTCCATCAAGCGGAAAAAACTTCATGGGCTGTGTGCCGGCCACGTCGGTAGTACGAAAATTTCGCGTTATACGTCCAATTGTGATATCAACGGTACTGCTCGCTGCCTGCAACGGCGTAATAACTGTCCCGCCGCCGATAAAGATGTCTAGGTTTGAGCCAGCGCCGCCCCCGAACATTCCAGTCCAGAAGAGAGTATTTCGTGATAAATTGAGACGGCTTGGAAACGCACCAACGCCGATTGCTATGTCCTCACCGCCATTTTCCGGGTGAGTGGCAAGCGTGGACATATCTACGCCGTTTTCATCCACGTTATCGACTGTCGTCGGAGCTGTCTGCGCGGCGACCGGGCAGGAAAATGAAACTGCGGCAAACGTTGTTGCGGCAATCGCCGGCATTAGGCGATTCATATTTCTTCCCCTCACCTTTGACTTTCCGCTTCGCTTTTCCATTGTGTTGATTGCCTGGCCATAGGCAGTGCCACCGAAGGCGGTGCTCAGCGCTGTGCTGAGGGCGAGAACAACAGGAAGGCGCATGTTGTTACTTTCTGAGAAGAGGCGAATCTAAAGCGAACGAAGAGCAATCACGCCGGGACCGGCGTCTCGCGCCTCGGCCTAGGGATCGTTATCGTTGATCGTCCCGGACCCCTGCGACACCGTGATGCCGCCACCGTTCGCGCCGGACAGGTTCACCAGCACCGTTTCAGCGGATTCGTGCGTGCTGTCGTCGATCGTCGCGACCGTGATCGTCTCGCTTGTGCTGCTGCCAATGAAGTACAGCGTGCCTGACGTGGCGGTGAAATCACTGCCCGAGGTGGCAGTGCCGCTCGCGGTCGCATAGTCCACCGAAAAGGCCGAACCGGTCCTGGTCACGGTGAAGGTCAGCGTGCCGCCTTCGGTGACCGCCGTCGCATTGCCGATCGCGAAGGATGAGCCCGGGGTCACATTGTCGTTGATGGTGCCGGTGCCCTGACTGGTGGTGATCGTCGCGCCGCTGTTCGGCGACGACAGGTTCATCAACACTGTCTCGGCAGATTCCGTCGCGGCGTCGCTAAGCGTCGCGACTGTGATCGTCTTGCTCGTCTCACTGCCAAGAAAGGTCAGCGTCCCCGACGTCGCGGTGAAGTCGGTGCCCGACGTCGCCGTCCCGCTGGCGGACGCATAGTTTACCGAGGTGGCCGTACC
>JBDTLS010000106.1:0-9268 GCA_039934655.1 Sphingobium sp.
TCCGCAAAAGCTCTCGGATATGATCTTATATACTTCTCGATCAGGACACTAGAGCGGTTTGCGATCCGATTGCATCGGCTCGACCGCTCTATCCTATTGTCTTGCCGCGTTTTCCGAGTCGTCAGGTGAGTCGACCTGACTGGAAAACGCTTTAGCCCCGATGTGTGCGTGTCCGCGCTTGCTGGCGAGGGCTTCCTGGCGGTGTCGTTCGCGATAACGCGCGCGCTGCTCGTCCGTGCGCTCCGCGTGACAGGTGGGGCAACTGACGCCATCTTCGTACTGCGGAGACGTGCGGTCTGCATCGGTGATCGGCTTGCGACATGCATGACATTCGCCGTAAGTGCCGAGTTCAAGGCCATGACCGACAGTGACGCGCTGGTCGAATACGAAGCATTCGCCCCCCCACAGGCTTTGCGCGGACGGCACCGTTTCGAGGTATTTCAGGATACCGCCTTGCAGGTGATAGACGTCCTCCAGTCCCTCCGCCTTCAGGAACGCGGTCGATTTTTCGCAGCGGATGCCGCCGGTACAGAACATCGCGATCTTGGGTGCTTTGCGCTCGCCCAGCAACTGTTCGCGGTGGGCGCGGAACCATGCGGGAAAATCGCTAAACGACTTTGTGCGGGGGTCGATGGCGCCCGCAAAGGTGCCGACCGCTACCTCATAATCGTTGCGCGTATCGATAACGATCGTCTCAGGATCGGAAATCAGCGCGTTCCATTGTTCAGGCGCGACATAATGTCCGACGCTGGCGAGCGGATCGATATCCGGCTCGCCCATCGTCACGATCTCGCGCTTGATGCGCACTTTCATCCGGTAAAACGGGAGGGTCGCGGCGCGGGAAAATTTGACTTCGAGCGTTTCACAACCGGGCAGTTGCCTGATACCGGCCAGTACCTGGGCGATGGCGGCGTCTGTTCCGGCGATCGTGCCGTTAATCCCTTCGCGGGCGAGCAGCAGCGTACCCTTGATGCCAAGTTCACGGCACAGCGGCGCCAGCGCACCCCGAATCTCCGCGCAATTCTTGAACGGCGTGAACTTATAGAGCGCGGCAACGCAGATCGGCAGATCGTCGGGTGTCATCGCGCCTGCCTATAGCGCATTGCCTACCCGACTCCAGTCCCTTCGCGCGAACTTCCGATCCTGTGTCAGGCCAGAACGCGTTTCGCTTGGCTCCGGAACTGATGCAGCAAGGGTTCGGTATAGCCGCTGGGTTGAGACACGCCTTCAAAGATCAGCGCGCGGGCGGCCTGATAGGCGATGTTGTGCGTGGTGTCAGGCACCATCGGGTGATACAGCCGGTCGCTGGCGTTTTGCGCGTCAACCTTTGCCGCCATGCGCAGCAAAGCGCCATCCACCTGCTCGGCGGTGCAGACGCCGTGGAGCAGCCAGTTGGCGATATGTTGCGACGAAATGCGCAATGTCGCGCGATCTTCCATCAGGCCGACATCGTGCATGTCCGGCACCTTGGAACAGCCGATGCCCTGATCGATCCAGCGGACAACATAGCCCAAAATGCCCTGGGTGTTGTTTTCCAGCTCGGCAATAATCTCTTCTTCCGACCAGTTACGGCCACGCGCGACCGGAATGGTCAGCAGCGCAGCGAGTGGCGGCACGGCTTGCGTCATCAATGCGCGCTGGCGGGCGAACACGTCGCATTGGTGATAATGGATGGCGTGCAGTGTCGCTGCGGTCGGGCTGGGCACCCATGCGGTGTTTGCGCCAGCTTGGGGATGACCGATTTTCTGGACAAGCATGTCGGCCATCCGGTCAGGTGCGGCCCACATGCCCTTGCCGATTTGCGCCTTGCCCTGAAGCCCGCAGTTGAGGCCGATGATGACATTGCGCGCTTCATAGGCGGCGATCCAGTCGGTCGCTTTCATGTCGCCCTTGCGGATCATCGCGCCTGCCTGCATCGATGTGTGCATTTCATCGCCAGTACGGTCGAGGAAGCCGGTGTTGATGAACGCGATCCGGCCCTTGACGGCATGGATGCACGCCGCGAGATTGGCAGAGGTGCGGCGTTCTTCGTCCATCACGCCGACCTTGATCGTGTGGCGGTTCAACCCCAGCATATCTTCGACCGCGTTGAACAGATCGTCGGTAAACGCGGCTTCATCCGGCCCATGCATCTTCGGCTTGACGATGTAGATGCTGCCCGTGCGGCTATTGCGGATTGGCGCTGTCCCGGCGAGATCGTGCAATCCGCACAGTGATGTCATCACCGCATCAAGCAGCCCTTCGGGCGCCTCGCTGCCATCGGTGAGCAGCACCGCCGGGGTGGTCATCAGATGGCCGACATTGCGCACAAACAAAAGGCTGCGGCCCGGCAGCGTAAACGAGGTCCCATCGGTAGCCATCCACTGGGCGTCGTCAGCCAGAGCGCGGGTGTGCCGCACACCGCCCTTGTCGAACTCCGCGGTCAATGTTCCCTGCATCAGGCCGAGCCAGTTGCGGTAACCGAGCACCTTGTCCTGCGCATCGACCGCCGCGACCGAATCTTCCAGATCGACAATGGCCGTCAGCGCGGATTCCATGATGACATCGGATATGCCGAGCGGATCGGTCTTGCCAATCGGGTGACCCCGATCGATGGCGACTTCGATATGCAGGCCATTGTGGCGGTAAAGATAGGCGGAAGGATTCTCCCGCGTGCCGCGATAGCCGACCAGATATTCGCTTGCGAAAAAACTGGCCCAGTCCGGAATGGCAGAATCGAGAACGCCGCGTGCAGCCGCAATCACCGCCGCACCGCGCTGTGCATCAAAGCCGCCGGGAGCGGCGGGCGGAGCATCAAGCGCATCGGTGCCGTAGAACGCATCATACAGGCTGCCCCAGCGCGCGTTGGCGGCGTTCAGGACAAAGCGGTCATTGAGCGCCGGAACGACCAACTGCGGTCCTGCCATCGTCGCGATTTCCGCATCGACATTCTGTGTGGTGACCGCGAACGGAGCGGGTTCGGCGACAAGATAGCCAATTTCGCGGAGCATCGCCTGATAGGCGTCGGGGTCGATGTCTTGTCCGGTATGGGCTTTGTGCCAGGCATCGATCTGCGTCTGTATAGCTTCCCGCCGATCCAGCAGATCGCGATTGCGGGGAGCAAAGTCTGCCATCAGTGCGGCAAGATCTTCCCAGAAAGCATCGATGCTGGGGTGCACGCCCGCCAAGGCCTCGCCCTCCACAAACCGGACCAGCTCTGTCGCGACCGAAAGGCCGCCACGATCCAGATAGTCAGTCATCATGCTTCCTTTGTAATCAGTAAATGGGGCACGGTCCGCTTCCCGGAACGTGCCCCATTGCCTCTACTTGTCGGTCAGTCGACCGAGGCGGTGATAGAGATTTACGAACTTGACCGATTCCGGCTTGTCCTCAATCGTTTTGATATAGGCGAGAACGGCTTCCTGCATCAACGAGAAATCTTCCGTAGAAAAAACGGCGCGTGAACGGGTTGGTTCGGTCATTTCATCCTCCTAATTCTTTCGGTGCTAAACTCTGGCCGTGATTTAGATGCAAACTGGTTCCCGACAGCGTTTACGCTGCAAACTGGTTTCCCCGCAGCGTTTACGCTGCAAACTGATTCATAGTATTATGGACGCCGCCCGCCTTCAGGGCCGCTTCGCCCGCGAAATATTCCTTGTGATCGTCGCCAAGGTCACTGCCCGACATATTCTGATGCTTGACGCAGGCGATACCCTGACGGATTTCCTGACGCTGCACGCCTAAAACATAGCCCAGCATACCGGCTTCGCCGAAATATTCCTTGGCCAGATTGTCGGTTGACAGGGCGGCGGTGTGGTAAGTCGGAAGCGTAATCAGGTGGTGGAAAATGCCCGCCCGCTTCGCGCCGTCCTTCTGGAAGGTGCGGATACGCTCGTCGGCTTCATTGCCCAGATCGGTGCCGTCATAATCGACGCTCATCAGTTTCGCGCGATCATAAGCGGATACGTCCTTACCCGCAGCGGCCCACGCGTCATACACCTGTTGACGGAAGTTCAGCGTCCAGTTGAACGACGGTGAATTGTTGTACACCAGCTTGGCGTTCGGGAACACTTCACGGATGCGGTCAACCATGCTCGCGATCTGTTCGACGTGCGGCTTTTCGGTTTCGATCCACAACAAGTCTGCACCATTCTGAAGCGAGTTGATGCAATCGAGCACGCAGCGGTCGGCGCCGGTTCCTTCGCGGAACTGGAACAGATTGCTGGGCAACCGCTTGGGGCGCAGCATTTTGCCATTGCGGTTGAGGATGACATCGCCGTTGCGCGCGGTGGCTGGATCAATCTCTTCGCAATCAAGGAAGCTGTTATACTGGTCGCCGATGTCGCCCGGCGCGTTGCTGACGGCGATCTGCTTGGTGAGGCCAGCGCCCAGCGAGTCGGTGCGGGTGACGATGATGCCGTCCTCCACGCCCAGCTCCAGAAACGCATAGCGGCAGGCGCGGACTTTTGCGAGGAAATCCTCGTGCGGCACAGTAACCTTGCCGTCCTGATGGCCGCACTGTTTTTCATCGGAAACCTGATTTTCGATTTGTAGCGCGCAGGCGCCCGCCTCGATCATCTTCTTCGCGAGCAGATAGGTTGCCTCGGCATTGCCGAAACCGGCGTCGATGTCGGCGATGATCGGCACGACATGGGTTTCATAATTGTCGATGGCGTGCAGGACTTGCTGTTCCTTGAGCTGATCGCCAGCCGCACGTGCGGCATCGAGATCGCGGAAGATCATGCCGAGTTCGCGCGCATCGGCTTGCTTGAGGAACGTGTAGAGTTCCTCGATCAAGGCGGGCACGCTGGTTTTTTCATGCATCGACTGATCGGGCAGCGGCCCGAAATCACTGCGCAACGCGGCAACCATCCAGCCGGACAGGTACAGATAACGACGCTTGGTGGTGCCGAAGTGCTTCTTGATCGAAATCATCTTCTGTTGGCCGATGAACCCGTGCCAGCAGCCCAGCGACTGGGTGTAATTGGCGGGGTCGGCGTCATAGACTGCCATATCTTCGCGCATGATCCTGGCGGTATAGCGTGCGATGTCGAGGCCGGTCAGGAAGCGATTTTGCAGGCGCATCCGCGCGACCGATTCGGCACTGATGCCATCCCATGTGCCGCGAAAGCTGGAGATCAGCTTGTCCGTCTGGTTGATGTGATCCTGATATGACATATTCGCACCCTCGCACTCGATTAATCCATGCCCCAAGATAGCCCGCTTTATCGGCTTGCGAATGCTTCGATTAGTGATGTTGTAAAACTTTACAAAATTTTTATGTAATGTTGTAATGATCGTACTTATCCGTTGCATCGGAAGGACCGGACATGGCTAAGGAACGCACAATTTATATGGGGCCGCGCCTCAAGCGGCTACGGCGGGAGCTTGGCCTGACGCAAGCGGCTATGGCCGATGATCTGGAAATCTCTCCCTCTTATATCGCGCTGCTGGAACGCAACCAGCGGCCGTTAACCGCCGATCTGCTGTTACGCCTAGCGCGTACCTACCGCATGGACATGACCGATCTGGCCGGGGATGGCGGTGCGGAGGCTTCCGCGCGGCTGCAAGCGATGCTGAAAGATCCGATGTTCGCCGATATCGATCTGCCCACGCTCGAAGTGGCTGACATCGCCACCAGCTATCCCGGCATCGCCGAAGTGCTGTTCAGAGTTTATACCGCGTATCAGGAAGAGCATCTGGCGTTGGCGGATCATGCCGTGCTGGCGGCGGCAGGGGGCGACCCGGCTACGGATTCGACCGACCCTGTCGTGGAGGCGCAGCTGTTTTTGTCCGCGCGCGGAAATTGCTTTCCTGCGCTGGACGAAGCGGCGGAGCGATTGGCCGAGCAGGTTGCCGCCGATGGGGGAATCGTGCCCTATCTCAAGGCGAAGCACCGGCTGCGCGTTCGACTCCTGCCGACCGATGTGATGGGGGGATCGTGGCGTCGCTACGACCGCCATCGCGAAGCAATTCTGCTGGACGACATGCTTGATGTCGCGAGCCAGACATTTCAGCTCGCATTGCAACTCGCCTATATCGAGCTGGGCAGCGAGATGGCTGCGGCGCTGAAGGGTGCTCATTTCGCGACCGAGACAGGAGAGCGACTGACGCGGCGGGCGCTGGCGAGCTATGCGGCGTCCGCGATCCTGATGCCTTACACTGCCTTTGCCAAGGCAGTGGACGCGACCGCTTACGACGTAGAGGCGCTGGCCCGACAGTTTCGCACCAGTTATGAACAGACGGCCCACCGGCTGACCACATTGCGTAAGCCGGGTAATGAGCGCGTCCCTTTTTTCTTCATTCGCCTCGATCAGGCTGGCAATATTTCCAAACGGCTCGATGGTGCGGGCTTTCCCTTCGCGCGGCACGGTGGCGCCTGTCCTTTATGGTCGGTCCATACGGTATTCCTGACGCCGGGCGAGATCGTGACGCAATGGCTGGAGCTTCCCGATGGCAAGCGTTTCTTCTCGATCGCGCGGACAGTGTTGGCGGGCGGGGGCGGTTATGGGCGCCCACGTGTGCAGCGCGCGGTGGCGCTGGCGTGCGGGGCGGAACATGCGGGGCAGCTCGTTTACACACAGGCTGGATCGCCGCTGGACCCGAATATGGCAACGCCGATCGGCATCAGTTGTCGGCTGTGTCAACGCACGGATTGTATGGCGCGCGCGGTCCCGCCAGTCGGGCGCAAGATATTGCGCGATGATTATCAGCGCACCGCTGCGCCTTTCGGATTTTCTGACGATTAGAGCATCGTGCGCAAAAGTGGGCGAGCCGGAGGCACGCGACTCCGGCTCGGGTTTTGCGCAATAAACGATGCGTAAACAAATAATCAGAGCAGAGCGGAGTGTGACCGGCCAACAAACAGGCTATTTGCCTGGTTCCCCGGCGGGTGGTGGTGAGCGGCTGTCGAGCATTTCGGCGGCGTTGTTCAATGCCCGCGCTTCACTGGCGGTTACGCCGCCTACGCCTGCGCCATCATCGTGGGCGCTGCACCCGGCGAGGGCGTAAAGGGCGCTTGTGGCCATCAAAAAGATAAGCGGACGCAAGCTGTTCTCCGTATCAACGATCCTGTGAGAACGTCGGCCCCAAAAGAAAAGGGGGCGCTTTCCACTGAAAGCCCCCCCAATCCGAATTCCAGCCAACGGCCAAATTACTTGACAGCGTTGGTCGCGTTGGAAGCCGCATTGGCAGCGTTGGTAGCATTTTCCGAAGCGTTTACTGCGGTGTTCATGGCAGCATTCGCTGTGTTCATCGCGTTGTCAGCTACGTTAGCAGCAGCATTGGCAGTGTTTTCTTCCGTCTTGGCGCACGCAGCGAGACCAAGCGAAGCAGCAAGAACGATCGAAAGAGCAATAGTTTTGGTCATGGGTAAACCCCTCTCAGAGAAAAAACCGGCGCAGGCGTCTCCCGGAGAGAAGCTCACCCCCATTGAGCCTGCGACCGCGATTCCTAATGCCTTGCGCGGGCGAACGCAAGCCAATCGTGATTAAGCGGTTATTAGTTTGCTCCGATGGCGCGCGCGCGCGGTCGGGAAGGGGTGTTTCAGCTTAAAAGGCTACCGCAGTTAGTGCGCGGGTTGACGTATATAAAGAAATCTTTATATAGATATTGATGACGTCGATGTTGGACATATTTCGAGCACTTGCCGATTTGACCCGGCTGCGGATCGTGCATCTTTTGCGCGCGATGGAATTGTCGGTCGGAGAGGTGGCGCAGCTGCTGGCGCAGAGCCAGCCACGGGTATCGCGTCATATTCGCATTCTGGTGGAAACGGGTATTGTCGAACGCCGGAAAGAAGGCAACTGGGTGTTCCTGCGTATTGGCAAGGCGCAGATTTACAGGGATTTGATGGCGCTGTTCGATGGTGCCGATTCTGCCGATAATGAGGCGCTCTGGCTTAAGGCCGATCTCGCCCGACTGGCGGCGGTGCGCGCTGATCGCGCGCGCGCTGCCGATTTATATTTCGCGCGCCATGCCGAAGAATGGGATGCCATCCGGTCGCTGTATGTGGCCGAGGCCCAGGTGGAGGCCGCTATGCAAGCGATAATCGGCGCAGGCCCCATCGGCAGGCTGCTCGATATCGGCACCGGCACCGGGCGAATGCTCCAGTTGTTTGGTCCGCAGGCCAGCCAGGTGACGGCGATCGACCGTAGCCCCGACATGTTGCGTCTGGCGCGGGCCAAGCTGCCCGAACAGGACGCGGATAAATATGCGCTGGTGCTGGGCGATTTTTCCGCGCTGCCGTTCGAAGGCGCCAGTGCCGACCTCGTCATCGTCCATCAGGTGCTCCATTATGCGCAGGCACCGGATCAGGCGATAGCGGAGGCCGCGCGAGTACTGGCCGACGCTGGCCGATTATTGGTGGCGGATTTTGCGCCGCACGAACGCGAGGATTTGCGGGTGCAGGACCAGCATACCCGCCTTGGCTTTTCGGATGGACAGATATCGGAGTGGTTCGCGGCGGCGGGGTTGACGATGGAGCGGCTGGAGACGCTGCCGGGCGGCGAACTGACGGTGAAATTATGGTTGGGTCGCCGGGCGACTATTCCACCCTTGCCTATTAAAGGACAAAAGAAGTCATGAACTCGGCCGTTGCAGCTTTGGAAGAAGCGAGGCTCATCCTCGACACGCCGCTCTATGCCGACCTGCATGGCGACGCGCAGGTGAGCTTTGAGTTTTTCCCGCCCAAGTCGGAAAAGATGGAGCAGACGTTGTGGGACAGCATCAAAACACTGGCTCCACTCGCGCCGCGCTTTGTCTCGGTGACTTATGGCGCGGGCGGAACAACGCGGGAGCGTACCCATAATACGGTGGCGCGGATCGCGCGCGAAACCAGCATCCCCGCCGCCGCGCATCTGACCTGCGTAGAGGCGAGCAAGCAGGAAATCGCCGAAGTCGCCGACGCGTATTGGCAGGCGGGGGTGCGGCATATCGTCGCCCTGCGTGGCGACCCGCCACAGGCGGGCGCGGAATTCGTACCGCACCCGCAAGGCTATGCCAGCGCAGCGGATCTGGTCGCAGGGCTGCGCGCATTGCATGATTTTGAGATCTCGGTAGCAGCATACCCGGAAGTGCATCCGCAGGCACTGAGCGCGCAGGTCGACCTCGACAATCTGAAGCGCAAGATTGATGCGGGAGCGACCCGCGCGATCACGCAGTTTTTCTTTTCGCCCGACGCTTATTTCCGCTTTCTGGACAAGGCATTGGCGGCGGGCGTTACGGCGGAGATTCTTCCCGGCATAATGCCGGTCACCAACTTTGGCGGCATCCAAAAAATGGCGGTGAT
>JBDTLS010000107.1:0-9107 GCA_039934655.1 Sphingobium sp.
TGTGCTGAGCCGCGAGCCGATGGTGCGGAGCGGCGGGAATTTCTGCCCTTGATCGACATAGGCGAACCAGCTGGCGATCATGCTGTCATAGGCGGCCGTCGCGGCATAAGCCTTGGATGCGAGCAGGCGGCGGAAATCATATGTCGTGGCGCCATTTTGGGCGTCCATCTCTTCCACCAGCCGCGCATAATCGGCGGGGTCGGTCACAATCGCCACGCTCTCATGGTTCTTCGCCGCCGAACGCACCATCGACGGCCCGCCGATGTCGATATTCTCGATAATCTCATCGCGTTCTGCGCCCTTGGCTACGGTCTGGGCAAAGGGATAGAGGTTGACGACGACCAGATCGATCGGCGCAATGGCGTGTTCGGTCATTGATGCGACATGTTCCGCATTATTCCGCACCGCCAGCAGGCCGCCGTGCACATTGGGGTGCAGCGTCTTGACGCGGCCGTCCATCATTTCGGGAAAGCCGGTCAGGTCGGATATGTCGGCAACTTGCAACCCTGCCTCACGCAGCGCCTTGGCGGTGCCGCCGGTCGAAACCAGTTCGACGCCATGACGGCTCAATGCCTGTCCAAGCTCCACAAGTCCGCTCTTGTCGGACACCGAAAGCAGTGCCCGGCCGATCTTCACATTCGTCATAAAATCTTTCTATCCTACGCGTTTGAGGAGCCAGCCAACGCTGCTCCCGCCGCTTTCTGCTGTGGCGTTTACCACCAGTTGCTGGGTCGGGTGAGGGCGCCCGTCACCATCGACCCACAGGCTTTCTTCAACCGTCAACGTCCCCGCGCCCGTGCGGAACTGCCACAATGCGCCCATGTCGATGCGGAGTAATGCACCCTGATTGTCCGCCGTCAGCGACGCTTCAACCTGGGGGGCGAGATGGAAACGCAACGTAAAGGGCGCAGGTACAGGCTTGCGGCGGCGCTCGGTCGGCAACAGCATGTCCTCGCCGCGAATATCCTTGCCATCGCTGCTGACGAGGAGCAGGCGGCGGTGCATAAAGCCCAGTCGGCGGACATAGCCGTCATGGCTTAATTCGAGGCGGCTGCCGCTCTGCAATTCCTGCCGGTGCAGCTCCACCTCCGTCACGCCGCGCCCCAGATTGCCGTCGGCAAGGATCGCGGTCGAATTGCAATCGGCCAGTGTCAGTGTGCTGTGCGCAGCGGTGGTGCGCAGCCCTTGCGCGAGTTCGACGGGAATAAGATGTCCCGCGAGCGCCGCGCCGCCGCAATTGACGATCAAGCGGTCGCCGCCATCGCTGATTTCCAATGCGCCGGTTGAAGCGCAGCCAGCCTCGGCCAGTCGCGCGACGGGCGGCGGTGCGGCGTCGACCAGCAAGACGGTGTTACCCGCCGTAATCCGTTGATACCCCCAGTCGCGCGCTTGCCGTAGCGGACGGGTGCGAATGCCGCTCGCCGCGACAACTGATTCGACCTGTGCGGAATCGATCGCGGGGCCGCCCTGCCAGCTCCCCAATCCCCCATCGCCGTGGACGAGGCTAAGCAATGCGGGGACCGAGCGCGCCAGCGCCTCGTTCAGAAAAGCGGGCACGTCCTCGCGCATCACATCATAGACCGCCTGGACCATCGACAGCAGCGCGATGCCTTCCAACTGCGCGAGCGGGGAGCGGGAAATCGTGCCGCCATCGGCATAAAATGCGCCCTCGATCGCGCGCCGCAACCCGGCCTCGCCGAACGCACGGCGCGGCTCTCCGCCCGGTAACAGCAAACCGGCTGCCACCACGCCGCCCCATGCGACGAGGCGGGGCAGGCCGATCGGCGCCTTGTCGGCGCTGCGATCGAGGTGCCGTGCGGTGCGCGCAAAGCAATTGAGGACCAGCGAGCGATAGACCAGATCTCCGCTCGACAGGATCAACGGTGCATGGCTGCTCCAGAACAACAGCCGCCAGCCCGCGTTATCGGCCCGCCATGCCGGTTCGGTTGGCTTTTCGACATGCGCGGCCATCCATTTGCGCATGATAGCCTCGGCAATTGGCGCGCCGGTTTCACGATTGGCAACGATCGACAAATCGCGCAGCCAGCGGAAGCTGTGCAGATGGTCGGCAAACGCCGGAGACACCGCCGGGTTGGCGAAATCCGTCTCGTTGATCTGCGCCTTTGCGCCACGGAAAAGGAAATAGCCGGCCCGCATGGCCTTGCCGGCGCGGGCATCGCCCAGAATCGTATCGCGCGGCACCGCGAGCAGCTTGAGCGGATATTTGCCTTTGAGCCGCATCGTGTGCAGCGGTGTGCGCCAGGTCAGGCGATGAAAATGGGTGGAAAGTCGTTCGGCGAGAGAGGCACCCTTGTCCGCGCTGAGGCGGATCAGCCGCTTCCCGTCCTCAATGCCATCCGGTCCGGCTGGCGTTTTGGCGGGGGGGAGGTGCGACTGATCGTTCATCCGCCCTTCAGCCCCCGGATGTTGTCGGCATAGGCGTCCGGCCCACCCCTGAACGTCGCGGTTCCGGCGACCAGCACATCGGCCCCGGCAGCGATCACCCGTGGCGCGGTAATTTTATCGACCCCGCCGTCCACCTCCAGGTGGATGTCCTTGCCGGTCTTGTCGATCATCTTGCGGATCGCTTCGATCTTGCGCAACTGGCTCTCGATAAAGCTCTGACCGCCGAAACCGGGGTTGACACTCATGACGAGTACAAGGTCGATATCCTCGATAATATAATCGAGCATCTTGGCGGGGGTCGCGGGGTTCAGCGATACCCCGGCACGCTTGCCCAGCGCCTTGATGCGCTGCACGGTACGGTGCAAATGCGGCCCCGCCTCCTGATGCACGGTGATGATGTCCGATCCCGCCTCGGCAAAGGCATCGAGCATCGGATCTACCGGCGTAATCATCAGGTGCACGTCCATCACCTTTTGGGTGTGGGGTCGCAGCGCTTTCACTACCATCGGCCCAATTGTAATGTTGGGCACGAAATGCCCGTCCATCACATCGACGTGAATCCAGTCAGCGCCCGCCGAGTCGATGGCGCGAACCTCTTCACCCAAGCGGGCAAAGTCGGCGGAAAGGATGGATGGCGCGATGAGAACAGGGCGGTTCATGAGTCCACCGCCTTACCCAAGCACCCCCCTTCGCGCAACCATTGAGGGAGCAGAGCGATGCCTTTTTGACGATCAGTTGCGGATAAGTTTGCTGATGAAAAACCCATCGATGCCGCCAGCCGACGCGAGCAGGCCGGGCAGGGTGCGAAGCGAACCCGTTTCGCCTGGCACAATGCCATCGGGTAGTACGTTGGTTTCAGGGGAAACTTGTGCATAGGTGCTATGCCGCGCAAGAAACGCAGCGATCTGGTCCTCGCCCTCGGCACGCTCCAGCGAGCAGGTTGCGTAGATCAGCACGCCCCCCGGTGCCAGCCAGTCGGCGACATGATCGAGCAGCCGCGTTTGCAACTCCGCCATCTCGGCGATCTGGCGCGCCCCGACCCGGTGCAGCACATCGGGATGGCGGCGGAAAATGCCGGATGCGCTGCAGGGCGCATCGAGCAGGACGAGATCGACGGGGCTGTCCGGCGTCCATTGCAGCGCATCTGCGACGATGACCTGCGCTGCCAGACCGCTACGTTCCAGATTCTGCGTCATCCGCTCAAGGCGTTTGGCGGACTTGTCGAGCGCCGTGACGTGCCAGCCTTGCGCGGCGAGCTGCATCGTCTTGCCACCGGGCGCGGCGCACAGGTCAATGGCGTGGCGGCCCCCACTCACACCTGCGCCAGCGCCCGCAATGCGCGCGGGCAGGCTGGCCGCAAGATCCTGCACCCACCATGCCCCATCGGCAAAGCCGGGCAAGTCGGTGATGCTGACATTGTGGCCCACGCGCACATGACCGGGCGCGAGCGATACGCCGCCCAATTCGCCAACCCAAAGGTCGGTCTGCGCAGGGTCGGCGAGGGTCAGGTCAATCGGTGCGCGGCTGGCGAGCGCGCGGGCGGCGGCCTCCACCACCTCGGAACCCCATTGCGCTTCCCAACGCACCGCGACCTCGCCTGGCAGCGACGGCACTTCGGGCAGCTTGGCCTCGCTGCGAATCAATGTCCCCAATATGCCATGCACCAACCGGCGCGGCCCGCCATCGACCAGCGGCAGCGCGGTGGCGATCGCTGCGTGCGGCGGCGTGCCCAGTATCAGCAACTGCACCAGCGCGATCCGCAACACCATCCGCGCCTTGGCATCATCGGGCAGCGGCTGTGCCGTCACCCCGTCGATCAGCGCATCAAGGTCTGCCATATGGCGCAGCACATCGGCGGCAATCGCATGGGCCAGCGCCCGGTCGGCGCGGTCGGGCAGGCCCTGCGTGGCGGCGTGCAGTGCCTGTTCGAGCGGATCACCCCGGCGCATCACGCTATCCAGCAAGCGCAGAGCGGCACGGCGCGCGGCCAATCCGGGCGGGGAGGGCGCGGGCGCGGCGGCTGGTTTGACGGGGTAGCGGGACATGACCGCCCCCTATAGCATTTCGCCCGCAGATCAATGGGCGCGTCAAAGGGCGGGCGAATGAGCGTTTTTTGCGCTGGTCAGAGATTGTGTCGCATTGCAGCATCGCTTACAACTTGCTCCAACAACAGGGAGTATCGCGATATGGGCCAGCGCCCGGATCACATCAAACCACCCGCCTATCTGAGCAAAAGCCCGCCCGTGCCCAAAGCCGATCCGCCCGGCACCCAGCCCAAACTGCGCGATGAACTCAACCCGACCCGTTATGGCGATTGGGAACGCAAGGGCATTGCGGTTGATTTCTAGGTGTTAACCATATCAACCCAACTCGTCATCGTTCCACTCGTCATTGCGAGCGTAGCGAAGCAATGACGGAGCCGTTTGACCGCGCGCGCGTCGTATCAAAAGTTTAACCGATCCGCCCTACACCCTCCGCCAGTTTGAAATCGCGCAGCGCCTTCTTGCTGCCAGCATATGGAACCCTTCATGAGCCAGAAAAAAATCCGCAAGGCAGTGTTCCCCGTGGCGGGCCTTGGCACGCGCTTTTTGCCCGCAACCAAATCGGTGCCCAAGGAATTGCTCCCCATCGTCGACCGCCCGCTGATCCAGTACGCCGTCGATGAAGCGCGCGAGGCCGGGATCGAGCAGATGATCTTCGTCACCGGGCGCGGCAAGGGCGCGATCGAGGATTATTTCGACATCGCCTTCGAATGCGAAACCTTGCAAACCGCTCGCGGCAAAAGCATCGCCGCGCTGGAGGGGACACGCCTAGCGCCGGGCGACGCCGTGTTCCTGCGCCAACAGGAACCGCTCGGCCTCGGCCACGCCATCTGGTGCGCGCGCGATATCGTCGGCGATGAACCCTTCGCGATCCTGCTGCCCGATGAATTCATGCACGGCAAACCCGGCTGCCTGAAACAGATGGTCGATGCCTATGCGCAGACCGGCGGCAACCTCATCTGCGCCTTGGAAGTGCCGATGGAACAGACGCCAAGCTATGGCGTGCTCGACCCCGGCGCACGCAATGGCGCCCTGACCGAGGTAAAGGGTCTGGTCGAAAAGCCCGCCGCCGGAACCGCGCCGTCAAACCTCATCATCGCCGGTCGCTACATCCTGCAACCCGAAGTCATGACGCTCCTCGCCCGCCACGAAAAAGGCGCAGGCGGCGAAATCCAGCTCACCGACGCAATGGCCGCGATGATCGGCACCCAGCCATTCAACGGCGTAACCTTCCAGGGCAAACGCTTCGATTGCGGCGCACAGGCAGGCTACGTCGAAGCGAACCTGTCACTGGCACTGGAACGCGAGGATATTGGGGCGCATATCAGGGAGTTTGCGCGGGGTTTGGTGGGGTAATTTGGGTTAGTCACCCACACCCGTTCGGTTCGAGTAGCCTTCGAGCTTGTCGAGAAGGCGTATCGAGAATGGGTGGCGGGGTATGACGTCTCGACTTCGGTTCTCGGCCAGCTCGAACCTGCGCTCGAAACGAACGGGGTAGATTTAATACTCGTCGCTAATACCACACCACCGTTCGCCCTGAGGAGGGGCTGAGCAAAGTCGAAGCCCCGTCTCGAAGGGTCACACTCTTAAAGGGCAATTTTCGGGGATCACTATTCGGATAGGTAGTCTTTAGCTCGCAATTTCCCTAATTCAAAACCATACTCAAAAGGTTGGCGTCCTGCTGGCAGCGCCCATGTTGGAACGCCGCGGGGATTGGTTCCTGGTTTGAGTGATTGCCATCCCGCAATATATCCACGCATATATTCGTCATTAGCATTCACTGCGAATCACTCCCAAATAGTAATAATGCTGCACTTGCGTAATATTAAATTTTCGAAATCCAGGAAAATATTTTCCCTCTTGTCGTAACAGTTGATTTATTACGATTCCCATTAGTAGATGAAGATGTAACTGTAGTATTACCAACCTTGGATTTCGTAGAGGTGGTTACTTTCATGGGTTTCGATCCACCGGTAGTCTTGGTGATGGTCATGTTACCGACCTTCGATTTAGTTGTGGTACGAAATCCTGATTTGGTTTTCCGAATAATGGTTCGAGCCATTGTGTTCCCCCTGATTAGTAAGAAGAGTAATCCATTCGGTGCAAATAATATGAGCAATCTTGAAATTGCCTGACATCCTAATTTAGCGCAACCATAATCTTATCTCTGAAAATCGAATCGACGGACCTTGGAACTATGGGCCTATCGACAGTTACGACCGAGAACGACTCCGACTTGCACCCCATTCTTAAACCCTCAATACCATCTCACCCCTTCCGCCACATCACCCGGTACAGATCAAACCGTCGGTCCTTCAAATTCTGCACCGCGCCGGACTGGCGGCTGGTGAGCAGGTCGTCGAGGGAGAGGTCGGCGATGGCGATGGTTTCGGTGTTGGGCGCGGTGTCCGCCGTCACGCCGTCGCGCGCGAACGGGAAGTGACGTCGCCAGCCACCCGTTTGGGGCGGGATAGCTGGCATATGCCCCAACTCTCCCGGACGAACCGTCAGAACGGCACTTCGTCGTCGAGGTCATTGTCGAAGCTCGGCGCGCCCGAACCGCTGGATGACCCACCGCTGCCCGCGCCGCCGCGTGATGCGCCACCTGAACGTCCGCCGCCAAAGTCATCGTCATAACCGCCGCCCGATCCGCCAGACGATCCGCCGGACCAGCTCTCGCCGCCACCCGAACGTGCGCCGCCACCGCCGCCCGGTGCGCCATCGAGCATGGTCAGCACCGCGCCGGGGCCTTGCAGCACCACTTCGGTCGAATACCGGTCGTTGCCGTCCTTGTCCTGCCACTTGCGGGTGGTCAGCTTGCCTTCGAGGTAAACCTTGCTGCCCTTGCGCAAAAAGCGTTCGGCAACCCCGGCCAGACCTTCGCTGAAAATCGCGACGGTGTGCCATTCGGTGCGTTCTTTTTTCTCGCCGGAAGTGCGGTCTTTCCAGCTTTCGGATGTGGCGATTCGCAGGTTGCAGACCTTGCCGCCGTTCTGGAAGCTGCGGACTTCCGGGTCGGCGCCCAGATTGCCGACCAGAATGACCTTGTTAACGCTGCCTGCCATGTGAGAATCTCCAGATTATGCTTCGGAGGCTCTTATAGCCCGACCGCGACCGCCGTCCAGTACGTCAGGCCCGCCGCGACATAGGCCAGCACGAACAAATAGCCGACCATGAACAGCGGCCATCGCCAGCCGTTGGTTTCGCGCCGGGTGACGGCGATAGTGGAAATGCACTGCGGCGCGAACACGAACCACGCGAGGAAGGCGAGGGCGGTGGGCAGCGACCATGCACCCTGCAGTCGCTGGCTTAACGATTGGTCCCGCTTGTCGTCATCGCCATTGTCGGCAATGCTGTACGTGGTCGCGAGCGCCGAGACAGCGACTTCGCGCGCGGCCATCGCCGGGATCAGCGCGAGTGAAATGTCGCGGTTGAACCCGATCGGCGCCATCACGACGTGCAGCCCCCCGGCAATGCGGCCCGCCGTGCTATATTCGATCGGCGGTGTGGTCGATCCCACAGGTGGTTTGGGAAAGCTGAGCAGCACCCACAGGATGATCGTCGATGTAAAGATGATCGTGCCCGCGCGCTTGAGGAATATCATCGCGCGCTGCCACAGGCCGAGTGTAATGTCTTTGGTGCGTGGCCATTGATATTTGGGCATTTCCATCAGGAAGCCGCTGCTTTTGCCCTTGGTGATCGTGCGCCGCATGACCAGCGCAACGATCATTGCCGAAACGATACCCGAAACATAGAGCGCCAGCAGCACCAGCCCCTGCAACCCCACGCCCCAGCCGACCGAACGCGCCGGAATAAACGCGCCGATAATCATCGCGTACACCGGCAGCCGCGCGGAACAGGTCATCAACGGCGCGATCAATATCGTCGTGAGCCGGTCCTTGGAGTCGCTGACCGAACGCGTCGCCATGATGCCCGGCACCGCGCAGGCAAAGGAGGACAGCAACGGGATGAACGCGCGCCCCGACAGGCCGACCCGCGCCATCAATCCATCCATCAGGAACGCCGCGCGCGTCATATATCCGGTCGCTTCGAGCATCAGGATGAAGAAGAACAGGATGAGGATCTGCGGCAGGAACGTAATCACCGATCCCACGCCGTTGATGGCGCCATCGACGAGGAAAGATCGCAACAGGCCCGGCGGAGTATGCGCCGTCACCACATTGCCCAGCATCGCAATCCCATCGCCGAGTATGTCGATCGGCGCGGCGGACCACGCATACACCGCCTGAAACATCAGGAACATCAAGGTCAGCAACAACAATGGCCCGCTGATCGGGTGGAGGGCGACCCGGTCCACGGTCCGCGTCAATCTGCGCGATGGCGTTTCGGATACGATGGTGGCCCTGGTCAGTTCGTGGGCGCGCTTGCGTCGCAATGCAAAGCCGCTGTCGTCGGGCGTGGACCCGGTTGCGTCCGAACCCGGCGCCGTGATGTGCGGGCGGAGCTGGATCATGCCATCGTTGACGAACGGCGTCAGCGTTTCGATAAGGTGAGCCAGCCCGCGGTCGCGCACCGCTACGGTCGGAACGACGGGCACGCCGATTTCGCGCGCGAGGATGCTGGCGTCGAGTTCGAGGCCATCGCGCGTGGCCAGATCAACCATGTTGAGGGCGATCACGGTCGGCAGGCCGAGGTCGA
>JBDTLS010000108.1:0-8970 GCA_039934655.1 Sphingobium sp.
TCGCCCGCACGGGTAAACCCGCCGGGTTGGCATCAGCAACAAGATAGTCGGTCGGCGCGTTTCGCCCTGTATCCGGCAGGATGACGGGGTTGGAGTTGCGCGGGTAGTGGTAGTGTTTACGTCTAACTGCGCTGCGGCGGAGCTATGGCCTGCTCGTCGCGGCTGGCTTTGCGGCCAAGCGACGGGGGCACTGGTGTCGATGCCGAGAGGTTTCCCGACAACGCTTTTCCAGACCATAATCTTATGCCGACAGCCAAGCGGTTACTTCCGCTTCCGGATGTACCGCGCCGACCGTGCCTGTCCTCTGCCACCGCGAATGGACCCGGGACCGGCTATCAACCCCGCTCCACACTTGGTTACCGGAGGAGTGGGGGCAGGTCCGGCTTAAGCGAGATGATGGGGTGTAGGACAGAGGTTTTTTTTGGGATCGAGGAATTGCGACAAGGGTAAATCGCTGTCGCCGCCCATTCGACCCACTCATGTGTGCGTATTGAAGTTCAAGTAAACGCATGATTTGGGGTGGGCTGAAGGGTGGTCTGGATTTCGACCTTGCCGATAATACCTTGAATTTCTTTGATGAATTCAAGGGTTTGGTGCGGTCGTGCCGATCCAAACCGGGCATTTCGACAAGCTCTTTCGCGAGGCGAAGCGTGATGTCGGTCTCGCCCACATCCATTTCCACGACAGCCGACGCGAAGCTGCCACTACGATGGCCGCCAAGCTATCCAACGTGTTGGAACTGGCCGCCGTCACCGGGCACAAGTCCCTCTCCATGCTGCAGATTTACTACAAACCCAAACCAGCAGATCTCGCAGCGAAGCTCGATGCTTAGGGACAGAAGAGGACGCTCGTTTGGAACTCAGGATACCGGTTTATCAGAAATTTTCTCAATAAAGACTCACGAACACCTGTATATTCGCGACCGGCCCATCGGGTTATGCAATCCTTTTCGACAGGGTCGTTTTTCATATGTGGGCACTGTTGAATGGTGTTGTGCTCTCGGGAGGCATCCTATCCACGAAACCTATCATGTGGCGGACATGTCTCGACCGTGTGACGACCGAGTTCCCAACAAACGACTATGTAACACGATAAAAATTCTGTCAGTTCGCCGCCTCCATGTCGTAGTCATTGACTACATTGTAGTTATAGGCTACGCACACTGATATGAAGCCAATCACCTATATGCGTGTGGCCCTGAAGACGCTTCGGAAAATGCCGGTAGATGTGGCTGAACGGATCATAAACAAGATCGAGCAATATGCTGCGGATCCGGCATCGCAAGCCAACAACGTCACGGCGCTCAAAGGCCGGGAGGGTTTTCGCCTGCGGGTGGGTGATTGGCGCGTGATTATGAATGACGATGGCGTGGTGCTGGCTGTCCTCGACATCGGATCGCGTGGCAGAATCTATGGGTGATGGAGACAGATATGGGTAAAATGATTTCGATCCCGCTGGTGGAATATCTCAGCTTGCAGGCGGCGTCAGAAGAATTGACGGACTTGCGGGCTTATGATCGCGCTCTGGCGCAACTGGCAGATGGTGAAGAGGAATTGCTTCCGGCCGAACTCGTCAAGCGCATGATTTCTGGCGAAAGCCCGCTGCGTCTCTGGCGGGAGTTTCGGGGGCTTACCCAAACGGCCCTCGCTGAAACATCGAGCGTCAATCGGATTCAGATCGCAGATATCGAGGCTGGACGAAAAAAAGGGTCTATCCAAACGATCAAGAAGTTGGCTGCGACGTTGAATGTCACACTCGACGAATTGGTGTGAGAGCGAGGCAAGAATCGCCAACTTAGCCGCCATTCCCGGTCCAAAATCAGTTAGTCAGAACCTGTCGTACGTTCAGATGCAGTCACGGGATCGTGAAAGACTGGACCTGGAACTTTGCCGCCGTACACCGTGTCTCTGCTGAATGGCCGCATTTGGCGGGAGTGGGCATTCGCGGACGAAGGCGGCGGCGACCGGGTACGCACCCGGGGTTGCCAGCTTCGAATATCGACTGCCAATCAAATTGCTGGATTGTTGCCCGTGCCGCCATAACTCCTAAAGGCCCGCATCGCCACACTGCACTATCCGCCTAATTGGCTGAGCAGATCGAGCAACATCGGCCGCAAGCGCCGGATTTCCTCCCGATGCGTAGCGCTCAGTTTGGCGAGCAGGGACTGGGCCTTTTCGGTTAACTCCAGCCGCGCCTGCCGGCGGTCGCCCGATGCCGCCTGCCGCGCGACCAGGCCGAGCGCCTCCAGCCGGTCGATCAAGCCGCTGGCGCTATGGGGCTTCAGGATCAGCCGCGCCGCGACATGGCCGATCGTCACCGTGCCCGGCTCCGCCCCGCGAATGACCAGCAGGGCCTGATGCTGTTGCGGGGTCAGGCCGACTTCGCCTGCCTTGCTCTCGCTGAAGGCATGGAACTGGCGCAGCGTGTGCCGGAAATCCGCCAGCGCGGCGTAGTCGGCGTCGGTCAGATCGGCCTGAGTCAAGATCGTCGCGTCCTTCCTTGATAAATATCGTACTACGATATAAATGCGGCCCAGCATAGATCAACAGGATCCTTCCATGACCGCCTCTGCCGTGAATACCAAATCCCGCCGCCTCGCCGACCACAGCGCGGATTTGCGCATGCTGGCGCTGGCGGCGGCGGCGATTCCGGTCGGCACGGGCGGGGCGCTGGGCGCGTGGGTGTTGCTCAAACTGATCGCGCTGGCGACCAACCTGTTCTGGTTCGGGCGGTTGTCAGCAGCCCCGGCGCAGATCGCCGACAACGCGCTGGGGCTGGGCATGGTCATCGTGCCGGTGGTCGGCAGCCTGATCGTCGGGTTGATGGCGCGGTTCGGGTCGGACAAGATCCGCGGCCACGGCATCCCCGAAGCGATCGAGGCTATTCTTTATGGCGAAAGCCGCCTGTCGCCGAAAGTGGCGGTGCTGAAACCGCTGTCCTCGGCCATTTCCATCGGCAGCGGCGGGCCATTCGGTGCCGAGGGGCCGATCATCATGACCGGCGGGGCGATCGGTTCCCTGTTCGCGCAATGCTTTCACCTCAGCGCGGCGGAGCGCAAGGTGCTGTTGGTCGCGGGCGCGGCGGCGGGGATGACGGCGATTTTTGGCACGCCACTGGCGGCGATCCTGCTGGCGGTCGAAGTGCTGTTGTTCGAATGGAAGCCGCGCAGTTTCGTGCCGGTGGTGGCGGGCGTTCTGGTGTCGCTGGCATGGCGGCCGATGCTGATTGGGGCGGGTCCGCTGTTTCCCTTTGCCGCGATCACGCCGGCGGGCTGGTCAACGACGCTGATCGCGGTAGGCATGGGCGCGCTGGTTGGGGTGGAGGCGGCGCTGTTGTCGGGGCTGCTGTACCGGGTCGAGGATCTATTTCACCGTTTGCCGATTCACTGGATGTGGTGGCCAGCGCTGGGTGCGATCGTTGTCGGTTTCGGCGGGCTGATCGATCCGCACGTACTTGGCGCCGGGTATCAGAGCATTCAGGCGCTGCTCGATGGGTCACTTGCGCTGCGGGCAGTGGTGGTACTGCTGGTGGTGAAGGCCTTGGTGTGGCTGGTGGCGCTGGGGTCGGGGACTTCGGGCGGGGTGCTGGCGCCGCTGTTGATTCTGGGCGGGGCGCTGGGTTATGTACTGGGTGGTTTCCTGCCGGGCGGCGCCGGTTTCTGGGCGATGATCGGCATGGCCGGCATCCTGAGCGGGGCGATGCGCGCGCCGCTGACCGGGGCGCTGTTCGCGGTGGAGCTGACTGGGCATTTTGCCGCCTTGCCCGCGACGATGGCCGCGTCGGTCGGGGCGTTTGCGGTCAGCGTGTTGATCATGCGCCGCTCGATCCTGACTGAGAAGATCGCCCGGCGTGGCCGCCATATCCTCCAGGAATATTCGGTCGATCCGCTCGACTTTCTGCAGGCGGAGCAGATCATGACGTCGGCCCCAGCGACTTTGCCAGGAACGCTGTCGGTAGAGGCCGTGGTCGGGTTCTTTGCCGAGGGCGCCACACACCGCAGCTATCCGGTGGTCGACGAACAAGGCCGACTGCTGGGGCTGGTGTCGCGGTCGGACGCACTGCGCTGGCGGGTCGACGGGGCGCCCATGGGGGCATCGCTGGCCGATGTGCTGTCCGACGCGTCGCAGCCCTCGGCACCGCCCCACGCGCCGATCGGGGAGGTCGCCGACCTTATGGTCCTCACCGGCACGGGCCGTATCCCGATCGTCGATCCGGTCACCGCCCGCGTCGTCGGCATCCTGTCGCGCCACGACCTGCTGAAGGCGCGCCATGCCCGCAGCCAGGCCGAGACATTGCGCAGCCGATGAGTCGGCGCGGCTGATGGAGCGCGTTCCGACTTGCTGGCGTCGTGCCATCTGGAGATCGTCCGGGGAAACGACGAGACGGTCAGGCTGGAAATCTATGTCTGCGCGGCCCGGTCGCGGATACAACTGGCCGTGATCCATTGCTGATCCCCAAAATCAGCCTTGAATCCGATTTTATCCCTTTTGGGAATCCCAAAACGTTAAATCATCACTACGCCCTAGCGCTACCTTGCCATTGGGCGGTGCGGCAAACCGGACGCCAGAGCCGAGCAGATGCCCCATGGGGCGCCAATAGCGGCTTTGTCGTATGACTGCGGATCGAGCCAGGTGCGGTGAACACCCGTGATGACGCCGTCATTGTCAGTGACCGCAGCGATCAGGGCGGGCCATGCCTCCCGCACACCGGGGGCATCATCTTCGGCGGCCCGGTAATAGCAGCGCGGATGGAAACGCAGCTGATCGATGCCTGACAAATCGGTGAGGCTTGGAACAAGCTAATCGATCAACCTTGGCACATCATGACAATCGGCCGCCGAAAATGGGCCCGTAGGTCATAATCAATACAGGTTGGTATTAGGACTTCCTCAACCATGAAAACCTAGAACAGGCTAAGGTTAGGAAGGGAAGCCAATGTTTGTAACAGTAGCTGGCACGCAACGAACGCCTCTGTCGCTAAAGGCTATTTTGCGCGTGTTCATTTTGCTGGCAGCGGCCTATGTAATTGCATCGCGCCTGAATGTGGCTGTAACGGCACCGCTTTGGCTTGACGAAACCTGGAGCGCCATGATTGCCACACGGCCTGAATGGACTGGGTTCTGGCGCGAGGCGTGGCTCGATTGCAATCCGCCGTTGTATTATCTGTTTCTTACGGGCTGGGTCAGCATATTCGGCGACAGCAATCTAATGCTCCGCCTGCCGAGTTTTTTGTTTGTATTTCTTGCCGCCATCCTTCCCGTGGCATGGCGTCCAAAGGGGTTGAACCAGACGGCCGCCTGGACCTGGGCAGGGCTAATCCTGCTGTGGCCTCCGGGCACGCTTATGATGCTCGATGCACGCAGCTATGCCCTGATGCTTCTCCTTTCGACCGCGTCATGCTTGGTCTTTGCCAGGCTACTCGATCAACTCTCGCACAAGCTGGCTGTGGCCTGGGTCGCGCTGGGCACAATGATGTTTCTAACCCACTATTTTTCTGCCGTGCTGCTCGCCGCACAGGGCCTTGTCCTGATCTGGCGCTATCGGGCCATGCTGTTTCGGATATGGCCTGCTGCGGTGATTGCAGTTCCCGGCCTCGGCTGGTTCGCCATTCACCTCCCCCGCCTTGAGGCATATGCCCGCAAGGACGTTGCGTGGCAGCAGCTTACCAATGTAGAAAGCAGCCTAGGGTATCTTCTTTACATCGTTGGCGCATTGAATCTGGTTTTCTTTGGCCTGATTTTATTCATTGTCATTTGCGCAGGATTTGATCGGAAAGCAACCCGGCCAAGCGGTGCTGTCATAATAGCCCCCGCCGACCGCGATCTCCTGCTGGTCGCCGCAACGGCGGTCATCGGGTTCGGCTTGGCGATCTGTATCGGGCTGCTTCAGGCATCTCTTATCAACCGCTACCTGGTTCCTCTGGTGCCGCCGACATTGCTTGGCTTTACTCTCATCCTTCAACGAAGCGCCCGGCAGGAAATTGCGGGCATCCTGCTCACTCTCGCTTTCTTGCTTCCCGGAATTAACCCCAAAACGATTGAGAAATTTGCCGAAATGCGTGGCATGTACGGCTATGAACGGGGCAGCGATTTCGTTGCGACTTATCAGCCCGATAAAATGCTTTTCGTGTGGGATCACCCTACCGCCAAAATTCTTGATCAGCGTTCGCTTGTACGCATCGGTGGCTATTTCCAGCATCGTGCTAGCGTCAATATACCGGTGCAAGCTTTGGTCATCCCCGACTCTGCCGACGCAAATCTGGTTCTGCGGACGGCGGCGAAAGGGAAGAGCACGGGGATCATCTGGCTTTACAATACCGCCGATCGGACATCTGCCCGAAATCACCCACCCAGCTTTGAAAATGACCCAGCCTGGATTTGCAGAGATCGAGGACTAGTCGCCGGTAAGATGCCTTCTTTAGGGGTGGTAGCCTGCGTCAAAATGGAGAAAGCCATTGATTGAAGGACTGAAATTTGAAGCTGCAGCCCTTGCGGCCAATAGCTCGCTGGTCTCGCTGGTGGTGCCGGTATTTAATGAGCGCGAGGCTTTGGCCCCGTTCGTCGCCGCCATAGATGCTGCGGTTGCAATGGGATGGCCGGGTGGTGAGGTGGCCCCAGAATTTGAACTCATCTTTATTGACGATGGCAGCAGTGATGGCACCGCAGCGGTTGTTCGCGCGATGTGTCTTGCAGATGCCAGGGTCAGACTTGTCGCACTTTCACGCAATTTCGGTAAGGAAGCAGCCCTTAGCGCCGGACTGAAGGCCGCATCGGGAGACGCGATCATCCCGATGGACGTTGATTTGCAGGATCCACCCGATCTGCTGCGTCCGATGGTCGATCGCTGGCGTGCAGGCGCACAGGTCGTCAACGCCAAACGATGTGATCGCGCTGCCGACACTTTGTTCAAGCGGTCCAGTTCGCGGATTTTTTACAGGGTGATAAACGCTTTTGCAGATCATCCGATTGCTAGCGATGTCGGCGATTTCCGGTTTTTTGACCGCGCCGCAGTTGATGCGCTCAATCGGATGACGGAACATTCCCGCTTCAACAAAGGTTTGTTTTCCTGGATCGGATTTCGCACCGAAACACTGGAATATACGCGTCCGGCCAGAATTGTTGGCGAAACCAAATGGAACGCTTCGAAGCTGGCTTCACTGGCGCTTGACGGGATTGTTTCGTCGACGACCCTGCCCTTGCGGATATGGACCGCGATTGGCGCGATGATATCTCTTTTCGCGTTCTGTTATGCCGTATTTCTGATTACCTACACGATCGTCTACGGGGTCGATACCCCAGGCTATGCCTCGATAATGGCCGCAGTATTGTTCCTCGGCGGGCTCAATCTGTTGAGCCTTGGTTTGATGGGTGAATATATCGGCCGGATATCCAAGCAGGTGCGTGGCCGCCCCCTTTACATCGTATCCGACACGGAAGGCTTTTGATCATGGATGCCGTTGCATATCGCTCGCTGCGTGACCTGCAAGACCGCCACTGGTGGTTCGTCGGCAGGCGCAAGATAATCGCTAAACTGATAACGAGCTTGATCCCTCTGCAGGAAAATCCGCGTATTCTGGAGGCTGGTTGTGGTTATGGCGGCAATCTTGCCATGCTCGGGCAATTCGGCGATCTGGATGCTTTCGAACTGGAAGACGAAGCGCGTGCCCATGCGGTGGCTCTTGCGAGACTTCCCGTATCATGTGGCTCCCTCCCCGACCAAGTAGGTTTCGAAAACCAGTCCTTTGATCTGATCGCCATGCTGGATGTGCTTGAGCATATCGACGATGATGTTGGCTCGCTCAGCGCATTGGGCCAGCGGTTGGGCACCGGCGGTTCAATTTTGCTGACCGTTCCGGCGATACCTTGGCTTTGGTCTGAGCATGACGCGATTCATCACCACAAGCGACGCTATACCAAGGCTAGCCTTGAACAGGTGTTGCAACAGGCGGGCTTTGAACTTGTTAGCATCGGATATTTCAATACCCTGCTATTTCCATTGGCGCTCGTCCAGCGACTTGCCTCGCGCTTGTCAGGAAGGGGGCACAGCGCGGACGGGATGCCGCATCGCCTGCTGAACAGCTTTTTGAGCACAGTATTCGCTTTTGAACGCAATTTACTTGGACGGATCAAATTTCCCGTTGGCCTTTCGCTTTACGCAGTCGCACGCTTGGCAAGGCCTTAGGATGGAATGGTTTCGTCAAGGCGACTTTGTTGCATAATGGCGTGAGGGATTCCCTTGTGGAATCGGCTTGTATAGATGGGCGAGATGCCCAGACCTCCATCACCGCAATATCGTACGACAAACTGGCCCGCGTATAATGCATCTCTGAAGCAGCGGGGTTCGCTGGATGTTTGGTTTGATCCAGAAATGGATTGGTTTTGGTGCCTTGTGGTCGCCCTAGTCGCCCGATGCGGTTTTCAGACAGCGCGATTGAGTTCTGTTTGACGCTGAAGGTGCTGTTCAATCGTCCGTTTCGGCAGGTGGCGGGGCTGGTGGAGAGCCTGCTCAAACGTGCCGGTTTGGATTGGCCGGTGCCTGATTATACGACGCTGTGCCGGCGTCAGAAGACATTGAACATTGCGCTTGGTGGACGCCCAAGCTCAGGTGGTTTGCATCTTCTGGCCGACAGCACGGGCATCAAAATGATGGGTGAAGGGGAATGGAAAACGCGCAAACACGGGGCATCTTATCGTCGTCAGTGGCGCAAGGTGCATCTGGGGATCGACGCAGAAACACTTGAAGTTCGCGCGATCGAGGTCACGACGAATGCGATTGGCGATGCGCCAACGCTCCCCGATCTGCTGGCGCAGATCCCCTCGGGTGAGCAGATACTGAGTGTTGGTGGTGACGGCGCTTACGATACCAAGAAATGCCACGCTGCCATTGCAGGGCGCGAGGCCTTATGAGATCTGTGCGCGGGTGGGTGTAGACAAGGGCATAATTAGCTGATTCAATGGGTTTTCGGAAGAGG
>JBDTLS010000109.1:0-8934 GCA_039934655.1 Sphingobium sp.
TCCAGCGATGGT
Organism: Sphingobium sp.; assembly: GCA_039934655.1. Classification (GTDB taxonomy): domain Bacteria; phylum Pseudomonadota; class Alphaproteobacteria; order Sphingomonadales; family Sphingomonadaceae; genus Sphingobium. The sequence goes on from JBDTLS010000109.1 coordinate 13, forward strand.
ATCCTGACATGAAATCTGCCGCGTAGCCCCCGTTTTGCCATGGCCGCCTCTCTGCGGTCTTTCAGTCATGAGGCTCCGGCTTCTGGAAGTGCTTTGCGGTGTAGGCAACGGCCTTGGGCAAATTTTCTGCGAATCTGGTCAGTAGTTCGCGAAACTTGTCACGGTCTTCCTTACTGAACCCGTCGAGCAGCACCTCCTCGCGTGATCGCGCCATCTGGACAATCTGGCGGTGGATGGGCAGGCTTTCGGGGGTTGGCCTGGCAAACCGGCCGTTGCGATTGGTTTCGATTTCAATCAGGGAATCCTTTGCCAGCTTCTTCAAAGACTGGCTGACCGTGGCCTTGTTCATGCTCAATATATCGCAGATTTCCCAAGCTTGGAGCTCGCCGAACTCATAAAGGATCGACAGCACGCGCATTTCGTTGACGCCCATGCCGAGCACTTCCAGATACATACGCGATGTGTGCCAAGCATAGCCGTTGTTCGCGACCGTGAGCAGGTGCGGCACGAACGCGTCCTTTCGAAGGAAGGGCTCCTGATCATAATCGGATGGCAATCTATCTTCCGCTTTTTTCGTCATTTTTTTTCCATCGCGCTGCGGGGCAGCTTCATCACATTCGCTGGAATGCTACATTCTCGGTTGACTGTCTAGAGTTTGTCCTTAAACATGGGTTTGTATATAAACAAGATGCGAGCCAAGTGTCAGACAGGAGAGGGAATGGGCGTGAGCGCCAAATTCGAGCCCAGCGTTATCGACATCGATCCCTTCGCCGAAGAGACGTTGCGCGAACCTGCGGCTTTTGAAAGCGCAGCGCTTTCGGCTGGCCCAGTTCTATATCTGCCGCAATATGACCTCTGGGCTTTGGCGCGTCATGGGCTCGTGAAGTCTGCCTTTACGGACTGGCGTCGGTTTTCCTCGGCCTCTGGCACTGGGCTGACCAATATCCGGAAGGCTTCCCAATGGCGCCGTCCAAGTTTGATCCTGGAAAGTGATCCACCAGATCACAGTCGCTACCGCAAGATCATGGCTGCTGTTCTAACTGGCCGTACCCTCACGCGAATTCGCGCGCAGTTTACGCAGGCTGCCGATGAACTGGCTGCTCGACTTGTCGCGCAGGGCACGTTCGACGCCGCAAAGGATTTTGCCGAGGCTTTCCCGTTCATCGTTGTGCCGACGATGTTGGGCCTTCCGCAAGAGGTCCGACACGCCATGCTGACCTATTCTGAGCTGAACTTTAATGCGATGGGGCCGGATAACTTCCTGCTCAAGCAATCGCGCGAAAAGGCAGCCTCGATCCTGGACGTCGTTGCAGAATATTGTCGGCGCGAGCATTTGTCCGACGACGGTCTGGCGGCGCAAATCTACGCAGAATGCGCTGCCGCCGGTGTCGGCGAGGACGATGCCGCCATATTGGTCCGCACCTTCTTTTCCGCGAGCATGGACACAACGATGAACGGGATTGGCTTCACCGTACAATCACTCGCGGAAAACCCTGATCAATGGGCCATGCTGCGGGAAGATCCATCACTGTCCAAGGCGGCATTCGACGAAAGTCTGAGGCATCGCTCACCCAGTCCTTATATCGGGCGCACAACCGCCTGTGTCGTCGAGATTGAGGGGGTGACGATCCCCGCCGATAGTAAGGTGTTGTTGCTCGTCGCGGCGGCGAATCGTGATCCGCGCCAGTTCGAGCAGCCCAATCGGTTTGACCTGCGGCGCAAAGGCGCCGGGCACGTTGCGTTCGGCGTGGGCATTCATGCCTGCATCGGGCAGATGGTCGCTAAATTAGAGGCCGAAATGGCGCTTACGGCTCTCGCTCGACATGCTCGCGCGATCGAACCCGCCGGTGAGCCGCAATATCAGATGAATAACTGGCTCCGGGGACTTTCTTCCTTGCCAGTTCGCGCGGTGGCGGCATGACGACCGCCAACAACTCGGTCGCTCCGAGCCAGGATCGGCCAGCTCCGCGCTTTGCTTACTCCGCTTTGCGCGCGTGGACCGTCGTCGTGCTCCTTCTGCTCGCCTACGCGGTTTCGCTGATCGACCGGCAGGTACTCAGCCTGCTTGTTCAGCCGATCAAGGCGAGCCTAGATATTTCCGACACGCAGATCAGCCTCCTTCACGGGCTGGCATTTGCCATTTTCTATACCCTGTTCGGGATTCTGATCGGGCGTGCGGTCGACAAGTATAATCGCCGCAACATCATCGTCGCAGGCATTACGCTTTGGTGCTTTGCGACGATCGCCTGCGGTCTGGCGAGCAGTTTTGCTGGCCTGTTCATCGCTCGGATGTTTGTTGGAGTTGGCGAGGCCACCCTCTCACCTGCTGCGTTCTCGATGATCGCCGATTATTTCCCGCCAGAACGCCGCGCGCGCGCGATGAGCGTGTTCTCAACGGGCGTTTTCGTAGGGTCGGGACTGGCACTCATTCTTGGTGGCGCGGCGATCGAGGCAACCGGGCGCTACAGCGGCGTCGAATTACCAATCATCGGTGCAGTCTCGGGCTGGCAAATCGCCTTCTTTGCGGTGGGTGCGCCAGGCTTGCTCATCGCTGCGTTGATCCTTCTGGTGCGTGAGCCTGCGCGTATGGAAGTCAGTGCCGAGGGGGGCAGCTTGACTGACAGCCTCGCCTTCTTCCGCCGCAATGGTGCAGCGCTCGGTACGATGATCCTTGCATTTGGTGCGAATGGCCTTGTTAACTTCAGCTTGGCCGGCTGGGCGCCAACCTATTTCATCCGCGTTTTCGGCTGGTCGGCAGGTCAGATCGGCGCGATTTACGGAACGCTGCTGCTGGTTTGCGGCACCTGCGGAATCATGCTCGGCGGATGGATCGCTGATCGGTTGGTCCCGACAATGGGTTCGCGAGGCGCGCTGGTGACGATGCGCTGGTCGGCAGTGTTGATGATTCCCTCGCTGGCGGCATTCGGCTTCGTGTCGACGCCTACAACGGCCTTGATCGCCCTTGGCTGGTCGTGTTTCGTGCTCGGTCTTCCGACGGGGCTGGCGCCGGTTGCGCTCTATTCTATCACCCCAAACCAATTCCGCGGCCAGGTGACGGCATGCTATCTTTTTGCCGTGACGATGATCGGCATGACGCTCGGCTCCACGCTGATCGCGCTGTGTACCGATTACCTCTTTCAAGATGAGGCGGCGGTTGGCCGATCCATCGCCCTTGTCTCTAGCTGCGCCGCGGCGATCAGCTTCATCAGTCTTTCGATCTCCCAGCGGATTCAGGGACGCGCATCATGAAAAAGCTCATCAACGCTCCCGACGCGGTGACCCGCGACATGCTGTCCGCGCTCGCGCGATCCGACAGCCGCCTGATGATCGAGCCCGATCATGGCATTGTCATCCGGACCGATTATCTGGCGTATCGCGACAGCGGCAAGGTGGCGCTTATTTCCGGGGGCGGCTCCGGCCACGAACCTGCCCATGCGGGCTATGTCGGGAAAGGTATGCTGACTGCCGCCGTGGCAGGGGAAGTCTTTACGTCGCCCAGCGTTGATGCGGTGCTCGCCGCGATCCGGCTGGTGACCGGCCCGGCGGGATGTCTACTCATCGTCAAAAACTATACGGGCGATCGGCTGAACTTTGGTGTCGCGGCTTCCATCGCGCGCGGCGAGGGGCTGAACGTCGCAACGGTGCTGGTTGACGACGATGTCGCCATCCCCGCCGGGAAAAGTCGTGCAGGCGCGCGCGGGCTGGCCGGCACAGTGCTGGTGCACAAGGTGGCAGGGGCGGCAGCTGAGGCCGGAGCCACGCTCGACGCACTGTCGGCCGAACTGCAGGCCTTCATTCCGTTGATCGGTACGATGGGCATCGGCCTGTCGGCGTGTACCGTTCCGGCTGCTGGCAAGCCGAGCTTCGTGCTGGGCGAGGGCGAGGTTGAATATGGTCTCGGTATTCATGGTGAGCCCGGCGTAAGCCGTGAAGCAATCGGTACTGCGGACGCGATCGCCGATCGTCTGGTTGCTACGATTGTGGAAAGCAAGCAGATCCCGGTCGGCAGCCCCATCATCCTGCTCGTCAACGGTCTGGGTGGCACTCCGCCCGCCGAACTTGCCATCGTCGCCGGATCGGCGATCACGGCCTGCCGCGCGCACGGGCTGCACATTAAGCGTATACTTATCGGGTCATTCCTAACCGCGATCGAAATGGCTGGCTGCTCCATCACCCTTGCAACCGCTTCCGATGAGGTGATCGAACGGCTGGATGCGTCAACCGATGCTTCTGCTTGGCTGCCACCGCTTACGCCGTCTGACGGCTCTCATGCGGTCGTCGCGCCGCCGCCCGCTGCGACTTCTGCTGGAGCGACCGGTCCGGCGGCTGAGCCGGCAATGCAGAAGGCATTCGGCGCGGCGATCCGCAGCGCGGCAAAGGCGCTGATCGATGCGGAGCCGATGTTGACGGCGCTCGACGCGAAGGTCGGTGACGGCGATTTGGGCATCAGTATGATGCGCGGCGCGCAAGCGGTGCTCGGCGCGATCGATACGCTCGACATGTCCCATCCAGCTACAGCGCTCGAGCAGATAGCAAGCCTGTTGCGGCGCAATGTCGGAGGCACGTCGGGTCCGCTTTATGCTGCCTTCACTCTGGCGCTTGCTCTGAGCTTGCGCGATGACGGCGGCGATTTGGCACTTGCGGACTGGGCTCGGGCGTTCGATCGCGGATGCCGTGCCATCATGGATCTCGGCGGCGCGGGCAAAGGCGATCGCACCATGCTGGATGCGATGCTGCCTGCGTCAGAAGCTCTCCATGAGGCAGCGTCTGCCGGAGTTGCCACGCACGAGGCGCTCAGGCGCTCGGTACAGGCAGCACGTGCAGGTACGGACGAAACCGCACGACTTGACCCGCGTTTCGGACGATCCAGTTATGTCGGCGACCGTGCAATCGGCCATGTCGATCCAGGCGCCGAGGCCGTCACAATCTGGCTAGGCGCGCTGCCAGGAATCATCGTCAATTCATAATCTAATTGCAGGAGGGGAAACCAAATGACTCAGATCATTAATACGCACCGCTTTTTATTCGGTACATCGTTGGCGGCAGCTTTGCTTTTGGCAGGCGGAGCGAGCGCGCAGGAAGCCGGCGCGTCGGCGCAGTCCACCCAATCATCCGAGGCTGCGCCAGAAGCTGCGAGCGATACCGATACCACAGAGGACATCGTGGTGACGGCTCAGTTCCGTAGCCAACGCCTGCAGGATACGCCGATTGCGATCACCGCGGTGAGCGGTGCCGCCTTGGACGCCAAGGGCGCGTCGAGCATTCTGGATGTCGCCAATACGGCACCCAATGTCACGATGCGTCAAGCGGGCGGTGCAAATGGCGGCGCTGCACAGGTGTTCATTCGCGGTGTGGGACAGTCTGATTCTCAATTCGCGTTCGAGCCAGGTGTCGGCATGTATGTCGACGACGTCTATTACGGCACTGTATTCGGATCGATTTTCGACCTTCTCGATCTTGATCGGGTAGAGGTTCTGCGCGGTCCACAGGGCACGTTGTCCGGCCGAAATTCGATCGGCGGTGCCGTGAAGCTATTTTCCATCAAACCCAGTGTTGGCAACAGTGGCTATATCGAGGCGGCCTATGGGCGCTTCAATCGCCTCGAGCTGAAGGGCGCCGCCAATTTCGAGCTCGTGCCAGATAAGCTGATGGTTCGTGTTTCGGGTGTCGCCAAGCGCGCCGATGGCTACTTCAAACGCTATGATTATGGCTGCCTAAACCCAGGTAGCGGTGTCATTTCGTCCGCGTCCGGCAACTGCCAGACGGGTGAGGAGGGCGGCCGCAATTTTCAGGCCGGACGCCTCGCTGTCCGCATCGTGCCCAGTGAGCGTTTGGAAGTGAACCTGATTGGCATGATCACGTCCGATGACTCGCAGGTCGCGCCTCAGAAGCTCCGCGACATCACCACGCGACTGAACATCCCGGCCGGCATCGATCCGCACATTTTCATTCCCGGCGCGAAAGACCGCTTCAGCTATGCAACCTACACCAACCCTGCCTTCGTCGATCCGGCGCGTTACAATAGCGTCACCGGTGCTGGCGCTCATCCCGCGACTGCCCTTGAACCAAAAATGCGTCTGCGCGCAAAAATGGTGTCCGGTTTGATCGATTGGGAAGTGGCCGATGACCTGAAGCTGACCTCCATCACATCTTATCAGCATTATACCGGCTATAACGCCACAGACATCGACCTTACGCCCTATGGCATCAATACGGTGCTGTCAGGCTATCGCTACGATCAGTTCACTCAGGAACTGCGACTGGGCGGGTCTCTCTTCGACCGTTTCCTTGATTACACGCTAGGCGCCTATTATTTTAAGTCAGTGGGCCGCTTTAACGGCGCAAACTATAACCTACCGGGCTTGGCGAACGAAAATATCTACGCATCAGACGATCGCATCCCATCGGAAAGCAAGTCGGTCTTTGCGCACCTGACCGCGAACATCACCGACCGGCTGTCAGTGATCGGCGGCATTCGCTACACCAAGGACCGCAAGGATTATCAGTTCGGACGTCTCAATCCCTATTTCCCTAACCTGCCCGCCTATACCGCTGCCGGCCAGATCAACGGCGTCGAAGGCAACTATCGCGGTGACAACGTCGATTATCGGGCGAACGTACAGTATCGCTGGTCCGATGCGGTGATGACCTACATTCAGTTTTCGACCGGATATCGCGCGGGTGGCGTCAATCCTCGACCTTTTGTGCTGGACCAAGCGGTTTCTTTCGATCCGGAACGGCTGAAAGCATATGAGGCGGGATTCAAGGTCGATCTCTTCGGGCGAGCGCTGCGACTGAATGGCTCTCTGTTCATTAACGAATATACGGGCATCCTGTTCAACAACCAGTCGTCGACGCCGACATCGACGCTAAACGCGACTCCGGTGAATGCAGGCGATGCGCAGTTCCAGGGCATTGAGCTGGAGGCAAACATCAGACCTTTGGCCGGACTGCAGATTGACGCGTCGGGCAGCTATCTCGGCTTCGATTTCAAGCGGATCGGTGCGGCGGGAGCGACAATCACCGGAATCTCGCTCGACAATCGCGCGCCGTTTGCGCCCGAATGGAAAGGCAATGTCGGAATTCAGTATGAAATCCTGACGAACGGGGCCGGGTCGATCACCCCACGCGTGGATGTTTCCTACCAATCCTCTTTCTACCCGCAGGTCGACAATGACCCACGCGCGCAGATTGACGGCTATGCATTGGTGAACTCGCGCGTGACCTGGAGGAATGAGGCCCGCGATTTGCAGGTCGCACTCGCGGTCACCAATTTGTTCGATCAATATTACGACATCAGCGCGCTCAAATATCCGATCGGCATCGTATCGGCGACGCCTGCTGCGCCGCGCGAGTGGCGGATCAGTGTTCGCAAGAGCTTTTAATCCTGCGGCGCGGCGGGCTATCGTGTCCGCCGCGCGCCTTGTTTGAGGAGACTGGTGATGATCCGCAACCGCTTTCGTAACGTTGCCCGTGCGTCCATACTGGCGATTGCTGCAATGACGGTGCTTGGCGTGGGGGCGACAACTGCGCAGGCGCAGGCCGACGGTGCATATCCTAAACGGCCCCGTGCGCCGAAGGGTGCCCCCAACATCATCGTTATCATGACGGACGATGTAGGGTTCGCCGCGAGCAGCACGTTTGGCGGCCCGATTCCGACCCCCACGTTCGACCAGCTTGCCGCCAAGGGCGCGCGATACAATCAGTTCAACACCACCGCCATGTGCTCCCCAACGCGCGCCGCATTGCTTACGGGGCGCAACCCGCATTCAGTCGGGTTCGGGGTGATCAGCGAGGAAGCAGCGCCGGCGCCAGGCTACAATTCAATCATCCCGCGGTCGGCCGCGACCTTCGCCAAGGTGCTCGGGATGAACGGCTACAACACAGCGATGTTCGGCAAGCACCATAATACGCCGCTGTGGGAAGATACGCCGGTCGGCCCCTATGATCATTGGCCGATGGGCCTGGGCTTTGATTATTTCTATGGTTTTCTGGGCGGCGCGACAAATCAGTTCGCCCCGGCTCTTTATGAAAACAAAAATTGGAAGGAAGCGCCGCAGGACGACCCGAACTACATTCTTGATCGTGACCTCGCCGATCATGCGATCAAGTGGATGAATACGCAGCGCAGCGTCAACGCCAACGCACCGTTCCTTATTTACTACGCGCCCGGTTCGGCCCACTCGCCACATCAGGCTCCGCCGGAGTGGATAGCCCGGTTCAAGGGCAAGTTCGACCAAGGGTGGGACAAGGCCCGTGAGATGAATTTTGCGCGTCAGAAAGCAGCCGGTATCATCCCCGCCAACGCGGTTCTGACGCCTCGACCGGACCTTATTCCGGCGTGGAATTCGCTCAGCCCGGATGCCAAGCGGGTGCAGGCGCGAATGATGGAAATCTATGCAGCTCAATTGGCGTTTGCAGATGACCAGATCGGACGGCTGATCCAGTCCGTGAAGGACAATGGCGACTTCGACAATACGCTGATTGTTTTCATCCAGGGCGACAATGGCGCTAGTCTGGAAGGGTCGCCAATCGGCACGATGGATGAAATCGCACGCGGCAAGAATGCGATGCCCGACACGCTCGCGGACCAGATCGAGAAAATCGATCAGTTCGGCACGCGATACTCCTGGAATAATTACGGTGTGGGCTGGGCATGGGCGATGAATACGCCTTTCCAATGGGGTAAGGCGATTGCATCTCATCTTGGCGGCGTTCGAAACGGGATGGTCGTCAGCTGGCCGAAGGGCATGCGAGAGGTGGGGCACATGCGCCCGCAATTCTCTTATGTGACCGACATTGCCCCCACTCTATATGAAGCCGCCGGCATCGTTGCGCCGGACACTGTCGACGGCGTCAAGCAACTTCCGCTGGCTGGAGTTAGTCTTGGTTACACATTCGGTGATGCGACCGCGCCAAGCC
>JBDTLS010000110.1:0-8910 GCA_039934655.1 Sphingobium sp.
GGCTGGCTTCGCCGGATCACGGGCACGCCATATCGCGCGCGAGTGATCCACAGCAAACCCATAGGCGGGCGTCTGGGGTAATCCTGATCTCCACGCAATCAATTTGGAGGCAGCACTTGCCTATGTCCTGAAAGGGGCAGGCCCTGAGGCCGCGTCACAATTCGGACAGGAGCGGCTGGAGTATGGCGGGCGCATCCTCGGCAAGCGTTGCGGCTCTTCCCAAAACATCGGACCTAAGGCGCGTCAAGCGGACTGCAGTTTGGTGCCATCAGCGCGAAATTGAGCGGGACAATCACGTGAGGTGCGCTGGCCCTATCTTCCGATCTGCCGACCTCTCACAGCTCGCCTCATGCAGGGAGTTGCCACAGACCAGTCGATTTGACGCCCACGCTTGCCAGCCAGCATGCACCGCCGGGCGTTAGCATGGCCGGGGTCATTGAATGCCGCCATCATTGTCACGAAGTGGCCAAGCTTATCTTTCTGCTTGGCGATGCAGGCAGGTTCGCCTTTGCAGAACGGGCCAATTGCTGCCCGCGCGCCCGCGAACGGGTCAGGCGCTGCCAGTGCCACTGAGGGCAGCCCGATTGTGAACAAAATCAAAAGGATTGCGCGCATGACGGTGCTTTTGCACGCGCGCTGGGGAAATGAAACCCACTTTGAGGCGGGGGCGCTGAGGGGTAGACCAACACTATAAAGCGCGCGCGAGGCATTGCGCAGGCGCCGCCTAAGATTTGACGGGCAATTGTTTGCTCAAAGCCCAATCACTCTATGCCCAATTCATCCATTATCGGTAGCCAGCCCAAATAGGTGCAGGCACATCTGCCAAGCCGATCGCATGTCTCAAACGGCAGAATGCTAGCGCGTGTTGTGGGTTGCTTACGGTCTTGGATAGCCGCAGCGGAAGCGCACGGTCCGGGTTGTCGATCAGCAGCCAGCAGTTTGACCTCTGAGATTCCTTTCGACTTGAAGCCCTCCAAATCGCGCCAAGAGCAAAGAGCAGCCGATATTGTCAGGCCAATTACGCCAGCCGCTTCGAGCGGGTCACTGCACCCGCGATCATTCAACGTGGCAAGAAATTGAGCCGACACCTTCACGTTGGAGCGAAGCCCGTGAGCCTTGAGGGCATCCTTGTCGAGCAAGTCACCCTGCTTGCGAAAATCGTCATATCTGGCTTGGCTGTCGATGTAGTCGGCAAAGGTGGTGTGATAGAAGGCCATTGCGTCCGGCTGGTGTAAGACCAGACCTGATAGTTTGACGGCATAGGCGATTATGTCATCCCTTCCCGTCCGTGCTTTTGCAGATTGGACGATCGGCTGCGATGGCGCCATACTCTTGCTGAGGGCATTTTCGCTTCCGATGATCCTTTGCAGCCAGTCCCATACAGCCATAGCGTCACCCTTACTTTTCCATACTCATTCCATACGCAGAGTGAGGCGCGGGTATAAGTTATTGAAAAAGATGGTGCACCCGGCCCGATTCGAACGGGCGGCCTCTGCCTTCGGAGGGCAGCGCTCTATCCAGCTGAGCTACGGGTGCCTGGATGATGTGTGGCGCTTAGCAAAGGCGAGGTGGCATGGCCAGCGCCAATTCTTTCACTCATATCGTTGGGTCGGTGGGCGAGGCAGCCTGCCGCATGCTTCCCCTCACGTCGCCAACGCTGCGACCAGTGCCTTGACCTTTTTTTGTCGCCATTGCGGCAGGGGAGCGATGAGCCAATAGCTGTGGGGTGAGGGGACCGGCTCGCCCACTGCCCGCACACGCCCTTCGGCGAGCAGGCGCGTGGCAAGCAATTGCGGCACGGTTGCGCGGCCAAATCCACTGGCGGCAGCGGTCAGCGCGAGACCGGCATCGGCAACGCGCATGAACGAAGGGCTATTGCCCGCGGAGCAGCCCGGCCAATCGATGCGCGTGTCGGGGCCGCCGCCCGCCGCTTCCACGGTTACGTAAAACGCTTCGCCGAGCGATATGCCTTCATGTTCGCCCGGCCCATCGGCAAGGCGAATGGCGAGGTCGAGATTGGCTTCGGTAAAATCCAGTGACTCATCGGCCGCTACCAATGCAAAATGCAGGCCCGGCGTGACGTTTGCGTAAGCGGCAAGTCGTTCCTGTAACCAGTGCGCGGTCAAATCACGTGGCGCGGCAATCGCCAGCGACAGGCTCGATTGGCCAGCCTGCATCGCTCGCACCGCTTCTTCGAACATCAAAAAGCCGCCGCGTAGCGCCTCCAGCCCCGCTTCGGTTTCGGGGGTCAGCTCCAGGCCACGTGGCGTGCGGCGAAACAGCACGACGCCCATGAGGTCTTCCAGCGCGCGAATCTGTTGTCCGACGGCGGCGGGGGTGACGGCCAATTCATCGGCGGCGCGGGTAAAGCTCAGGTGGCGGGCTGCTGCATCGAGGACGCGCAGACCGTTGAGCGGCAAATGTGTCCGTTTCATTCAGCGATCGCCGGGGCGATCAACGCAAAACGGGGAATCGCCACCTGCATGACTCGCCCCGCCGCATCGACCATGAAATAATGCCCCTCCATCACGCCGGTAGGAGTGGTGAGCGGGCATCCCGATACATAGTCGTAGGATTTTCCGGGCTGTACGACCGGCTGTTCGCCGACGACGCCTTCCCCTTCGACATGGTGGACCGCGCCACGCCCATCGGTGATCTGCCAGCGCCGCGACAACAGCTGAACGGGCGCATCGCTCTCATTTTCGATGCGAATGTGGTAGGCCCAGAACCAGCGTCCCCGGTCCGGTTCCGACTGTTCCGGCAGGAAACTGACCGATGCGCGCACGATGATGTCATCGGTGGCAGCGAAAAAGGGAAACAATGATTTCACAGGGCAAGGTTCCCCTATAGTCCCGCCGCAGTCAATGCCTGATCCAGGTCTTCGAGCAAATCTTGCGGGTCTTCGAGGCCCACATTGATGCGCAACATACCCTCGACAACGCCCATCGCTTCGCGCCCTTCGGCCCCGACGCCATGATGGGTGGTAGAGGCCGGGTGAGTCATCAAACTGCGGCTGTCGCCGATGTTGTTGGAGATATCGATCAGTTGCAGGGCGTTGAGCAGCGTGTGGGCCTGTGCGCGTCCGCCATCGACAATGAACGAGAAGATCGGGCCACATGCGCTCATCTGCGCCATCGCCAGATTATGCTGCGGGTGGCTGGCGAGGCCAGGATGCAGAATTTTCGGTACGCGCGTTTCGAGGAATTTGCCGACAACCAGCGCATTTTCGGACTGGCGCTGGATGCGCAGATCAAGCGTCTCCAGACCCTTCAAGACCACCCACGCATTGAACGGTGAAAGATTAGGGCCGGTGTTGCGCTGGAACGGCAACAGCACGTCATTGATAAACGCCTCGCTGCCGCACACGGCTCCGGCGAGTACGCGGCCTTGCCCGTCCATCATCTTGGTTGCGCTATACGCCACGACATCGGCGCCAAATTCCATCGGCCGTTGCAATGCTGCGGTCGCAAACGCATTGTCGACGACGCTGGTGATGCCATGCGCTTTTGCCAGTCCGCACACATAGGCCATATCCACGATGTCCATCGTCGGGTTGGCGGGTGTTTCGAAAAAGAAAACCTTGGTATTGGGCCGGATCGCCGCTTCCCACTCGCTGTTGTTACGCGAATCGACTGTGGTGGTTTCGATGCCGAATTTGGGCAGCAGAGTGTCGGTCAGCCAGCGGCACGACCCGAACGCCGCGCGCGCCGCCACGACATGATCGCCCGCCTGCAACTGGCACAGCAGCGCGGTGGTCATCGCCGCCATGCCGGTCGATTGCGCGCGGCACGCTTCGGCTCCTTCCATCAGGGCGATACGTTCTTCCAGCATCTGCACCGTCGGGTTTTGCAGGCGGGAATAGGTCATCCCCTCCGCGTCGCCCGCAAAACGGGCGGCGGCCGTCTGGGCATCGTCATAGCAATAGCCCGAAGTCAGGAACAGCGCCTCGGACGTTTCCCCTTGTTCGCTGCGCCATGTGCCACCACGGATCGCCTGCGTAGCGGGCCGCCATTTCGATGTGATCTCGCGATTTTGTCCGGTCGTGCGTTTCATATTGGCGTTCCTAAAGCGCGGCCAGCACCGCGTCACCCATTTGAGTTGTGCTCATCGTGCCGCCCAGATCGAACGAGCGCGCGTCGCCAGCCAAGGCCTTGGCAACGGCGGCTTCGATCCGATCGGCCGCGTCCGCCAGCCCCAGCGAAAAACGCAGCATCATCGCAGCGGACAAGATCGTCGCCAGCGGGTTGGCCTTGCCTTGTCCGGCAATGTCGGGCGCGCTGCCGTGGATCGGTTCGTATAGCCCTTTGCCATTCGCATCGAGCGAGGCGGAGGCGAGCATACCAATCGAACCGACGCACATGCTCGCCTGATCCGACAATATATCGCCGAACAAATTGCCGGTAACGATCACGTCGAACTGGCCGGGGTTGCGCACCAGTTGCATGGCGGCATTGTCGACATACATATGCGAAAGCTGCACGTCGGGATATTCCGCGCTGACCTCGATCATCACATCGCGCCACAACTGCGATGTTTCCAGCACATTGGCCTTGTCGACCGAACACAGCTTGCCGCGTCGCGCCTGCGCCGTGGGGAAGGCGCTGTGGGCGATGCGGCGCACTTCGGCTTCGTTGTAGGACATGATGTCATAACCTTCGCGCAGGCCATCGGCGGTTTTGCGCATGCCTTTTTCGCCGAAATAGACATCGCCGTTCAGTTCCCGCACGATGACGAGATCAATCGCGGAAGCGACTTCCGGGCGCAGTGCCGACGTGTCCGCCAGTTCGGGAAACATTTTGGCGGGACGCAGGTTGGAAAACAGCGTCAATTCCTTGCGCAGGCCAAGGATTGCCTGTTCGGGGCGCAAATGCCGCTCCAGCTTGTCGCAATCCGGGTCGCCGACCGCGCCGAACAGGATCGCGTCGGCGCGTTTGGCAAGGGCGAGCGTTTCCGGGGGCAGGGGGTGGCCCTTCGCCTTATAGGCTACGCCGCCGACCAGTGCTTCCTCAAACGTCAGGTCGAGGCCGAGCGCATCGAGTACACGGCGCGCCTGCACCATGATCTCGGTCCCGATTCCATCGCCCGCCAGCACTGCAATAAGCATTTTCAAACTCCGTTTGATTTCACGGCACCAGCCCGCTCCCCCTCCCAACCACCCATTAAGATACCCTGTTGGGTGGTTGGGAGGGGGAGCGGGCTGGTGTCGCCTATCCGCGAGAGCGGATCAAAAGCTGCCGCACGCATATGGAGATGGCCGCGATCACGCAACCGCTCTTTTTAGCCGATCGATCAGTCTTTCGCGGCTGGCCAGCACGTCCGCGCGCCGTTCCACCAATATCGAGCGCGCAAGGAAGTGTCCCGTGAGCGCCAGGCCATCGAATATGTCGGGCCATTCCGCTGCGCCGCCATCGGTCAGGAAGGCGGGGAGCGGCAGCAATCGTGTTTCATAGCCGAGCGCACCCGCCGCGCTGACTCCGGCGCCGCTTTTCGGGCTGACATGGCTGAGCGGCCCGCTGGTGCCCGTCACGGTGCAGGCGGAAAGATCCAGGCCGAAGCCCAGTTCGGTGAGCAGCAACAGCTCATACCGCACCAGCGCCACCGCCCATCCGCGTGCGACGGGTGCGGCCTCCACCGCCAGCAATACGCCGTCCAGTGCGGCATAAAGTGCGGGGTAAGCATTATCCTCTGGCAGGGCGGCGGCGGTCAGCGCGCAGCTCCAGTCGATCGCCACCGCCGCAAGCGGTTCGGCGAGCAACGGCGCGATACTGTGCGCAAGTTCGGCGGTGGCGCTCGCAAGCTGTTCGGCGGTGCGGGCGCGAAATTCTATCTCCACGCGGTTGCCGGGCAGCAGCACCGGCCGCATCGTCCGCGACCGCCCGCCGCGCACATAGCCGCTCATCAAGCCATGCTCCGGCGTCATCGCGCGGATGATCGTGCCATGCTCGCCATGATGCCGCACGGCGCAGATTATCGCGGGGGTGGAGAGGTTCATGGGCGCCGGTCACCGGCCCGCATGGAAATAATCATAGACCGTCTGCGCTACCTTGTCGGACACGCCCGGCGCGCGGGCGAGGTCTTCGAGACGCGCTTCCTTGACCGCTTTCGCCGTGCCGAAGTGCATCAACAGCGCTTTTTTGCGCGCCGGGCCGATGCCGGGGACTTCGTCGAGCGATGACATAGTGATCGCCTTGCTGCGCTTGGTGCGGTGCGCGCCGATGGCGAAGCGATGGGCTTCATCGCGCAGGCGCTGGATGTAGAACAGCAGGGGGTCGTTGACGGGCAGGGTAAGTTCGCGCCCGTCGGGCAGATGGAAAACTTCGCGCCCCTCGCGCCCGTGGTGCGGCCCCTTGGCGACGCCGACCAGCGCGACATCCTCAATACCTATGTCCGCCAGCACCCCGCGCACGGCGGAAAGCTGCCCCTTGCCGCCGTCGATCAGTACGAGGTCAGGCCATTCGCCCTTGTCACGGTCCGGGTCTTCGTCAGCCGCACGGGAAAAGCGCCGCTCGAACACTTCACGCATCATCGCGAAGTCGTCCCCTGGCGCGGTGTCGGGGTTCTTGATGTTGAATTTGCGATAGGCGTTTTTGCGGAATCCCTCCGGTCCCGCGACGACCATTGCGCCCAGCGCATGGGTGCCCTGAATATGGCTGTTGTCATATATTTCGATGCGTTCGGGCGGCTCGTCGAGGCTGAACAGTTCCGCGAGATCGCGCAGCAATTTGGCCTGCGATGTGCTTTCCGCCTGCCGCCGCTCCAGCGCCTCGGCGGCGTTGCGACGTGCCTGTTCGACCAGCTTGACACGGCTGCCGCGCTGCGGGGTTTCGATCCGCACCTTGCGCTCGGCGCGCTGTGTCAGGGCTTCGGCGAGCAGAGCATTCTCCTCCAGCTTGCGATCGAGCAGGATGAGCGGCGGCGGGGGGACATCCTCATAAAATTGCCCGAGGAAACTGGTCAGCACTTCGTCCTCATCAACCTCCTGCGTGTGGACCGGGAAGATCGAATGGCTGCCACAATTCTGCCCGCCGCGAATGAAGAACGCCTGTATGCACATCGCGCCATTATGCGCCGCCAGAGCGAATATATCGGCTTCCTCGATGCCGTCGCCGTTGATCGCCTGCGCGGTCTGAATGAAGGTCAGCGCCTTGAGGCGGTCGCGGAACATCGCGGCGAGTTCAAAGTCCATCTCGGCCGCCGCGCGCTGCATGGCATCCGCCAGCTTGGTTTGCACCGGCATGGATTTGCCGCCGAGGAAACTCTCGGCATCGCTGACCAGTTCGACATAGGCATCGGCGCTGATCCGCCCGACGCATGGCGCGCTGCACCGCTTGATCTGATACAGCAGGCAGGGCCGCGAGCGGTTGGCGAAAAAGCTGTCGGTGCAACTGCGTAACAGGAAGAGTTTCTGCATCGCGTTCAAGGTACGGTTGACGGCTCCGCCGCTGGCATAGGGGCCGAAGTAACGCCCTTTGATCTTGCGGGCGCCGCGATGTTTTTGAATGCGCGGAAAATCATGGTCGTGCCGCACCAGAATGAACGGGAAACTTTTGTCGTCGCGCAGCAATACATTATACGGCGGGCGATAGCGTTTGATGAGTTGCGCTTCGAGCAGCAGCGCCTCCGCCTCGGTACTGGTGGTGACGATCGTCATGGACCGGGTCTGCGATACCATGCGCTGCAATCGCCGGGGCAGGCGCGTGACCTGCGTGTAGTTGGCCACGCGATTTTTGAGCGCCTTGGCCTTGCCGATATAGAGCACATCGCCCCGCGCATCGACCATGCGATACACCCCGGGGCGCAGGGGCAGGGTGGCGAGCACATTGCGGATTGCCGCCACGCCGGCGTCTATGTCCGGCTGGCCAATACCACGCAGGGCGAACGCAGCTTTTTCTTCATGGAAACGATCGGGAACGTCAGGCGGCAGCATAAAGCCTATGTAGAGATGCCCGTATCAAATGACGAGAGGCAAGGCGTGTGATGCAATAGAGTGCGATAAGCCTGCAGCGCAACGTCATTGCAAGAGTGGATTGCTTCGCTGCGCTCGCAATGACGGACGTACCTAAGATTCACACGGTCGCCGATGAACCCTTGGCCCTAATGTCAGAAGCGGATGACCGGATTCCAATTCGCTGCGATGCTGTCCCGCATCGGGAACCGCTTCGCCAGTCGTTCGCCACGTTTCTCGCCACGCAGCGACAATTTGTTCAGCAGGGATTTGCCAAACGCCCAGTCGCCAACATTCGACGATCCGTTGATATGTCCGCTGCGACCGGCATCGGCGAACGAACTGCCCCAATAATTGGCCAGCGTCCGTGTGCCTTCGAAACTGTGATAGGGGTCGTTATGGCTCCCCACCACTATCGAGGGGAAGGGCAACATATTCTTGGGCGTGGGTGCGAACGGGGTGACGCGCTTGTCGACAGGGGCCTTTTCGACATCGGGCGGTGCCACCAACAGCGCGCCGAGCACATGCCCTTCTGCCGCCGGGCGCTCCAGCGCGGCCCACCATGCCACCAAATGACAGCCCAGGCTGTGCGCGACCAGAATGACCGGCTGATTGACGCGATGGATCGCAAGATTGAGTTTGTTGACCCATGTGTTCCGGTGCGGTGCGTCCCACATTCCGATGTCCACACGATGGCAATTGGGCAACTTTCCTTCCCACAAGCTTTGCCAATGACTTGGCCCACTGTTGTCCAAACCCGGTATGGTCAGGATTAATGGCGAAGATTTGTCGGTTGGTTCCATCGTTAATCTCCAAAGCGGTGGTCTACCCGTTAGAGCGGTTTGCGATCCGATTGCATCGGCTCGACCGCTCTATCTATTGTTCTACCGCGTTTTCCGAGTCGTCAGGTGATTCCACCTGACTGGAAAACGCTCTAATGTGAGTTTCCTAGGGGAGAATGCACC
>JBDTLS010000111.1:0-8893 GCA_039934655.1 Sphingobium sp.
CTATGCCCCCGCCGATGTTCGGGCTGGTGCCGGTCACGACAGCCACCTTTCCTGCTAGTCTCACCCTATCGCTCCTCGGCTGTTTGCGTCTTGGCCGGAATGTTAGAATAAACGTATTAAACCCGCAACCCGTATCGCGACAGGTGGCATCAGTCGAGGCGAGAAATCATGGCCGATATCGCTCGACCACGATCCTGCGTCTTACCTGTTCAGGCCCTCATCCCTGCTTCCGCCGGGGCGCCATGATGGTCACCCCGATCGCCGGAGATGTCTTCTTGTTCGCTTGGTTCGTCGGCATTGCGAACGACGGCAAAGGTTGTGATCACGAGCAGCGGCCAGGTGATGATCGAGAGGGCAATGAGCCCGATGCGCGGACCCTGATTCCCGCCGGCCATATATGTGCTAATTTCGACTGCGGCCAGCGGGCCCAGTCCGTATCCGAGCACCGAGGTGGTCAGGAAATTGAGGCTGACAATGCGCGCCCGTAACTGGGGCGGGGTGAATGACTGGATCGCGATCGGCGTGATCACGTTGTACACCGTAGCGCTCGATGGCGTAGGGGGATCTTCTCGGGCGCATAGAGCAGGAAGTGGCCGTTCTGTCCCGCCATGGGCCCCAGCCGCCACCTGCCAGATCAGCCATTGAATGACCGCATAGCGGCCTGCGGGCTCCGGATCGAGAAACTGACCGGGCTTCTCGGCGAGGTAGAGGAGGATCGTTGCGCTTTCGAACAGAGCTACGGACGCGACGCCAGGCCCCCGCGCACCGACCAGCGCCGGGATCTTGCCGTTGGGGCTGGCGGACAGGAACCCTTCGGGCAGTTCGCTTCCCAACCGGACGGGGATGATCCTGTACGGCAGGCCCATCTCCTCCAGACAGATGGTGATCTTCAAGCCGTTCGGCGTTGGTGCATGGAAGACTGCGAAATCCGCTTCAGGACCGCTCATGGCGCTTTGGGCGTGCGCTGGATCATTAGGTGCTCCGCCGCCTGCCCATCGCTTTCGGAAAACAGGATCAGCGGGGCTGTTGCGACGGCTGGTCCCGAATCTGCCATACGGCTACCGACGCTGATTCGTCACCTCCAGGCCCTGATGTCGATCATCGTTGTTACCAAGCATAAATCAAATGACCTAGATGTTTAGTCCCGGCATTTGATGGGTTGGATTGAGGATAAATCTGTCAGTCTCGGTTGTCCAGATTTTGCAGATATATTCGAAGGGGGTGAGCCTTGACATTCGGCCCTTCTAGCAATCCTTGGCGCAAGGGGATATATGCAGAGGGTCTTCAGCCTCCGCCCATAATTATAAGCGTCTATGAAGTCGTGGAGGTGAGCTGCGCGTGGCTATCGTAATGGTATAGCTTGCGCGATCATGCCTATCGAATCATCGGCGAAAAGGACGTGAAGGACATCGACGTGAAAGATGTTCACGCCGTCTTCAGCCCGATCTGGTTGACCAAGCACCCTACCGCCAAAAAGATCAGGTGGAGGATTGGCGCGGTGCTGGCCTATGCCGCTGCGTTCGATTCGCGTGCCGATGTCAATCTCACCCGAATCGGCGGCCAACTCGACAAGCTGCTACCAAGTGCCAAGCGGGTTCATATCGTCAAAGCCCATGATTCGCTGCCTTATACGCAATCCCGAAGATGCTGACGCATCCGGTATTGATTACGCTCAGGCGCCGCGCGGGCTTTACCACATCCCGATGAGGCATATTCATCGAGATGTGGTATTGCCAGTCGGTGCCAGCCTTCATGGCCGAACTGCGCGCAAGAGACGGCATTGCCGCCGCCGCGCTGGAATTTCTGATCCTGACCGGCGCGCGGGTGGGAGAGGTGCGACTGGCACAATGGGATCAAATCGACCTTGAGGAGGCGGTATGGAACGTGCCGCAGGAGATTATGAAGGCTGGACGGGCGCATCGCGTCCCCCCTCTCGCCTGCCGCGATTGTAGTGCTCAAGGCAATGCCGCGTGCCCGTGGAATTCGCAAACACGTATAACCAGCAGCGTTCGGCGGTCAAATCAGGTGTTCTGCCTCGCGTCAAAATCCTCTGGCGGACCGTGAGTCCAACCTTTTTCGTTAACGCTGTATACGCTCCGCAAATGCGCGTTATGGTTAACGGGTGATTCGGTGTTGGGTAAACATCCGGGACAAATAGTTAATTTATTGAGATATTAAATCGCATCCGAATTTGGTGGGGGCCAGACGTGGATTCATGGGGTAGCATATATAGCGTGTTGATGATCGCGCAGCGGGAAGCCATAATTTTCGCTGCTGTAGGCCTGTTTATTGGCGGGCTGGACGATTTTCTGATCGATCTACTGTTCATGGCCCGATCAGTTTGGCGAAAAATCTTCATCTATTCTCGGCACGCAAGGATGACGGCGGCCACCCTGCCACCATCCAGCAAGCCCGGCGGCATCGCTATCTTCGTGCCTGCCTGGCATGAATCAGCGGTGATCGGCGCAATGTTGCGCGCGGCCGTAAGGCAGTGGGGCACGGACGAGGCGTGCTCCTACCGGATTTTCGTCGGTGCCTATCCCAATGACCGTGACACGATTTCCGCTATCGCAGCCTTCGCGAATGATTGTGTGCGGGTGCAACTCGTCATCCATATCCACGACGGGCCGACAACCAAGGCGGACTGCCTGAACCGGCTGTGGCAGGCGCTGAAGCGCGAGGAACAGGCAACCGGCCAATATTATAAAGCGGTCGTGCTCCACGATGCAGAGGATGTCGTGCATCGCGATGAACTGCGCCTGTTCGATACGATGATCGACAGGTTCGATATGGTGCAGTTGCCGGTTCGCCCGTTGGTCAGCCAGCAATCCCGCTGGATCGCAGGCCATTATTGTGACGAATTCGCCGAATCCCACGGCAAGACGTTGCTGGCACGCGAAGCGTTGGGCGCAGCCGTGCCGTCAGCAGGGGTAGGGTGCGCCTTTGGTCGCCGCGCGCTCAATCGCATTGCCCATGCGCGCGGCGGCAGCCCGTTCGATCCCGCCTCGCTGACCGAAGATTATGAGATCGGCCTGCGCATCGCCGAAATGAACGGACGCACCGTTTTCATCCGTATGCACGACGAAAATGGCGAACTGATCTGTACCAAGGAGCATTTCCCCGAAACGCTCGACACGGCGGTCAACCAGAAGGCGCGCTGGTTTATCGGTATTTCGCTGGCCGGGTGGGATCGTATGGGCTGGCATGGTTCTTGGCGCGAACGATGGATGCGTATGCACGACCGGCGCGCGACACTCTCCGCAGTGATATTACTTGCGGCTTATGTCGCGACATTGGGCTATGGTGTGGAATTGCTGGTTGGGCTGGTATGGGGAATACAAGCACCGCCCTATCCACCCGCGCTGTCTCTGTGCCTGTCGTTTACCGCTGTCCTGATGCTTTGGCGGTTGCTGGTGCGTGCCTATTTTTCGGGCCTGACCTATGGCTGGCGACAGGGATTGCTTGCCATACCGCGCGCGGTGGTGGCCAATCTCATCGCCATGCTCGCCGCGCGGCGCGCGGTGTTTCTGTATATCGGCCAGTTGCGCGGCAAGTCGCTCAAGTGGGACAAGACAACCCATCGCTTCCCGGAAGTGCTGGACAGTGCGGCGTGAACGAAACGACGCGCAATGCGACGGGACAGCCATTGGTGTTTCTCGGGTTGGTGCTATCGATGTGGACCGCAGGACGAATTGTGGTGCTCGCCGCGAACGCTGCCGAGGCCAATTTCGCCATCGACTTTCACCCGGCCGCTGCATCGGCGCGGCCCGTCGGCTATATTGCCGACAGCAGTCATTTCCGCGCCTCACCGGACGACGCAAGAGGTAGCCCGACATGGCATCCGGCACTGGGCCTGTCGCATATCTGGGCGATACCGGCCGCCACCCGCTCGCCCGAACCCGTCCAGAATGCATCGGTCGAGTTTGCCGCACTCCCCACGTCGGCGAAACCATCGGCGACCGGGCACGGCGCGCAGCATTTTGCGCCAGAGACACTGGCACCATTCCCGGCTGGTGCCCCTGCGCTTCCAGCGGAGAAGCATGTTGCCCAAAAACGCCTGCAAGGTGCGGCGTGGGTGCTGTGGCGGGATCGTGCGTCATCCCCGTCGCTTGCACGATCCGGACAGCTTGGCGGCGCGCAGGCTGGGCTGCGGGTTGATTATCGCATCAACGGCTCAAGGCAGAACCCGGTATTCGTCTATGGCCGCGCGTCAACGGCGCTCTACAGCCCGAGAACCGAGGAACTGGCGGTGGGGGTCGTATGGCGACCGAGCGCACCGCTCCCCGTCAGCCTCGGTGTGGAGCGCCGCATCGCGATCGGGCGCGGCGCGCGCAATGCTTTTGCGCTGGTGGCGACAACTGGCATCGGCCCAACGGACGTCGCGCCGGGACTGCGGGTGGAAGGCTATGGTCAGGCGGGTTTGGTGGGCCTGCGTAACCGCGATGCCTTTGTCGATGGCCGCATCGCGCTCACCCACCCGATTGCGCGCAGCCCCTTTTCTGCGGGCATAAGCGTGTCAGGCGGCGCGCAGCCTCATGTGTCGCGGCTCGATATCGGCCCGGTTATCGATGCACGCATCAAGCTGAAAGGCGTTCAACCACGCCTGTCGGTGGAATGGCGCGAGCGGGTCGCTGGACATGCCGCGCCAAATTCGGGGCCAGCCGTGACCCTCGCCACCGATTTTTAGCACCCGTCACATCCACGTCACGCCGCCGCCCCAATCGGATAGGTGTCCGCGTTGTAAAGGCGCTTCCTATCGCGCGCATTTGTCATTATCCGGGTAGCCGACATGGACCTGTACCTCCCCATCGCCAATCTGTCCGTCAACATGTTCGTGATCGTGGGATTGGGCGCGATTACCGGCTTGTTGTCCGGCATGTTCGGGGTCGGTGGCGGCTTCCTGACCACGCCGCTGCTGATTTTCTACGGCATTCCCCCCGCAGTCGCCGCGGCATCCGCCGCGACACAGGTAACGGGGGCAAGCGTTTCGGGTGTGGCTTCGCATTTGTCACGCAGCACCATCGACATCCGCATGGGTACGGTCCTGACGGTAGGCGGCGTATTGGGTACGCTGGTCGGAGCGGGTCTGTTCAATGTGTTGGAGCGGGTGGGCCAGATTGATACCGTAATCGCCATATTATATGTCGTATTGCTGGGTTCGGTGGGCGGATTAATGGCCAAGGAAGCCGTGTATGAGCTTGTTTCAATGCGCAGCGGTGCGCGCCCTGCCGCCGGAAAGCGTCGCCACCATCCGTTGATCGCGGCTCTGCCGATGCGGTGGCGTTTTTACAAATCCGGTCTGTATATTTCCCCGCTCGCGCCATTTTTGCTGGGCATGTTCACCGGCATATTGACGATGTTGCTGGGCGTGGGCGGCGGATTCATCATGGTGCCGGCGATGATCTACCTGCTCGGCATGACGACGCAAGTGGTGGTCGGGACCTCGCTATTTCAGATATTGTTCGTGACAATGGCCGCGACGATGGTTCACAGCCTGACCACCAAGGCGGTCGATATTGTGCTGGCTATACTGCTGCTGATCGGCAGTGTCACCGGCGCGCAGGTCGGCACACGTTTATCCCGCACCATAAAGCCGGAATATTTGCGTATGATCCTCGCGTTCATCGTGCTGGTCATCGCGATCCGCATGGCGCTGGGTCTGGGGTGGCAACCAGACGAAATCTATTCGGTGCAGGTACAATGAGCGCCCAAATCCGATTTCTGTTGCTGCCTCTGGCAACGATGCTGGTCAGCGCATCCGACATGCCGACGCTGGTGCCCGATGTTTCGCAACGCCAGATCGACATCAAATATAGCTTCAAGGGCGAGGAGTTGTTGCTGTTTGGCGCTATCGTCTATCCCGGCGGGCGCATTCCTACCAAGGCCCCCGATATCGTCGTGGTGCTGAAAGGGCCGGAACAGCCGATCAAGATGCGCGAAAAACAGAAAGTCGCAGGGATATGGGTCAACGCGGATTCGATCCGTTTCCAGTCTGCGCCCAGCTTCTACGCAATCGCCAGTTCCCGCCCCATCCGCGATATCGCGGACGAACGCACCGCTGCCATTTACGAACTCGGCATCGACAATATCCAGCTTTCGCCTGTGTCCTTCAACGATGCGCAAGAAATCCACAGGTTCGAAACAGGACTGGTCGACCTGCAACGGCGCAAGGGATTGTTTGTGCAGAAACCCGGCACGATCGAGATCACCGACAAGATACTCTATCGGGCCACCCTGCCGCTCGCCGCACGCGCGCTGGTAGGGAATTATACCGCCGAAACCTTCCTCGTGCAGGACGGACGAGTGGTAGCCTCCGCTATTCGCGACATCGTAGTTCGCAAATCCGGTTTTGAACGGTTCGTGACGATGGCGTCCGAGAAATGGTCGTTTCTATACGGACTGGCGGCAATGAGCCTTGCAGTCGCGATGGGATGGACGGCGGGGCTGGTCGGTCGCCGTATTTGAGCGATTTGCCATAAAGCGGTTTGCGATCCGATTGCATCGGCTCGACCGCTCTATCCTATTGTTTTACCGCGTTTTCCGAGTCGTCAGGTGATTCCACCTGACTGGAAAACGCGGTAAAAGCGACTTTCGCCCGCCACCTACAATAATATTCTCCGGCGTAAACAGTTTTTTACCCAATAGCTTTACAATGGCCGAACGGCATACTCCACATGTCGGGGCAGAGATAAACATGAACGACATGTCTGGTTCTTTTACCTTCACACCGGGCGCGCAACCTGGCGCACCTGCCGACGTGCAATCGCATTCAACCGCACCGATCGGCGCGGCCGACCCAATCGGCATGGTATTTCAGATCAGCGGCAGCAGCTCTCAGGTACTGATCGACCTCACGCACATGGCTGCGCTCTCCACCCATGACGACCATTGCGTCGCGATGGTGGGGCAAGTCGGCAGCCAGCTCAAAATGCGCCTCGGCCCATTGTGGGTGCTCGCCAATGTCCGCTCGATGGTGCTTGATCGCCGCGACCCGACGCGCGTGGTCGCCGATATTGATTTTCTGGGGGAGGGCCATCAGGATTCCGTGAGCGGTCGCGTCACCAATTTCCGGCGCGGCGTCACGCGTTACCCGACGCCTGGCACAGAGATTTTCGCGGTTACCAGCGATGACATGAACCAGATTTACGCCGCCGATGACCGCGCCAATGTGCAGATCGGCACGGTGTATCCCACCAGCGACACGCGCGCCGCGCTGTATGTCGATTCCCTGCTCGGCAAGCATTTTGCGCTGCTTGGGTCGACCGGCACCGGTAAATCGACCTCGGCCGCGCTGATTCTGCATCGCATCTGCGACCTGTCCCCGCGTGGGCATATCGTCATGATCGATCCGCACGGCGAATATTCGGCAGCCTTTGCCGACAATGGCGCGATCTTCGACGTCAACAATCTCGCGCTGCCCTATTGGCTGATGAACTTCGAGGAACATTGCGAAGTGTTCGTGACCTCGGAAGGGCCGGATGCGACGCAGGATATAGACATCCTCGCCAAATGCCTGCTCGCCGCGCGCGCGCGCAACCGGCTGGCGGAGGGTATGTCGCGGCTTACCGTTGACTCGCCCGTTCCCTATCTGCTGTCCGACCTGACGACGATCCTGTCCAACGAGATGGGCAAGCTCGATAAGGGTACCAACTCCCTGCCCTATATGCGCCTCAAAAGCCGGATCGACGAGATCAAGGCCGACCCGCGCTACAGCTTCATGTTCTCCGGCATGTTGGTCGCCGACACGATGCAGGCGTTCCTCGCCAAGATTTTTCGCTTGCCGTCCGATGGCAAACCGATTTCGATCATCGACGTATCGGCGATGCCATCCGAAATCACGTCGGTCGTCGTCTCGGTGCTCTCGCGCCTCGTGTTCGACTACGCAATCTGGGCACGCACCGAGCCGCAGCGACCGATCCTGCTGGTGTGCGAGGAAGCGCATCGCTACATCCCCAGTTCCACCACCGGCGGCGGGCAAGCGGTGCGCAAGATCCTGGAACGCATCGCCAAAGAAGGGCGCAAATACGGCGTCTCGCTGGGCCTCATCACCCAGCGCCCGTCCGATCTGGCCGAAGGCGTGCTCTCGCAATGCGGCACGATCATCGCCATGCGTTTGAACAATGAGCGCGATCAAATGTTTGTGAAGGCGGCCATGCCCGAAGGCGCCCGCGGCTTCCTCGATTCTATCCCGGCGCTGCGCAACCGCGAGTGCATCATCTGCGGCGAAGGCGTCGCCATCCCGATTCGCGTATCGCTCGACACCCTCGAAGAACACCGCCGCCCGGCATCGAGCGACCCCAGCTTCTCCGAGCTATGGCAGCAATCCGGCGGTGAGGAAGACATGCTCGACCGCACGATTACACGGTGGCGCAATCAGGGGCGGTAGGAGCCTGAAACACCCATAATGGCGCGCGTTCTGCTTGACTTTGCAGTTGCGAGATGTCCACACAAGGTACCGGTCAATCAGGCCAATTCGGGGGATGTCATGAAACTATTTTTGAGCGCTAGCAGCGCAATGGCTTTTGCCGTGCTTTCTTCGGGAGTACTTGCGCAATCTTTGGCACCAAGCCCATCTCCTTCCGCTACTGCGGCACCTATTCAATCCGCTAATCCGAGTTCGCCAACAACTGCGACCATTGTTACGCCTGTGGCTCCTACAATGAGCGTGTTGAGAGCGGGAGCGTCAGTTCCTCTGAAATTGATGGAAGAATTAACGACCAAAGGGAAAAATTTGCGAGTCGGACAAAGATTCCAGATGGAAGTTTCTGACAACGTAATGTTTGGTACCAATGTTATCATTCCAATCGGTAGCCCAGCTATGGGAGAAATTACCGACGTTCGAAATAAGGGGATGTGGGGAAAATCGGGTAAGATCAATGCTCGCGCGCTTTAT
>JBDTLS010000112.1:0-8802 GCA_039934655.1 Sphingobium sp.
GGCACGGCTGTTTGAGGGGCTGGATGATCACCCCGCCGCGCGTCAGTTGATAGCGGGCACGATCGCCGCCGAACTGTGCCGCAAGCTCTATGCCGGCGGGGTGCGCGGTTTGCATTTTTATACACTGAACCGGGCGGAACTGAGCTATGCGATCTGCCATCTGCTCGGCCTTCGCCCCAGGGAACCCATCGCATGACCACCAGCACCCAAGATGCCGAAGCCCTGTTCCGTGCGCGCGCCACGCAAAAGGTCATGATCTTCGATGGCGGCTATGGCACGTCGATTCAGGAATATCGTCTGGGCGAAGCGGACTATCGGGGCGACCTGCCGCTGGAAAAGGACCAGAAGGGCAATAACGACCTGCTGTGCCTGACCCGGCCGGACATCATCAAGGCGATTCACAGCGGTTATCTCGATAACGGCGCGGACATGATCGAGACCAACACCTTTTCGGGCACGCGGATCGCGATGGCGGATTATGGCTGCGAGCATCTGGTCAAGGAACTCAACGTGACGGCGGCGCGGCTGGCGCGCGAATGCTGCGACGAGGCGGAAGCGAAAGACGGCGTGAAGCGCTTTGTCGCGGGGTCGATCGGCCCGACCAACAAAACTCTGTCGATCAGCCCGCAGGTCAACGATCCGGCCTTTCGCGAGGTCGATTATGACACGCTCAAGGGTCAGTATCGTGAGCAGTGTGAGGCGCTGATCGAAGGCGGCGTGGATTTCCTGCTGGTCGAAACCTGCTTCGACACATTGAACGCCAAGGCGGCGGGGATGGCGGCGATGGAGGCGGAGGCCGCATCGGGGCGCCGTGTGCCATTGATGATGAGCTTTACGATCACTGATATGTCCGGACGCAACCTGTCCGGCCATACGATTGCGGCGTTCTGGTATTCGCTGCGACACCTGAAACCGCTCACGATTGGCGTCAATTGCGCATTCGGTGCGGACAAGCTGCGGCCCTATCTGTCGGAACTGTCGAAGATCGCCGATACGTTGATCCTCGCCTATCCCAATGCCGGGTTGCCCAATGAGCTGGGGCAATATGACGAACTGCCGGAAACGACGGCGGAACTGATCCGGGTGTGGATCGACGAGGGGCTGGTCAATATGGTCGGCGGCTGCTGCGGCACGACACCGGCGCATATCGGCGCGATTGCCAAGGCGGTAGCGGGCGCGACGCCGCGCGCCATTCCTACCCTACCCGTTATTACGCGCCTCGCGGGTCTTGAACCCATGCACATCGCGGCTTGAGAAACATATGACCGACACACCTCCTGCTGCTACCGGCGCCAATTTCGTCAACATCGGCGAGCGCACCAACGTCACCGGGTCGGCAGCGTTCAAGAAGCTCATCATGGCGGGCGATTATGCCAAGGCGGTCGAGGTCGCGCGGCAGCAGGTCGAGAACGGCGCGCAGATCGTCGATGTCAACATGGACGAAGGGCTACTCGATTCCGAGGCGGCAATGGAGCAATTCCTCAAGCTGATTACCGCCGAACCGGACATCAGCCGTGTGCCGGTGATGATCGACAGCTCGAAATGGAGCGTGATCGAGGCTGGCCTCAAATGCGTATCGGGCAAGCCGATCGTCAATTCGATCAGCATGAAGGAGGGCGAGGAGGCGTTCCTGTTCTATGCGCGCAAGGTCATGGCCTATGGTGCGGCGGTAGTGGTCATGGCGTTCGACGAGGTGGGTCAGGCGGACACCCAAGCGCGCAAGATCGAGATTTGCGAGCGGGCCTACAAGTTGTTGACGGGGATCGGCTTTCCGCCCGAAGACATCATCTTTGACCCCAATATCTTCGCGGTCGCGACCGGGATCGAGGAGCATAATAACTACGCCGTCGACTTCATCGAAGCGTGCAAGGAAATCCGCGCGCGCTGCCCGCATGTGCATATTTCCGGCGGCCTGTCGAACCTGAGCTTCAGCTTTCGTGGCAATGAAACCGTGCGCCGCGCGATGCACAGCGTATTCCTGTATCACGCGATCCCGGCGGGTCTCGACATGGCGATCGTCAATGCCGGGCAGCTTGATATCTATGACCAGATCGACCCGGAACTGCGCACCGCCTGCGAGGATGTAGTCCTCAACCGTGATGCGGACGCGGGTGAGCGGCTGGTGGCACTGGCCGAGAAATATCGCGGCACCGATGCGGTTGCGGAAAAGGCCGCCGAGGAATGGCGCGGCTGGGCTGTGACGAAGCGCCTCGAACATGCGCTGGTCAAGGGCATCGACATGTATGTGGTCGAGGATACCGAGGAAGCGCGTCTGGAGGTCAAGGCGAGGGATGGTCATCCGATCGAGGTGATCGAGGGGCCATTGATGGACGGCATGAATGTCGTCGGCGACCTGTTCGGATCGGGCAAGATGTTCCTGCCGCAGGTGGTCAAATCCGCGCGCGTGATGAAGAAGGCCGTCGCCCATCTGTTCCCCTATATCGAGGCGGAAAAGGAGGAAGGCGCGAAGGGCAAGGGCAAGATCGTCATGGCGACCGTCAAGGGTGACGTGCATGACATCGGCAAGAACATCGTCGGCGTGGTGATGCAGTGCAACGGATTCGAGGTCGTCGATCTGGGCGTGATGGTGCCGTGGAGCACGATATTGGACGCCGCCAATGAGAATGACGCGGACATGATCGGCCTGTCGGGCCTTATTACGCCCTCGCTCGATGAAATGGTGACGGTTGCCGAAGAAATGCAGCGCGCCGGGTTTACCATGCCGCTGCTGATCGGCGGGGCGACGACTTCCAAAGTGCACACGGCGTTGCGCATCGATCCGGCCTATAAAGGCCCGGTGATCCATGTGCTCGACGCCAGCCGCGCGGTTGGCGTCGCCACGGCGCTGGTGTCGGATACACAAAAGACGGGCTTCGTTGACCAGACGGCGGCGGAATATGAGCATGTGCGCGTAGTACGCGCCAACAAGGGGCAGAGCGCGCTGGTCAGCATCGCCGACGCGCGTATTAACGCCTTTGTCATCGACGAAGCAATGAAGCCGCCCGCGCCGAAAATGCCGGGGCTGCATGTGTTCGAGGATTGGGATCTTGCCGATCTGCGCCAATTTATCGACTGGACGCCGTTCTTTCGTGCGTGGGAACTGGCGGGCAATTATCCGGCGATATTGACTGATGCTGTCGTAGGGGAAAGCGCATCGAGCCTGTTCGCCGATGCGAATGCCATGCTCGATCAGATTATCGCCGAAAAATGGATCAAGGCGAGCGGTGTCGCGGCGCTGTGGCCATGTCGGCGAGAGGGCGATGATGTCATCATCCATGTCGGCGATGAACAGCATGTCCGTATGCCGTTCCTGCGTCAGCAGGTCGCTAAGCGTGAAGGGCGCGCTAACATGTGCCTTGCCGATTTCATCAGCCATGATGGCGACTGGATCGGTGGATTCGCAGTGACGGCGGGTCATGGCATCGAAACGCACCTGGCGCAGTTCAAGGCCAAGCACGACGATTATAACGACATCTTGCTGAAAGCTCTGGCCGACCGGCTCGCCGAGGCATTTGCCGAGCGGTTGCATTTGCATGTTCGCACGACATTATGGGGCTATGCGCCCGACGAGCAACTGACGAACGAAGCGATGATAAAGGAAGAATATCGCGGTATTCGTCCCGCTCCCGGCTATCCTGCCTGCCCCGATCACAGCCAGAAGCCGCTGCTGTTCGACATGCTTCATGCGACGCATCACACGGGGATTACGTTGACCGACAGCTTTGCGATGTGGCCGACGGCCGCGGTTAGCGGATTTTACTTTGGTCACCCACAGAGCGAATATTTCGGCGTGGCGCGCATCGGGCGTGACCAGTTGGAGGAATATGCGGTGCGGCGCGGTGTTGATCTGGCGCAGGCGGAGCGGTGGTTGCGGCCCAATCTGGATTGAGCGGCGCGCAGCATTTTGTTGGTTAACCGGGTCGCGAGTAGAGCGGCCTCCGTGGTAAGGGGCAGCCACTCAATTTGTGGAATGCACTAATGTCCGTCCGGTTTCTGCCCATAGCCCTGCTGTCACTTGGAGCGATTGCGTCAACCACGCTCGCCCAGACCGATAGCCATCCGTATGTCGTTAATGCGTCTGGCGTAGGCTATCGTTCGCTCGCCGATGCAGTTGGCGCGATTGGTGACGGCACCGGCACGATCAGCATTGCGCCGGGCACCTATCATCAATGCGCCGTCCAACAGAGCGGCAACATCAGCTATCGCGCGAGACAGGCGGGCAGCGTGATTTTCGACGGGACGACTTGTGAAGGCAAGGCCGCGCTGGTGCTGCGTGGGCGCACGGCGAGCGTCGACGGCATCATATTCCAAAACCTGCGCGTGGCCGATGGCAATGGCGCGGGCATCAGGCTGGAACGTGGCAATCTCGATGTGACCCACGCGATGTTTCGCGACAGTGAGGAAGGCATCCTCACCCATGATGACCCCGCGAGCAGCATCCGCATCGACCAGTCTACCTTTGCCCATCTCGGTCGCTGCGACCGCGATTTGTCGTGCGCGCACAGCATTTATGTCGGCGATTACGGTAGCTTGAGCGTCACGCGATCCGTTTTTAAACAGGGCACCGGCGGGCATTATGTCAAGACCCGCTCGGCGCAGGTCAATATTGTTGACAACAGCTTTGACGACAGCGCCGGGCATCTGACCAATTATATGGTCGATCTGTCCAATGGATCGTCCGGCCTGATCGCGAACAATGAAATGGAACAGGGCCGCGACAAGGATAATTACAGCGCCTTCATCACCGTCGCGCCGGAGGGGCGTAATCATGACTCCTCGAACCTGATCGTGCGCGGCAACACAGCCCGCTTCGTGCCGGGGCTGGACCGCGCGAGCACCTTCGTCGCTAACTGGACAGCCGACCGTGTCACTATTATCGGCAATCAGATCGCGCCCGGAATCAAGCTGACCGACCGGCGTTAAGAACGATACCTTCACATTGAATCGTCATTGCGAGCGCAGCGAAGCAATCCAACGGTAGTGAACTGGATTGCTTCGCTGCGCTCGCAATGACGGTTGTGGATGTATCTAACGTCATCACACTTAAATCATTTGCAGGTTGATCCCATGCCGGGGTCGAGATCAAGGCAGCGGCCATCGACTTCTCCGGCGCTCAGCTTCAGGCCGATCATGGCGGCGAGCGTCGGCATGATGTCAACCGTCTCGACGCTGTTCGGCTGCTCAAACCCGGCCATGCCCTTGCGCCAGAACAGGATCGGCACGCGCCGGTCATAATCCCACGGGCTGCCGTGCGTGGCGATATATTTGCCAGCCTCCACGATGGGCGTGATGCGCGGCTTGAGCAGTACCACGAAATCGCCGGAGCGCGCGGGGTCAAAGCTGGCGCGCGCTTCCTGTTCGATGTTCCAGGCATCGGGCGGGCCGGATGGCAGAGGATATTTGGCCAATTCATCATGGGTGAACACGGCGGCGACCTGAGGATGGGCCTGCCAGATTTTGAGCGCGGCGGTGGCAACTTGTCTGCGCTGGGCGGGTGTAAGCGTGGACGCCAGATAGATGTCGCCCGCCGCCCCATCGCCATAGAGTAAGGGGCCGCTCAAGCCGGTGGCCTTGGCCAGCGCCGCATTCAGGCCATTGGGGGTGAGCGCTTTGTCCACCCTGCTGGCATCAACGATGGCGCTGTCGGCGGCGCGTTCAGGCGCGTCCTGTCCACCATGATCGGCGGTCAGCGCCACGGCATAGTCGATGCCCTGCGCATCGAGGGTACGGAAAAAGCCGTCCAGCATGGTATCCAGAGCAATGATCTGGGTGCACATTTCATTGCCCTGTGTGCCATAGCGATGGCCGACAATATCGGTGGCGGACAGGCCAATGGCGATCAGGTCGGTCGCTGGTCCTTTGCCGAGCCGCATGTCGGCAATCAGGCTGCTGGCGAGGGATAATGTGGCGGTGTCCGATTCAGGCGAGGCCCGAAACGCGGCCTTGTCCCCCGCCTTGCGTTCAAAGCGGCCGGTGCCGATGCTCAGGTCGGGGGTTATCGCGGTGGTGCGGCTGCGTGTGGCGCAAATGTTCGCCTGCGCGCCGAGATCGAATGGACCCGCCGGTGCCGCAAGAGCAGTATCGATGGCCTGATTGGCGCGTATAATGCTGGCGGGAGTGTTGGTCCTGCCCGCCAGAGTAATGAACTGCGCATGATCGGTCGGGCGCAGGAACCATATTTCGTCAGTATGCGCGCCGCCCATCATGATCGCCGCGCGGTCCTTGCCCGCCACCGACACGACGCGCGAGCGCGGGTCGGCGGCCTTCATCCGGTCGCCGAGTGTCGGTACTTTCAGATGAACGGGCGAGGGCACATAATCGGATGGGCGGGACGATGCGCCCCTGGTTTCGTCTTCCGCGCAATAGATCGCCTTGTCTTGTCTGCCGTCCTTGTCCTTGCGCGTGGACGCCATGTCGTACCATGTATTCGCGATGATGCCGGTGCGCGCGGGCCGGTCGCCGGTCAGGATGGTCGAATGGCCGGGACAGGTTTCGGTTGCGGCATGGCTTTGATAGCCACGCGGGAACACGGCGCCTTCCTCAAGCCGCTTGAATCCGCCGGGGAGCACGCCGCGATATTGATTGAACAGGTCGCCGGAGAACTGATCCACCGAAATGACGATCAGCAGGCGCGGCGGGGTGGGGCCTTGCGCATAGACGGGCTGCGCAGACATCATGCTGGACAGCATCAAGGCAACGGCCGATAGGGAGCGGAAGCTGGAGCGGGCTGGCATACACATTCCTTGCGCGACGATGGAGGCGGCGATCCTAGCTGCCTTGCATCATGGATGACAGAGGCACGATGCGGTATTTCCATGTCCATGTGATGACAGTGCTGGCGCTGCTGTGGATGAGCTTGACGGGGCAGGCCGCGCGGGCGCAACTGGGCGGCGGTGCGCCGCATGTTGAGGCGCGGCTGGTTACCGAAACCGATCATCCGGCCCCCGGACAGCATGTAACATTGGCGTTTGTGATGACCCCAGCGCCCGGTTGGCATGGCTATTGGGAAAATCCGGGCGATGCGGGCAAGGGCATGGAACTGCGCTGGTCTTTGCCGTCCGGTGCGAGGGCAGGGGCATTGCGCTATCCGGTGCCGGAAACTTTGTTGCTCTCCGGCCTGATGAACCATGTGTATGAAGGGCGCTATGCGGTGCTGGTGGATGTGGAAACCCCCAAGCAGGCACGCGCCGGCGATAGGTTGCCGTTCAAAGTCCATGCCGACTGGCTGGCCTGTACACAGACGATTTGCGTTCCCGAACAGCAGGATTTGTCGATTGAATTGACGGTCGGGGACGGCGCGGTATCGCCCATGCGCCGCGCTGAGTTTGATGACTATCGCGCGCGCCTGCCCAGACCATTGGGAGGACAGGCGCGCTTTGAGCGGCGCGGTGACATTGTGCGGATCGCCATTCCCTTTCCGGCGAGCGCATCCATCACGCAGCCCTATTTCTTTCGCAGGACCGATGGCGCGACCAGCTATGCCGCACCGCAGATCATCAGCCGTAATGGCGACGCGGTGATCGTCGAGGCGCGCTGGGGCGGGCCAGCCATATCGACGCTCGACGGCATATTGCGGATCGGCGAACATGCTGGATTGGCGATCAGCGCGGTGTCGGGCGCGGTGCCTGCGACGGGGACGACCATTTCCTTCGGTGCTGCGGCGCAAGAGCACCAGGGCGCGGGGCCAATATTCTGGGCACTGACGGGCGCGTTGCTCGGCGGTTTGCTGCTCAATATCATGCCGTGCGTGTTTCCGATCCTGAGCCTGAAAGCGATCAGCCTTGCCCGCAGCGGGGGCGATCCTGTCGCCGCCAAACGCGAGGCATCGGCCTATAGCGCGGGCGTCATGCTGACCTGTCTGGCGCTGGGTGCGGCGCTGCTGGCGTTGCGGGCGGGCGGGGCGAGCATTGGCTGGGCGTTTCAGTTGCAGAATCCGGCGGTGATCCTGCTGCTGCTGGTGCTGGCATGGGCCATTGCGCTCAACCTTGCGGGATTATTTCATTTGAACGCCATTGATGCGGGCGACGACCTGACCCGCAAGGGCGGAACGCACGGGGCGTTCTGGACCGGGGTGCTGGTGGCGTTCGTGGCGACGCCCTGCACCGGGCCGTTTATGGCCGCCGCACTGGGCGCGGCGCTGGTGTTGCCGATCGCGGCGGCGCTGGGCGTTTTTGCCGGACTGGGGTTGGGGCTGGCGCTGCCGTTTCTTGCCATCGCTTATGTTCCGGCGCTTGGCCGTGCGATGCCCAAACCCGGCGCATGGATGGCGACATTTCAGAAAATATTGAGCGTGCCGATGATGCTCACTGCCGCTGCGTTACTGTGGCTGGTCGGGCGGCAGGGGGGACAGGGGGCAATTGGGATCGGAGCGGTGCTGCTCGTCGCGGTGACGGTTGTGCTATTGGTTCTCGGTAGAACGCAGCGTCGGGGCAGATCGTTCGGGCTGGCGGCGGCATTGCTCGTGCTGGCGATGTGGGGGGTGGGCGCACGAATGCTACCTGTGTTGGTAGCGCGCAGTCAGGTCGCGGGTGATGCAACCACATTCAGCGATGCTGCGCTCGAAGCTGCGCGCGCGAAGGGCAATGGCGTATTCCTGTATTTCACTGCCGACTGGTGCCTGACCTGCAAGGTCAATGAAGCCGCTGCCATTGACCGGACCGAGGTACGCCAAGCGTTCGCCAAGGCAGGTGTCACAATGATGGTCGGCGACTGGACCAATGGCGATCCGGTGATCGGCAGATTCCTCGAAGCGCATGACCGGTCGGGCGTGCCGCTGTACCTCTGGTATGCGCCCGGTGCTGC
>JBDTLS010000113.1:0-8673 GCA_039934655.1 Sphingobium sp.
GAACTGTCCGGCATGGCCGACAAGCCGATCCGCTGGATCGTCGATGATGCGGTCAAATTCGTCGCGCGCGAAGTCCGCCGCGAGCGCCGCTATGACGGCATATTGCTCGACCCGCCCAAATATGGGCGTGGGCCGGACGGCGAGCTGTGGCGGCTGGAGGAAGACCTGCCGGGTTTGATCGCGGGGTGCCGCGCCTTGCTGGACAAGGACAGCCGCTTCCTGTTCCTGACCGTGTACGCGGTGCGGATGTCGGCGCTGGCGATTGGTGAATTGCTGCGGCAGGCGTTCGCCGATTTGCCGGGCCGGGTGGAGGCAGGCGAACTGGCCGTGCGCGAAGAATCGCGCGGGCTGCTGCTCCCCACGGCAATATGGGCGCGTTGGTCGCAGGATTAGGAGGGCATCAATGGCGGAACGATTTGAACGGCATCGGCAACCGTGGACCAGCGACGAAGTGCAAAAGCTGCACACGCTCGCGAAGAAGGGTATGGCGCTGAAAGCGATCGCGAAAGCGCTAACCCGCAGCGAGGAATCGGTCAAGGATCGCGCCAAGCAAGATGGCCTTTCGATCGCCAAATTGCGCTGATTTCTTCGCCGCCAGTGCAATCGGGAGGGTGTGCTTTCCCGCGACGAACCGAGTGAATACGGAACTTCGGCACGCGCTGCGGGTTTATTTCCCCTAACCAATACGAAAGGACTGGGTATGGGTAAGGGCTTGTTATTGTGGCTGATCGGTGTGCCGATTCCGGTTATTTTAGTGTTGTGGCTGATCTTTCATTAGAGCGGCCTGCGGGGCGGTGATGCGGCCGGCCCGATCACATCAATCGTCGAATGGGTCGCGCACCAATATCGTGTCATCGCGCTGGGGCGACGTGGATACCAATGTTACGGGACATTCGATCAGTTCCTCGATCCGGCGGATATATTTGATCGCCTGAGCGGGCAGCTCCGCCCAACTGCGCGCGCCGGCGGTGGTGTCCTGCCATCCTTCAATGCTTTCATACACCGCCTCGACCCGCGCCTGATCCTGCGGATGCGGAGGGAGGTAGTCGAACTTCTTGCCGTCCAGCATATAGCCGGTGCAGATCTTGATCTCGTCCATGCCGTCGAGGATGTCGAGCTTGGTCAGCGCAATGCCGGTGATGCCGCTAACCGCTGCCGCCTGACGCACCAGCACAGCATCGAACCAGCCGCAGCGGCGCTTGCGCCCCGTGTTGGTGCCGAATTCACGGCCACGCGTGCCAAGGAGCTGGCCGATGTCATTGTCCTGCTCGGTGGGGAAGGGGCCGCTGCCGACGCGGGTGGTATAGGCCTTGACGATGCCGAGCACGAAGCCCGCGCTTTTGGGGCCAAGTCCGGTGCCGGACGACACCGTGCCCGCGACCGTGTTCGAACTGGTAACGAACGGGTAAGTGCCATGATCGACATCGAGCAACACGCCCTGCGCGCCTTCGAACAAGATGCGGTCGCCGCGTTTGCGTGCTTCGTTGAGGGTGACCCACACCGGCTTGGCAAAGGGCAGCACAAAGGATGCAATATCGCGCAGGTCGGCGATCAACGCTTCCCGATCGACCGGCGGCTGCCCGAACCCGGCGCGCAACGCATCATGATGCGCGCACAGCAGATCATCCAGATGCGCGAGGTCGCAAATGCGGATGGCGCGGCGGCCGACTTTGTCCTCATACGCCGGGCCAATGCCGCGACGGGTCGTGCCGATCTTGCCCGCGCCGCTCGCGTCCTCGCGCAGGGCGTCGAGATCGCGGTGGATCGGCAGGATCAACGGCGCGGTTTCGGCGACATGCAGCACCTCTGGCGTGATCGACACCCCCTGCGCGACGATCTTGGTGACCTCCTCGCGGAAATGCCAGGGGTCGAACACCACGCCATTGCCGATCACCGACAAAGTGCCGCGCACCACGCCAGAGGGCAGCAGCGCAAGCTTGTAGGTCATATCGCCGATAACCAACGTATGCCCGGCATTATGGCCGCCCTGAAAACGCACCACACAGCTTGCCCGTTCGGCCAGCCAGTCGACAATCTTGCCTTTGCCTTCGTCGCCCCACTGGGCACCGATCACGGTTACGTTCGCCAATTTTCAGTCCTTAATCATGTGCCCGCGCTGGGACGAAAGGGGAGTCAATATGCGGTTGTCTTTGTGCCATCGAGCCAATGGGTGCAGCCGAGCGCGGCGCCGTTATCCGTTTCGTCAAGCGCGGCGACGGTACGCCAGCCATCGGCGCGCAACGCCTTTGCGCACTCCAAATCTGCGCCGGGTGGTAAAAACAGGCGGCGTTCTGCGTTGGTGCCAAAGCCCGCGTCGATGAGCGGATCGGGATAGAGCGAGAAGCCGATCGCCGGTTCCTCGCGCCCATCACCATGTAATATGGTGTAGCTGCCGCCCCGGCCGATTTCGCCGACGAACCCTTCGGCGAAGATCGAGAAGCCAAACCAGCTCTGATATTCAAAGCCGTGGCGTTCGGTCGGATCGAGTGTCAATGTTATGTCCCAGCCGACCGGCTTGGCAATCGCACGCAAGGCTGCGGTGCGGCTGTCGAGCGCGCCGCCCGCATTCATTGCCTCCAGCCGATCCATCGCGGTATGGAATGGCCCCGCAGCCTCGATCAGCGACAGGTAAGCCGGTGCGCCGCCGCCCAACGCGGCCAGTGCGCCCGCATCCTTGGCG
The DNA here is from genome assembly GCA_039934655.1 of Sphingobium sp. GTDB lineage: Bacteria > Pseudomonadota > Alphaproteobacteria > Sphingomonadales > Sphingomonadaceae > Sphingobium. The sequence continues at coordinate 2,681 of JBDTLS010000113.1, forward strand.
TCCAGTTCGGCGCGGACCGCTTCCACTTCGTCGACGGATAGCGGCATTGCGCCAGCGGCAAGCTGGTCGATCAGATCGGGCAAGGTGAAGTCAATGGTGATGCCGGTCACGCCAGCCGCCTGCAAGGCCTCGATAGCGATGGAGACGATTTCGGTGGCTGCGGCGACGCTGTCCGTCCCGATAAGCTCGGCCCCGACCTGCAATTGCTCGCGTTCGGGGCGCAGTTGATTGGCGCGCAGCTTCAACACCGGGCCGGCATAGGATAAACGCAGCGGACGGGCCGCCGCTGCCATGCGGGTGGCGGCAATGCGGCCGACCTGCGCGGTCATGTCAGGACGCAGGGCCAGCGTGAGTTGTGACACGGGGTCGACAACGCGGAGCAGATCCTGCGCGCGCGCCGATTTGAGCCGGGCGACCAGGGTTTCCTCAAATTCCGCGAGTGGCGGCATGACGCGATTATACCCATGCGCGCCAAGCGTATCGAGCACATCGCGCGTCAGCCGCGCCGATGCCTCGGCCTGGGGCGGCAAGCGATCGGACAGGCCTTCAGGAAGCAGTCCCGTGTTGGCAAGGTGCGAGGCTGTAATCATCGCGCACTCCTTTAGAGCATTTTCCGCAAAAGGGGAGACTGGATTTTCTGGTAAATCGCGTACCTACGCGCAAAAAGAAAGGCCCGCCATTTCTGTGCGAAATAGCGGGCCTGACATTGGAACATAATCTAATCGGGCGCGATCAGACGAAGCGCAGCAGCTTGACGTTCTTCACGCCGGTCAACTTGCAGATGTCCCACAGCAACGGCTCGGTCACGGTGCCATCGACGGACAAGAGCAACACGGCCTCACCGCCCTGATTGCGGCGACCCAAGTGGAAGGTGCCGATGTTGATCTCCGCCGCGCCCAAGGTGCTGCCCAGACGCCCGATAAAGCCGGGCGCATCCTGGTTGACGATATACAGCATCGTCGCATCGAGATCAGCCTCGACCTTGATGCCGAACAGTTCGACAAGACGGGGCTGCGAATGGCCGAACAAGGTGCCTGCGACCGACTTTTCGCCTGCATCGGTTGTGACCGTGACCCGCACCAGCGTCTGGTAATCGCCTTCGCGATCATGGCGCACTTCGCGCACATCAAGGCCGCGTTCCTTGGCAAGATAGGGCGCGTTGACCATGTTGACCGTGTCGGAATAGACGCGCATCAACCCGGCGAGCACCGCTGCGGTGATCGGCTTCTGGTTGAGCTGTGCCGCCTGACCTTCGGTTTCGATCGAAACGCCCTTGATGTGTTCGCCTTCAAGCTGACCGATGAGGCTGCCCAGTTTCTCGGCAAGCGCCATATACGGCTTGAGCTTGGGTGCTTCCTCGGCCGACAGCGACGGCATATTGAGCGCGTTGGTGACGCCGCCGGTCATCAGATAATCCGACAATTGCTCGGCGACTTGCAGCGCCACATTGACCTGCGCCTCGCTCGTCGATGCACCGAGATGCGGAGTGGAGATGAAGTTCGGTGTTCCGAACAGCGGGCTTTCCTTGGCCGGTTCGGCCGCGAATACATCCAGCGCCGCACCCGCGACATGGCCGCTGTCGAGTGCTTCCTTAAGCGCGACTTCATCGATCAAGCCGCCGCGCGCGCAATTGATGATGCGGACACCGGGCTTGCATTTGGCGATATTCTCTTTGCTGAGGATATTGCGCGTCTGGTCGGTCAGCGGCGTGTGCAGCGTGATGAAGTCGGCCTTGGCGAGCAACTCGTCCAGAGTCACCTTCTCGACACCCATTTCCACGGCGCGTTCGGCGGTCAGGAACGGATCGAACGCGGCAACCTTCATCTTGAGGCCGAGCGCACGGCTCGCGACGATTGAACCGATGTTGCCCGCGCCGATCAGGCCCAGAGTCTTGCCGGTCACTTCGACACCCATGAAGCGGTTCTTTTCCCACTTGCCTGCCTGCGTGCTGGTATCTGCTTCGGGCAGTTGGCGGGCGAGCGCGAACATCAGCGCGATGGCATGTTCGGCGGTCGTGATCGAATTGCCGAACGGCGTGTTCATCACCACCACGCCCTTGCCGGACGCATAAGGGATGTCGACATTATCAACGCCGATACCAGCGCGGCCGATGACTTTCAGATTGGTGGCGGCGTCGAGGATTTCCTTCGTCACCTTGGTTGAGGACCGAATGGCGAGGCCATCATATTGGCCGATCATCGCTTTGAGTTCTTCGGGTGTCTTGCCGGTGATTTCATCGACTTCCACGCCGCGATCACGGAAAATCTGCGCGGCCTGGGGGTCCATCTGGTCGGAAATGAGTACCTTGGGCATAGTTATGCTCCTATAAACAAATAATTGCGAATAAAATTCTACTGTCGAAGATTCCGTACGGGACGCCAAGCTAGGTATCCATAGACAGCGGACAGTATAATCGCGGCCCATTGAGCCAAATCGCCTACCGCTTCAGAAACAAAAGGACGAATAAATCCAGCAGCAAAAATTAAGCAGGAAAAAACCCCTACAAATTTCCAAGTGGCTTTGCGTCGCGCTTTGCGGTGTCGATCAACGGCTATTTGGTAGCTCGCTTCTTCCTCTTCAGTCATTTTAGAGGCTTCAGCGATTTCCCTTAAAGTTGGCCTGCTCATTGCTTGACGGTTGCGTAAGCCCAGTCGAGCCACGGACCGAGCGCCACAATGTCTACGGTTTCGATCGTGGCGCCGCACCAGATACGCAGGCCCGCCGGGGCATCGCGGTAACCCGCGACATCATAAGCGGCCTTTTCGCCTTCGAGCAACGCTGCCATCTTCTTGATGAACGCTTCGTCTGCGCCCTCAACCGTCAGGCAAACTGATGTCGTGGAGCGCGTCGCCTTGTCTGCCGCGAGATGGCCGAGCCACGAACGATCGGCAACGATCTGGTCGAGCGCGGCTGCATTGGCATCCGAGCGGGCGATCAGCGCATCGAGGCCGCCGAGTCCCTTGGCCCATTCCAGCGCGAAGATCGCATCTTCGACCGCCAGCATCGACGGCGTGTTGATGGTTTCGCCCTTGAATATGCCCTCGCTGAGCTTGCCCTTCGACACGAGGCGGAACACCTTGGGCAGCGGCCATGCAGGCGTGTAGCTTTCCAAGCGTTCCACTGCGCGGGGGCCGAGGATGATAACGCCGTGGCCACCTTCGCCGCCCAGCACCTTCTGCCAGCTAAACGTCGTGACATCGAGCTTGGCCCAGGGCAGGTCGTAGGCGAACACACCGGAAGTCGCATCAGCGAACGACAGGCCTTCGCGGGTGTCGCTGATCCAGTCGCCATTCGGTACGCGTGCGCCCGATGTCGTGCCGTTCCATGTGAACAATACGTCGTTCGACCAGTCGACCGCGCCGAGATCCGGGATGCTGCCATAGGGGGCATTGAGGATGGTCGGATCGAGCTTCAGTTGCTTTGCGGCATCGGTGACCCAGCCTTCACCAAAGCTTTCCCAGGCCAGCGTGGTCACAGGGCGCGCGCCCAGCATCGTCCACATCGCCATTTCGAAAGCGCCGGTGTCTGACCCCGGCGCGATGCCGATGCGATGGGTATCGGGAACACGCAGCATTTCGCGCATCAGGTCGATGGCGAGACCAAGACGCGTCTTGCCAATCTTCGCGCGGTGCGAACGGCCAAGCGATTCAGTTGCTAGTTTGGAGGCTTCCCAGCCCGGCGGCTTTGCGCAGGGACCAGAGGAAAAAAACGGACGCGCAGGCTTTGTGTTCGGTTTGAACGGTTGCGAGGCCGCACCCTGCGGCGGCATGGTAACTTCAGTCATGTAATGCTTCTCCTTACAGAGAGCACGCGCGGCGTTGGGGCCGCGTGGCCCGGCGCCGCTCATAAAGGGATGGAGGCATATGTCAAGTTGCGCCATTTCGGGACAGGCGCATATTGATGGTTAATACATTATTACGATCTGGAAACTATCCGTATAAAACGAACAGCAGAACAACAGTCGCCTGCCGATTCGATTTGTTCAGCGGTTAAATGTTGAACTTCATTTGAGAGTATAGATCATGAGCAAAAACATTTTTAAACTGGCGGCAGGCGCGGCGCCCCTTGCATTTGCAATGGCATTCGCGACCCCGGCTGCGGCTGTGGTGGTTCTTACGCCAGGGCCATACACGTCCGCTGCGACCACTGCGGTTAACACCACGGGTGCGCAGACCGGAACAAGTGTGACCGGCGTTACGGCCGCTGGCGTAGGCTTTACCTTCACCAGCCCTTCGGTATTGACGACCAATGCGTCGGGACAGCTTAGGATATCCGGGCCGTTCCAGACCCTCTCGATGACGTCGACAAGCGACGACTATGGTTTCAAGATGATCGATTTCACGCTCGATGTGCTGAAGTTCAACACCAAGAAATCCTTCTATGCTGATCTGGTACTCAATCTGGTCGGTGGCGGCAGTATCCTGTTTGACAACGTGCTGTTGACGAAGGGTGGCAACACGCAATTCACGATCACCGGGGATGCGGGAGAAGCATTTAATTCGTTCAGCGTCACTGGATTTCTCAATGCAGCCAACACCGAGGCTGGTAGCTTCGCTCGCGTCAGCGATATCGACGTGGACGCAGTTCACTTGACGAGCGGTGTGCCTGAGCCCACCACTTGGGCGATGATGATCGCCGGTATCGGTCTGGTCGGTGCTTCGATGCGTCGCCGCCGTACATCTGGTCAGGCCGCTTTGGCCTGACAGGTAAAGCGCTTTGAAATTTGAATAGGGGGTCAGGTAACTGGCCCCCTTTTTATTTGCATTGTTGCATGGCGCAGGAAGGGATGCTGGTCCGCGTCCGATAAATTATATGGCGGATGGAGGGCTTGGAAGAATGTAAAAAGTTTTGGCCTGCGCGGGAACCAAATTGATCCAGAAGAGTTTCGACGGCTCTATCCTATTGTTTTACAGTGTTTTCTGAGTCATCGGATAATTCCGCCTGACTGGAAAAAGCTCTAAGTGCACCGCACAATTTTTAACTGCTTCATTTTGGGACAGTTAAACGACAGGGTAGGTTTTTCGGTGGATATTGCGGTTAATGGAATTTTACCGCAGTTGCAAATGGGCTGAGAATATGCAATATATCTCCTGCGAATACGGGGACGCATAATTTAATATAATTGAATTTGAGCCTCTAAAGGGAAGATTAAGCTAACCATGACAAACATTTTTAAACTGGCGGCAGGCGCGGCGCCCCTTGCATTTGCAATGGCATTCGCGACCCCGGCTGCGGCTGTGGTGGTTCTTACGCCAGGGCCATACACGTCCGCTGCGACCACTGCGGTTAACACCACGGGTGCGCAGACCGGAACAAGTGTGACCGGCGTTACGGCCGCTGGCGTAGGCTTTACCTTCACCAGCCCTTCGGTATTGACGACCAATGCGTCGGGACAGCTTAGGATATCCGGGCCGTTCCAGACCCTCTCGATGACGTCGACAAGCGACGACTATGGTTTCAAGATGATCGATTTCACGCTCGATGTGCTGAAGTTCAACACCAAGAAATCCTTCTATGCTGATCTGGTACTCAATCTGGTCGGTGGCGGCAGTATCCTGTTTGACAACGTGCTGTTGACGAAGGGTGGCAACACGCAATTCACGATCACCGGGGATGCGGGAGAAGCATTTAATTCGTTCAGCGTCACTGGATTTCTCAATGCAGCCAACACCGAGGCTGGTAGCTTCGCTCGCGTCAGCGATATCGACGTGGACGCAGTTCACTTGACGAGCGGTGTGCCTGAGCCCACCACTTGGGCGATGATGATCGCCGGTATCGGTCTGGTCGGTGCTTCGATGCGTCGCCGCCGTACATCTGGTCAGGCCGCTTTGGCCTGATCGCATCAGATCGCAAAAGCTGATTAAAATCGTGAAGAGGGGGTCAGGCAACTGGCCCCTTTTTATTTGCTATGGGTCCGCCATGCGCCGCCGCCACGCAGCTGGGCGCCTCCATTTACCTCTCGCAAAATCGGCGGCGGCATGATTCAATGGTCA
>JBDTLS010000114.1:0-8585 GCA_039934655.1 Sphingobium sp.
CGATTCTGCGTCGCCACCCAGCAGATCACAGCCACTTCAGAATCAGGACACTAGAACGATGATTGATCTGACCGATCAGGTGGCCTTTGTCACCGGTGCCGGCGCCGGTTTGGGCCGTGCCCACGCCCTTGCCGAGCGCGGGGCGCGGGTCGTTGTCAATGATTTGAATAATGACGCAGCGGCATCGATCGACCCCATAGAGGGGCGTCGTGAGGAAAGGATGTTCGTGGAATTGTTCGATCTGACCGGCAAGGTCGCCATCGTCACCGGTTCGTCGCGCGGGATTGGGCGCGCCATCGCCGACGCGTTTGCGCAGGCGCGGCGCGCGTGTCGTGATTTCCAGCCGCAAGCAGCCCGCTTGCGACGATGTCGCCGCCGCGATCAACGCGAAATATGGCGAGGAGCGCGCGATCGCGATTGCCGCGAGCATATCGGACAAGGCTGCACTGGAAGCGCTGGTCGCACAGACTCGCGAGCGGTCGGGCCAGATCGACCTGCTCGTCTGCAACGCGGCGTCCAACCCGTATTACGGACCGATGGCGGGGATCAGCGACGATCAGTTCCGCAAGATCTTCGACAACAATGTGCTCGCGAACCACTGGCTGGTCACGATGGTGGCGCCCGAGATGATCGCGCGATCCCGCAGCAGGGGAAGCGAAGGACAGACTCGATTGGCGAGGGTGATTTTGCAGGACATGGTTCGGCGGTCATTGTCGAGAGACCTCGCGCGGAAGACCGCCATCCGCTGGCTGCATCGGTAACTCGCGCCGAGAAAAAGAGGAATCCATCATGCCATTGCGCTTTGTTGAACCGGCTGCTGAGGCCTATAGATTTCCTCTGACAATCCGGCATCTGCTTGACGGTGTGCTCGCCAAAGCGGGCGGTTCTCGGATCATCTATCGCGATCGAGAGTCGTTCAGCTATCCGGAACTCATCGAGCGGATAGGCCAGTTAGCCTCGATGCTGACCGAGGTTGGAGCCAAAGAAGGCATGACGGTGGCTGTGATGGATTGGGATAGCCACCGCTATCTGGAGGCATATTTCGCCGTGCCCATGATGGGCGCCGTTCTGCAGACCGTGAATGTACGTTTGCCTACGCCGCAGATCGCATACACGCTCCAGCATGCCGATGCCGAAATCCTTCTCGTCCATCACGACTTTTTTCCAATCGTAGACGCCTTCCTGCCTGAACTGCCGCGCGTGAAAGCCGTCATCGCCATTCTGGATGGCACGGAGGCCGAATTGCCCTCTTGGGCGACAGGAGAATACGAAACCCTCTCCGCGATCGCCTCGCCGGATTTTCCATTCGCCGATTTCGATGAAAACGCTGTCGCGACCACCTTTTACACGACGGGTACGACCGGTAACCCCAAAGGGGTCTGCTTTACCCATCGGCAGCTAGTTCTGCATACGCTGGCGACCTGTGGTCCATTTGGCGCATCAACCGCGTCGCCCAGCCTCGGGATCGATGACGTTTACATGCCGCTAACCCCGATGTTCCATGTTCACGCCTGGGGGATGCCCTATGTGGCGTCCATGCTGGGGCTCACCCAGGTTTACCCCGGCCGTTATGATCCCGAGGTGATTTGCAGACTTCGTGCGGAGCATGGCGTCACCTACTCGCATGGCGTCCCAACCATCCTGGAGATGGTGCTCGACGTTGCCGGAAAGACCGGCGCGGACCTGACCGGCTGGAAGATGACGGTCGGCGGGTCGGCGCTGCGTCACTCGCTATGTGCGAGGGCGCGTGAGCAGGGAATGCTGGTCGGTATCGGTTACGGCATGTCCGAAACCTGTCCGATCATCGCAAAGGCCGTGCGCCACCTCCCGCAGCATTTTACGCATGAAGACGCGGCCGTCACCGCTCTCTCTCTCTCTCGGGCATTTCTGTTCCGCTGGTACAAGTCCAGATCGTTGACGACAGCATGACTCCCTTACCGCATGATGGACAGACGCGTGGCGAGCTCGTGTTGCGAGCGCCGTGGCTGACAAGTTGCTACACCCGCGACGGGGGCGCGTCCGAACAGCTCTGGCGAGGCGGCTGGATGCATACTGAAGATGTCGCGACCATCGACCAGTGGGGCCAGGTGCAGATTCGGGATAGGTTGAAAGATGTCGTCAAAACCGGCGGGGAATGGGTAGACTCCATTCAGCTCGAAGAATTGATCGCAACCGTCCCAAGCGTGGTAGAAGCTTCTGTAATTGCAGTTGCCGATGACAAATGGGGCGAGCGCCCTCTGGCCGTGATTATTTCGCGGCCCGGCACAGCGCCGACGTTGGCTGAGATAAATGCCCCAATTGACCGAGCCATCCAGAGTGGCGTCATCACTCGCTATGCGCGTATCGACCGTTTTGTCGTTATTGAAAGCCTGCCGCGCACCAGTGTCGGCAAGATCGACAAGAAGGCATTGCGCGCGCAATTTTCGGAAACCTAAGCCAGTGAGTTGAATATAGCGACGAGCACCGCATCATCGGCTTGGCGAGGCTCTACATCTTCCAGCGGCAACGGCAGGCTTTTGCGCAACCGATCACCCGAGCGGATAGCTTGGAGGAAGGAACGTGCTATTCTGCTGCCATGAACGATGGCACACCTGCGAAATCAAATAACCGCTCTTTGGCGCCCAGAGTACGTTTCGACGATACGATCAGCCCACGCAAGCGCCAGATTCTCGAGGTTGCCGCACAACTGTTTGCGCGCAAAGGATATCGTGGAACGTCTATTCGGGACATCGGCGAGGAATCGGGCATTCTGGGCGGCTCCCTTTATCATCACATCAAATCGAAAGACGCGCTGTTCGTTGAACTTCATAACGCCGCGCTCGATATGGCAGCGGAACGGATCGAGGTTGCAATCGCCGGTGCAAACGATCCGTGGTCGCGGCTCGAAGCGGCACCCATAGATCACCAGAAGCAAGCGCCGTCGATACGGCAAAATATGTAGCCAGCTCCCAATAGGTGCGGTCAATGTTGCCCTTTGCGACAACATGACGATGCCAGCGCGCTTCGATATGACCGAGCGGCACGTCGACGGGAAGCGACTTACGCCAGTTGCCGCCGAGTGTGACCAACATCCCCATCGCGGCGCACAGCCCGCTGGTGGCGGTTCGCCCGTGGAAAGCGAAGCTGGCAAGAAAGCGATCACCGACCTGCTTGAACACACGATATTCAGGGGCTAACTCGCTCAATACATTCGGGCGTCCTGGCTTGGTGGTCCGCAAAATCAAATTGGCATCAGCCTCGATTACGTCGAGCGTCGCGACTGATGTGACCGCACTGACAATATCGCCGCCTCTTTTTGCGGTCTTGGCGAGGGCTTCCAACACGTACGCGATACGGATCAGGCGTTCACGTCCTTGAACCGCCGAGGCGGCAATTGTCTCTTCGAGCCGTTTTCGTGCCCGTAAATTGGCCCGGCCAACAAGCGCACCAAACATTGATAATGCCGCGTCTGTGAGTGTTGCCTCCAACTCGCGCAATGTTGCAACCATCGTCGCATGGCGGCGTGCCGTGCCCATTTGTTTAAGTGCCTGAGCCGTGTAGCGCACACCTTCGCGCGCCATTTGCGCGAGGCGGAGGTAATAAGCTTCGGGAATATTAAGATCATTCAGCCTGGACACGCGCACCAAGTCAATCTTGTCGAGAATTTCGAGCAATCCTCGTGCGCTGACCCGCGAGGCAGGTTCCCGTAGCCAGCTCAATTTACTTTGACGGGCATGAGCCTTTTCAGAAATCAGAGCATCAAGGATTTTGCGTTGCCCGTTGTCGAGAAGACTGCAAATCTCCGCGGCAACGTTGGTGTCGGTGTTGTGCATTGCCGTTGCTGCCATGCGCTCGATGATGCTTACGCCTGGAATGATAATGCGGCGCTCGCGCATTTTGACGATCAAGCGTTCGGTCAAAATCCGACCATCGGTGAGGCTGATCGCTTCGCGCTCCAGCCATGCCGCCAGTTCGGCACGGACGGTGTGGTTTAGTTCCTCAAATCCGTGACGGCACTTGATTGTCGCGAGTTGCTCATAGCGGGTTTGCACGCGGCGGGCGAAGGCCGCGATGACTGCCGCATCGACATCAATCTGTTCCGCAATATGATCCAGCATGGTTGCGGGCAGCACGTCACCTTTGCGCAGGTGACGCCCTGGATGCCGCAAGCAGCAGAGCTGGAGCGCATAGCTCAATCGAGTCTCTGGTGTTCGGGTGTCAGCGATGGCCGCAAGGTCATCGGCGTCGAGACTATGATAGCGGACAACCTCTTCCTCGGTCTCGGGTAGCGTCAACAATGCCACGCGCTGTTTTTCCGTCATCGGAATAAGTCGTGGCATCACCGAATCTCCTTCATAAACCACTTGCCATTCGCTAAGCTAATGAAAGAGGATATTGAAAGACAGTGCATCGCAGATGTTGGTGTGTGCAAAACCTGCAACGCAAACGAGCGTTTATGAAAGGAAACGAATTGCTCATTGGCTATGCCCGCATATCCAAGGGTGACGATCAGAATGCCGCGCTCCAGCTTCGGGCACTCAAAGACGCAGGCTGTGAACGCGTATTTGAGGAAGCGGCCAGCGGCGGGCGCTGGGATCGTCCCGAGCTGCACCGGATGATCGACCAGCTGCGCGACGGTGATGTTGTGACCGTGTGGAAGCTCGACCGGCTCTCGCGGTCGCTCAAGGATTTGCTGCATCTGCTCGACCGCATTGCCGCTCGAGGGGCCGGATTTCGATCATTGACCGAGAATATTGATACCACAACGCCTGCAGGACGCATGATGATGCAGATGATCGGCAGCTTTGCCGAGTTCGAGCGCGCCATGATCCGCGAACGCACCAGCGCTGGGCTGGCTGCGGCGCGAGCCGAAGGCCGGATTGGCGGGCGGCGCAAAAAGCTCGATCCTAAAAAGCGGCTTGAGATCGCCGAGAGCGTGATCTCCGGTCGCAAGTCCGCTGCTGAAATGTCTCGGCTCTATGAAATCAGCCAACCCACGGTATCGCGCATCGTTGCCGCCCACCGTCAGGGGCAGCTATCGATGGAGACGTTATGAAGGGAGGCTATGATCTATCGCGGATTATCAAATTTGTCGGCCGCGAAGATTGGCGTGATCCGTTTCAGGATGCCATTTCCGATCATTGCGGCGAAGCGATGGAAGAGTTTGGCCTTGAGTCGGACGACATCAGCGATCTGCTTGGCAATCATTATGCCGGCATCCTCTTTGGCTGCGCGCTTGAAGATTTGATGACGCGCCGGTTTGAGCCTGACGGATTGAACCTTGTTGATGACTATCTCAAGCGTCGGGGATGGAATGAATCGGTTCCGACCAAATCTTATATGCGCGCCATCAGGGATTCGGCATTCAGTCTCTATGAAATCAGCGAGATTGTGCCCGGCCAATCGTTCCTCGCAAGCGATCTCGTGCGCGGCGGCGAACCGGTCAAAGTGACGGAACGCACGGCAACGCGCACATTGCAGCAATGGGACAAAATCGGCAGCAGGATCGTCCCCGAAGGCAAGGGGCATGTGCTATCCGGGGCATTACTCCCTTTCAGCCATGAGGGCGCAGACACGCTGTTGAGCAGACTTCGAACTGCTGAAGGGAAACGGAGTAAGGCATCGAGCATCGACCTTGATGATGAAATGCTTGCCGGCATCGCGCCGATGTTCACCGCAGCGTGGCTGTTTGATGTTCTGACCAAGGCGCTCGGACTTGTGAAACCGCACGTCGTCAACAGCGACGGTGATAAAATCATGCTCCACCGTGTGCGTTTTCCACTCGCCCGAGGAAAGACGCATAATGACATCGCCAAATTGCTCGATACCGAGTCGGCGCTGCACCGCGAAAACACGCATTTCTGGAACTGGGTTCAGGCGGTGAATACGGGCGCGCGCGGGACCAATAAGCCCAAGGGCTTGATGATGAGGACGACCAATCAAGATGGAGAGACGGTGCTTGGAAATCTGGAACTCCAGGGCCGCGCCTTGTTCCTGTCAGCCAATTCGGCAAAGCGCGCAGCCCTGGGCACCGCATTGTTGAGCAAGCTGCTTGGCGTGTCAGTCGGCACACCGCTTACAGAAATTGAGACGATTGAGCAGGCGATGGCCGCCCGCGGTGGTCAGTCCACACCATCATCTGAAATACCGCCCGAAGTTGCGACACCCCTGGTTCACGCCATGCTCGACAAGCAATATCGTGCAATCCTCGACGAGCCCGTGGGCATGATCGGAGACATCACACCACGAGCCGCGTCCAAGACCACCAAAGGCCGCGCCCGGCTTGTTGAGTGGTTGAAATTCCTAGAGAACCGAAGCGGATACCAGGCCGAGGACACCGATCCGATGGCCACGTATGACTTTATCTGGATGTGGCGCGAGCTGGGCATCGAAAAGCTCCGAAAATGAGCTTTTGGTTGGAATCGCAAAGGCGAGTTTGGGCACGAAGCGGACATTTATCCGACGTAGCGCCATTATCGAAAACGAGGCCCCTGACCGGCTTAAATGTTGCTGCGACGATAACCGATCGGGCACAACGCTTTCGCGATCGAGCCATAGCTTTTCGAAGAATCTTGCCACCTGAATGAGAATGTTAGATCATGGTCTTGCTAAGTCTTCCCAGCTTTCGGATCCTCAGTCACTGTTGCGGTTCGGGCGACAACAATCGTCGGTCGCGTCGCAAAGTCATTGCAACTTCGATGGCAACGACACTGCCGTAGACCGCCAGAAGCAAGTCCAGGCTGGGCCTGTCCTCCTGCCAATCGTGCCAGAGAAGCAAGCCGAGACTGGCGGTGGCGAGTAGGCCACCAGTGAGTGGTATTAGTGGCGACAGCCGGATGTGGCCGGCCAGCCGCAGCGCCGAAAAATTTACAGCGGCGAATATCAGCAGGAAGGTCGCGCTAGCAAAGCCTGAGATGGCGGCCAATGGTGCGGCCAACGCAAACAGCAGCGAAAGTCCAGTCAGCGCAAGCAGCGCGACAAAAGGGACCGGACGGGTGCGTTCCTGCAACGCAAACACTTGCGGCAAGGCGTGCTCGCGCGCCATCACCATGGCGAGGCGGGCGGCCCCGAACAGGGTAGAGTTGACGGCCGAAGCAGTCGATAGCAGCGCGGCGATGCCGATCAGGACGAAGCCCGTCTGCCCCAATGTCGAGCGCGCCGCGACCGCGAGCACATATTCCTGGTCCTGTTGAATCTGTGCCGGGGTAAGATTTCCCAAGGCTGCGACCGCGACCACGATATAGATGATTGTGGTGAGCACGATGGCGATGACGATTGCGGGGCGCAGGTTGCGTGCAGGATCACGCATCTCGTCGATGGCGTTGGGAATGAGTTCAAATCCCTCATAGGCAACAAATATGAGCGCTACCGCCACCAGCGGCGAGACGACGCCACGATCGAACAGCGGCACGAAATGGTCGGCCTTAATGCCTATGACGCCGGTAACGGCGAAGGCCGCGAGAATGAGCAACTTGATCGCCACGACGCCAAGCTCGACGCTTCCCGACGTGCGTGCGCCACGCAAGTTGATCCCAAGAAAGCCGACAAGCACCAGCACGGCGAGCACCGCAGTAATTGGTCGGGCACCGCCGTGGCCGAACAGCGTCGCACCATAATCACCAAACGCAGTGGCATAGAGCGCCAGCGTTCCGACATAGCCGGCGACGAGAAGCCATCCTGCGCACCCGGCGATCACCGGTGCGGCAAACGCCTTTTCGATGTAGGTGAAGGTGCCACCGTCGCCGCGAAAGTGCAGTCCAAGATGAGCGTAGGATAACCCCGTAAGCAGGGCGATGACGCCGCCGGCGGCGAGGGTCAGCACGACAGCGTGACCCGCCGTAGCGATGGCAAGGCCCAACACGGCAAAAATGCCGCCGCCAATCATGCCGCCGATACCGATCGCGCTCACTTCCGCCAGGTTCAGCTTGTCATTGTCGATCCTGGCGATGCTTTTGTATCCTGGTTCAATCCGCACGAGCGCGACCTGCCTAACCAATAGAGGGTCGATGCGCCACACGCCTTCGTTTGTCGAGAAGCTGATGGCCGGCCTGCATGGAAAGTATTCTCTCTCCTGCCGGGTTACCAAGGCCGCACGTGGCAATGACGACGCCAAGAATGCTGAGAACTGGCCGAAGGCTGGCTTTGTGCTCACCACCACAGGCTGCACTCCGATCAGTGGCATAACTGTTCCTGCGTTCCCGTGCGTTCGAGAAAAGCGGGTGATTCTCCGGTTTCGCCAGATGAAGACGGCGCGAAGCGGAACTTAGCCTGGCTTATACAGGAAGTTGCTCTGGAGTGTTCTAAAAACTCGTGTCGCAAGCGCGACGGTGGGCACAACCACGATCATGCAGCCGCTTTTTTTGCAATTGCGACCCAGTCTTTCGCGGCGGGCAATTCGGAGAGTCCAAACAGCCGGACATCGCCGTGAAAGAAAGGCCTGAACATGCCAACCATGGCACGCATCCAAGCGTGATCGGTGACTACAGCGATATGGCTGAAATCGTGCCAGTGCTTGAGCCCAAACCTGCCGTCGTCCCACAGGGCCTCAAGTTCAAATCCCGTGAACTCCTTGCCGATAACATAAAGCATCCTGATCGGTCCCTTCG
>JBDTLS010000115.1:0-8544 GCA_039934655.1 Sphingobium sp.
CGCGGCGCAGCGCCATCGCCGCCCAGATCTTGCGATCGGCATAGATGATCATCGCGACGGCGAGCATGAGCGGCAACGCGATCAGCAATATGCCGATGATCGTCGAAAGCAGCCACGCGCCCGCGAAGGGGATGCCCAGGGTTTGGAAGAAGGCGGTCATCCTGAAATCCTCCCCTGCATGGGGAGGGGGACCGTGCGTAGCACGGTGGAGGGGCTTCTCCCTAAGCCGTAACGCCCCTCCGTCAGCGCTTCGCGCTGCCACCTCCCCTGCAAGGGGAGGACTTTTTGTTGCCCTCTCATTCCGCGGCCTCCGCAAATTCTTCGCCGTGGAGCAATTCCGCTGAACAACGTTGCATCGTGGGTGAGGCGCGGCAGATGCTGTTGGTCAGGTAATAATCCTTGATCGGATGGCCGAATTCCCCCGATGGCTTGGTGGCGAGCCGGGGCGGTGCCCAAGCATAGCTGACCAGACCTTCTTGCCCAAGCGCGGGCACATCGGCAAACATCTTGGCACGTAATTGAACGAAGCTGTCGAAGGGCAATGCTTTACCCAATACTTGGCTCAGCGCCCGCAAGATCGCCCAGTCCTCACGCGCGTCACCCGGAGCGAACACCGCCCGTTCACCGCGCTGCACCCGCCCTTCGAGGTTGACATAGGTGCCCGCCTTTTCGGCATAGCTCGCGCCGGGCAGGATGACATCGGCGGCATGTGCACCCGCATCGCCATGATGACCGATATAGACTTTGAAGCTGTCGCCGAACTGGCCGTAATCCACTTCGTCCGCGCCCAGCGAAAACAGCAGCTTCGGCTTGCTCGCGGCAATCGCTTTGACACCGCCGTCGGTCGCAAAGCCAAGCATCAACCCGCCCATGCGCGCCGCCGCGAAGTGCAGGACGTTATAGCCGTTCCAGCCATCCTTCACCAGGCCCAGCGTATCGACCAGCGCGAGCGTCGCGCCATGCGCGCCGTCCTTGGCGAGGATACCGCCGCCCGCGATCAACAATGGCCGCATCGCACCCTTGAACGCGTCAACCACATCCTTGGGCAGCTTCGTCAGCAAGCCCGCGTCATTGCCCAGCCAGTTGACCTTATATGTCAAATCTGCTTCCGGCCCGATGCCGAAAACCTTCGCGCCCTTCTTGATCGCCTTGCGAACCCGCGTATTGATCAGCGGCGCTTCCCAGCGCAGATTGGTGCCGACCAGCAGGATCACGTCCGCCGTTTCAACGCCCGCAATCGTGGAGTTGAAATTGACCGCCGCGAGGTTAGACACATCATAGGCGAGGCCCGTCTGGCGCCCCTCGAGCTGTGTGCCGCCGAGCGATTTCACCAGTTCGCGCGCGGCATACATGGTCTCGCAGTCAAGCATATCGCCCGCCACCGCCGCAACGCTGCCCTTGGCGGATTTCGTTACCTTGGCAATCGCCGCGAACGCCTCGTCCCAGCTTGCTTCGACCAGCTTGCCGCCGGTCCGCACATAGGGCTTGTCGAGCCGCCGCCGCACCAGCGCATCGACATGATGGCGGGCCTTGTCGGTCGCCCATTCCTCGTTCACGTCATCGTTGATACGCGGCAATACGCGCAGCACCTGCCGCCCCCGGCTGTCGATGCGGATATTGGTGCCGAGCGCATCCATCACATCGATGCCGAAAGTCTTTTTCAGCTCCCACGGCCGCGCCTCGAACGCGTAAGGCTTCGATGTCAGCGCGCCGACCGGGCACAGGTCCACCACATTGCCCGACAGCTCGCTCTTGGCCGCATGTTCGAGATAAGTGGTGATCTGCATATTCTCGCCGCGCCCGATCGCGCCGATTTCCGGCACGCCCGCGACTTCCTCGGCGAAACGGACGCAGCGCGTGCACTGGATGCAGCGCGTCATCACCGTCTTGACGATCGGCCCCATATATTTCTCGGTGACGGCGCGCTTGTTCTCGGCGAAGCGGCTCGCGCCCTTGCCATACGCGACCGATTGGTCCTGCAAATCGCATTCCCCGCCCTGATCGCAGATCGGGCAATCGAGCGGATGGTTGATGAGCAAAAACTCCATCACCCCTTCGCGCGCTTTTTTGACCATCGCGCTGTCGGTGCGGATCTTCTGCCCCTCGGCAGCGGGCAGCGCGCACGACGCCTGCGGCTTGGGCGGCCCCGGCGCAACTTCGACAAGGCACATGCGGCAATTGCCCGCGATACTGAGGCGCTCATGATAGCAAAAACGCGGGATTTCCTTGCCCGCCAGCTCACACGCCTGCAACACAGTCGCGCCAGCAGGCACCTCGATCTCTACCCCATCTACGGTGAGTTTAGGCATGATGGATACCTTCTATTCCAAATGCCGTTCTCAAGGATGGAATACAATTCTTATTCGAGAACAGCTTAAATGTACCGAGGTGTGGGAGGATAACAAAACGACCCCCACTGGCAGTTTCACCCATGCTAAGTGAAATATTTCCCCAACCAGTCGGCCTCTTTTCAAGCCTTTCAGCTCCGAATAAATCTTTCATATACTTGCCAACAATATTGCCCATGCAAATCACATATTTCGGCTTCATACCTTGCGAAAAATCAACCCAGAGTGATCGTGCGAACGCGACTGCCTTGTCCCTATTTTCAAGGTTCGCCCATCGCGCACTACGAAAAGGAATAAAATACGCCGAACCAGCCTTGTCGATCGGCTGGTCAATCATCTCAAATAATTTCTGAACTTGAATTTGCAGCGATTCCTGTCCGACAGGTCGATCTCCCCATGCTTCATGGAGATAGGCACTACCACGCTCTTGTGACCAAGTAGGATTGGCAACATCCTGCCCGGCACCCCCACCGGGATTCAAGGTTATCAGAAGAGTGGACGGATTCGCGAAATTGGCTTGGGGGCAACTCATGAATCTCCAGCCGTCCCTATACCCCAAGGTACGGTATGCGTCTTCGATCCGTTCTTGAGTGACGCTGGGTTTCACTCCGCCGCCTCCATCATACCGCCAGCAGCGCCGCCCTGGGCTTCCACAATCCGTCGTTCAATCTCTGGCCGGAAATGCTTGATAAGCCCCTGGATCGGCCAAGCCGCAGCATCACCCAGCGCGCAAATCGTATGCCCTTCGACCTGTTTGGTGACTTCTTGCAGCATGTCGATTTCGCTCAGGTCCGCCTCGCCAGTGCGCAGGCGTTCCATGACGCGCCACATCCAGCCGGTGCCTTCGCGGCATGGCGTGCACTGGCCGCAGCTTTCATGCTTGTAGAAATAGCTCAATCGCGAGATGGCGCGGACGATGTCGGTCGATTTGTCCATGACGATCAGCGCAGCTGTGCCGAGGCCGGAGCCGACCGCCTTGCACCCGTCGAAGTCCATCGGCACGTCCATGATCTGCGCAGCGGGAACCAGCGGCACCGAGGAGCCGCCGGGGATCACCGCGAGCAGATTGTCCCACCCGCCGCGAATGCCGCCGCAATGCCGGTCGATCAATTCGCGGAACGGGATGCTCATTGATTCCTCGACCACGCACGGCTTATTCACATGGCCGCTGATCTGGAACAGCTTGGTGCCCTTGTTGCCCTCGCGACCGAAGCTGTTGAACCACGCCGCCCCGCGCCGCAGGATCGTCGGTGCAACCGCGATGCTCTCGACATTGTTGACGGTAGTCGGGCAACCATAAAGACCCGCACCCGCCGGGAATGGCGGTTTGAGGCGCGGCTGGCCCTTTTTCCCCTCAAGGCTTTCGATCTGCGCGGTTTCCTCGCCACAGATATAGGCGCCCGCGCCGCGATGCACGAACACGTCGAAATCATAGCCGGAACCGCAGGCGTTCTTGCCGATGAAGCCTTTGGCATAGGCTTGCTCGACGGCGGCAAACAACACCTTCGCCTCGTAAATAAACTCACCGCGAATGTAGATATAGGCGGCGCGCGCGCGCATCGCGAACCCGGCGATCAGCGCGCCCTCGATCAGCTTGTGCGGATCATGGCGGATGATCTCGCGGTCCTTGCAACTACCCGGTTCGGATTCGTCGGCGTTGATGACGAGGAAGCTCGGCCGACCATCCTTGCTTTCCTTGGGCATGAAGCTCCACTTCATGCCGGTCGGGAAGCCCGCTCCGCCGCGCCCGCGCAAATTCGACGCCTTGATGATGTCGATGATGCCATCATGGCCGATTTCAAGCAGTTTCCTGGTGTTGTCCCAATCGCCGCGCATGATCGCAGCGTCGATGCCCCAATCCTGAAAGCCGTGGATGTTGGTGAAGATGCGGTCCTTATCGGACAGCGGGCCAACGAAGGGGGCTGGTGCGTCAGTCATGCCGCAGCTCCGATATTAAGCCCGTTCGCTTCGAGCAGCTTCGAGCGAAGCCGAGAAGCGCCCGTCGAGAAATTACGCGCAGGGTTCTCGACATCTCGACAAGCTCGATACTCGAACTGAACGGAGGTTGTATGTTCATCACCATGCCCCCCGATAATCATGATTTTCGCTGACCATTTCTTTCAGCGTCGTCGGGCCACCTTCTGGCGCACTGGTATGGCGGTCGATTTGCGGGCCGATCTTCGGCTGCTTTCCTGCCGCAAGGTCATCGAGGATCGATGTCATGCTCGCGAAGGTCAGGTCTTCGTAGTTATCGTCGTTGATTTGCACCATCGGCGCATTCGCACACGCGCCCAGGCATTCGACTTCGGTTAGCGTGAACAGACCATCGGCGGTGGTGCCGCCCTTGTGCATTCCCTTCGCCTTGCACGCCGCCATGACATCATCGGAACCGCGCAACATGCACGGCGTCGTGCCGCATACCTGCACATGGAAACGTCCGACCGGTGCGAGGTTATACATGGTGTAGAAGGTCGCGACCTCATAGGCGCGCATGTACGGCATATCGAGCTGCGCGGCGATATATTCGATGATCGGCACGGGCAGCCAGCCTTGCGTGTTCGTCTCCGTGCCGACCTGCCGCTGGGCCAGATCGAGCAGCGGCATGATCGCCGACTGTTGCCGCCCATCGGGATAGCGCGCGATGACGACCTTTGCCTGAGCGGCGTTTTCGGGCGTCCATGCAAAACCGCCCCAACGCGCGCGGGTTTCGGTTTCATCGGGGATGTGGGTGGGGTCAGACATTGCCAGAAACCAACTCTTCAAATTTCTGTTTTGCGGTCGAAATGAACCATTCGTTGTCCAAGCGTATCGATCCACCTTGAGCACGAGCATCGGCAACGACATCAACGGCAACGTCAAATTTAAGAGATAAGCCATTACTGCCTGTTACCTTGACGGTGACACGCGAACCAAAATCGTCCCGTTCAGAGGAAACCGTGCAATCAATACCTGCGATTTCACAGTTGTCAGTCGACGATATACTCACCGATCACACTCCCCGAACACGATGTCCATCGCGCCCAATATGGCGGTGACATCGGCGAGCATGTGACCCTTGCACATGAAATCCATCGCTTGCAGGTGGCTGAACGCGGTCGGGCGTATTTTGCAGCGATAGGGTTTGTTGGTGCCATCGGCGACGAGGTACACGCCGAACTCGCCCTTGGGGCTTTCGGTCGCGACATAAACTTCGCCCGCCGGGACGTGGAAGCCCTCGGTATAGAGCTTGAAGTGGTGGATGAGCGCCTCCATCGACTGCTTCATCTCCCCGCGCTTGGGCGGCACCACCTTGCGGTCATCGGAAGCGATCGGGCCATTGGGCATGTCGTTCAGGCACTGCTTCATAATGCGCGCGGACTGGCGGACTTCCTCGACCCGGACCATGAAGCGGTCGTAGCAATCGAAGTTGGTGCCGACCGGCACGTCGAATTCCATGCGGTCATACACATCATAAGGCTGCGCCTTGCGGATGTCCCACGGGATGCCGGAGCCGCGGATCATCGGGCCGGAAAAGCCCCATGCAATCGCGTCCTCTTTACTCACAATCGCGATGTCGACGTTGCGCTGTTTGAAGATGCGGTTGTCGGCAACGAGGCTGATCGCGTCCTCGAAAAGCCTCGGCAAGCGCGTGTCGAGCCAGTCGGCGATGTCGGTCAGCAGCTTGAGCGGCACATCCTGATGCACGCCGCCGGGGCGGAAATACGCACTGTGCATCCGCGCGCCCGACGCGCGCTCGAAAAAGTTCAGGCAATCCTCGCGGATTTCAAACAGCCACAGGTTCGGCGTCATCGCGCCGACATCCATGACATGGCTGCCGAGGTTGAGCATGTGGTTGCAGATGCGGGTCAGCTCCGCAAAGAACACGCGCAGATATTGCGCGCGCTCCGGCACTTCGAGGTTCAGCAGCTTCTCGATGGCGAGCACATAGCTGTGCTCCATGGCGAGCGGCGAGCAATAATCGAGCCGGTCGAAATAGGGCAGCGCCTGTAAATAAGTCTTGTACTCGATCAGCTTCTCGGTGCCGCGATGGAGCAGGCCGATATGCGGATCGACGCGCTCGACAATCTCGCCGTCCAGTTCCAGCACGAGGCGCAGCACGCCGTGCGCCGCCGGATGCTGCGGCCCGAAGTTGATCGTGTAGTTCTGGATTTGCGTATCGCCCAGTTCCGGGTCAGCGGCATCGGTGATATGATCCAGCTTTTCGAGATAGTCGGACATCAGGCGTCACCCCCGGTTTTCTTGGGCGCTTTTGCCGGTGTCTTTTTGGGTGCGGCCTTTACAGCGCGCGGCGCTTTCACAGGCGATGCTTTGGCGGCGGTCTTATTAGCGGCTTCCCCGGCCCCGGTATCAGCCTTTGCCTCCGTTACCTTCGGCGTAGGCGCAGCAGGAGGCGCTGGCGGTGGAGGCGGCGGCGCGGGCGCCACATATTTCTCGTCACCGGGCAGAATATATTGCGCGCCTTCCCACGGCGACATGAAATCGAAGCTGCGGAAATCCTGCGCCAGTTGCACCGGCTCATAGACGACGCGCTTTTCGGCCTCGGAATAGCGCAGCTCGACATAGCCGGTCAGCGGAAAGTCCTTACGCTGCGGATGACCCTTGAAACCGTAATCGGTCAGGATACGGCGCAAATCAGTATTGCCCGCGAAAATCACGCCGTACATATCGAACACTTCGCGTTCCAGCCAGCCCGCGACCGGCCAGACCGAGGTGATCGACGGGACGGGCGTGTCCTCGTCCGTGCTAACCTTGATGCGGATACGGTGATTGCGCGTCAGGCTGAGCAGCATATAGGCCATCTCGAACCGCTCGGCACGCTCCGGGTAATCGACACCAGCGATCTCAACGAGTTGCTGGTACTTCGCAACATCACGCAGCTTGGTCATCACCGCGACAATGCTGTCCCGTGCGACGACAAAGCCAAGCTCATCGGCGGCCTCGATAGTCTCGATGAGGTCGGACCCAAGCAGGCCTGCGATTTCTTGCCTGATGCCGTCAATGACCGCAATCTTGGGGGCGGAATGTAGCGTCACACTCACCGTTCAATGGTCCCAATGCGGCGGATTTTCCGCTGCAACTGCATCACGCCATAGAGCAATGCCTCGGCGGTTGGCGGGCATCCGGGCACATAGATATCCACCGGCACAATCCGGTCGCATCCGCGCACCACCGAATAGCTGTAATGATAATAGCCGCCGCCGTTCGCGCATGACCCCATCGAGATCACATATTTCGGTTCGCTCATCTGGTCATAGACCTTGCGCAGCGCCGGGGCCATTTTGTTGCAGAGTGTACCGGCGACGATCATCACGTCGCTCTGGCGCGGGGACGCGCGCGGAGCAGCACCGAACCGCTCCATATCGTAACGCGGCATGTTGACGTGGATCATCTCGACCGCGCAGCAGGCGAGGCCAAAGGTCATCCACCACAAAGAGCCGGTACGCGCCCACTGGAACAGCTCCTCGGTCGACGTGACAAGGAAACCCTTGTCGTTGACTTCGCCGTTCAGCGAGTTGAAAAAATCAGGATCGGGCTGCGTGCCGGGGGCCAGAAGCGGGCCGGAACCAAGCCGCTCAAGTTCTACTCCCAATCGAGCGCTCCCTTCTTCCATGCATAGACGAGGCCGAGCACCAGTTCGAAAATGAAGCCCATCATCGACGCCCATCCGGCCCAGCCGATTTCCTTCAGGCTGACCGCCCAAGGGAACAGAAACGCCGCTTCCAGATCGAAGATGATGAACAGGATCGCGATCAGATAAAAACGCACATCGAACTGGCTGCGCGGGTCTTCAAATGCGGGGAAGCCGCATTCATATTCGCTGAGCTTTGCGGTATCCGGCTTATGCGCGCCGGTCAGCCGCGAAACAGCCATCGGCAGGAACACAAACGCGCTCGACAACGCCAACGCCACCCCCAGAAACAGCAGGATCGGCAGATATTCCGCAAGATCGACCAAAGGAATCCCCTTGAACAGGAAAGTGGCATTGTTGTTTCAGCAAGGCTGAAACTTTCGGTTTCAAGCCCGGCTTTAGGACTGCTGAAGCGATGAAGCAAGGGCTGCTCGCACGTGCAGCGCAGCTTTTTCAGGGAGATGTGAAATCAGCGCAGCGCGCTTGCCACCAACTTGTGCAATTTACTGTGAATTGCGTCATTCCCGGCAAGTATTTCACGCCTTTCGATGGGCGTGTCACCACCAC
>JBDTLS010000116.1:0-8530 GCA_039934655.1 Sphingobium sp.
AAGCGCAGCCCCTATGGTTCATCAAGAACAAAGTCAAGGCCGGGACAGCCCATCGCCAAAAATTTTGGTCGACCTTTTCCACCGTTCAGGCAACATGCAGCAATCGGCGCGCACATGCGTTATGATATGCATTGCGCAACTGCTTGCCTGCCGGGCGGCAGCCATTGGGGAGAGCCAACATGCGGAATAAGGCAGTATTTATCGGGCTTGCGGTCGCATGGTCGAGCATGAGCGGCTGCGCAGTGGCCGTCCCCCCGGTCGAAGTAACGCGCTTCCACATCGACGCGCCCGCAACCACCGGCACGATCGCCATTGAGGAAGCGCCGGGCAGCGCCGCTTTGGGCGGGGGCAGCGACGGCATGGAGTTTCGCACCTATACGGCTGCGGTGGCTCAGGAGCTGCAACGAATCGGTTTCAGCGAGGCCGCGACGAGCAAGCCGAGCGAATATGTCGCCGCCGTCACGATCGACCGCAATATACGCGAACCCGGCATGGCGCAGCAGCGGTCCCCGGTCAGCGTCGGCGTAGGCGGCTCGACCGGAAGCTATGGCAGCGGCATTGGTCTTGGCATCGGCATCAACCTGTCCGGCAAGCCCAAAAATGTCATCGCGACAAGCCTGTCCGTCCAGATTCGCCGGCGCAGCGATAACCTGACGATCTGGGAAGGCCGTGCCCGCACAGAGGCGAAGGAAGGCACACCCGCCGCCCAGCCGAGCCTGGCCGCAGCCAAGCTCGCCTCCGCCCTCTTCGGGGGCTATCCGGGGCAATCGGGGCAGACTATAAAGGTCAAATGACCCTTTCCGTAACGAGCGCCTTTGACGGCGGCAATATTCGCATTCTCTCCATTGATGACAACCGGGTCGAGCTGGAAATCCTGCGCGATCAGGAAAGCGATTTCTTTCAATGGTTTCATTTTCGGCTGAGCGGCGCGGCCGGGAAAGCGGTGCAACTCGTGCTGACCAACTGCGCCGATTCGGCCTATCCCGATGGCTGGTCTGGATATAAGGCCCGCGTCAGCGCGGACCGCGAACACTGGCTCATGGCCGACACCGATTACGCCGATGGCCAGCTCACCATCCATGTTACGCCGGAAAGTGACGCGCTGTGGGTCGCCTATTTCGCGCCCTATTCGATGGAACGCCACCACGAGCTGATCGCATGGGCCGCGAATGAGCCGGGGGTAACGGTACGCGAACTCGTGCAGACGCTCGATGGCCAGCCGCTCGATATGCTGACACTTGGCGAAGGCGAAAAGCAGGTGTGGCTTTACGCGCGGCAGCATCCCGGCGAGACGATGGCGCAGTGGTGGATGGAAGGCGTACTGGATCGGCTATGCGACGCCGAAGACTCGGTGGCGCGGCTGCTTCGGCAAAGGGCAACATTCCATATCGTGCCCAATATGAACCCGGACGGCAGCCGCAGAGGGCACCTGCGCACCAATGCAGTGGGCGTGAACCTCAACCGCGAATGGGCCGCACCCAGCATGGAGCGCAGCCCGGAGGTGTTCGCCGTCCGCGCCGAAATGGATCGCACCGGCGTTGATTTCGCGATGGATGTGCATGGCGATGAAGCGATCCCGGCGGTGTTTATCGCAGGCTTTGAGGGGATACCCGATCTGCGGCAGGACAGGCTGGCGCTGTATAACCGCTATCGCGACCTGCTGTCGGCGCGCACACCCGATTTCCAGACGCGGCGGGGCTATCCGATCGGCGCGCCCGGCCGCGCCAACCTCGGCATGTCAACCGCGCAGCTTGCGCAACGCTATGGCGCGGTGTCGATGACCCTCGAAATGCCATTCAAGGATCATGACGATCTGCCCGATCCCGTTTACGGCTGGTCGCCCGCCCGGTCCATGCAATTGGGCAAGGACTGCATGGCCGTGCTGGCGGAGATTATCGAGGAAATTTAACGGTCGATGACCTACACTTAATGGTCATTGCGAGCGTAGCGAAGCAATCTGGTTAACCGCCGCTGGATTGCTTCCCTACGCTCGCAATGACGAAAATGGTTAGATCAAGCCAACAGACTCAACCAAAAATCTCGCGCAGGAAATTACCCATCGCCTGCCAACTGCGGCGATTCGTGTCGGGCTGAAACCCGAACGTCGCTCCCGCGTCGAGCGGCACGTCATTGGCGGTGAACGCATGACCGGTATGACCATACGCCTGAATTTGCCAATCAACACCCGCTGCCGTCAGCTCATCGGCAAGCCCGACCGTTGCATCGGGCGGGCACAGCGGATCGTTCCAGCCGTGACAGACCAGCAGCTTCGCCGTCATTTTCGCATTCGGGAACGGCGGCGCGTCATATACGCCGTGAAAGACGACCCCGCCCAAAATATCCGCTCCGCCCCGCGCGAGGTCGAGCACGCATTTGCCGCCCAGACAAAAACCGAGCGCGCCTGTGCGAGCGGCATCGACACCCGGCAGCTTTTTCAGCTCCGCATGGGCCGCCAGCAACCTGTCACGCATTGACGCGCGGTCGCTCACCAGCTCGGTCATCAGCGCGCCGCCCGTTTCCATGTCCGTGGCGCGTTTGCC
The DNA here is from genome assembly GCA_039934655.1 of Sphingobium sp. Lineage (GTDB taxonomy): Bacteria > Pseudomonadota > Alphaproteobacteria > Sphingomonadales > Sphingomonadaceae > Sphingobium. The sequence continues at coordinate 2,541 of JBDTLS010000116.1, forward strand.
TTGCCCGTAATAATCGACGACCAGAACCTTGTACCCCATCGCCGCCAGGAATTCAGCCTTGGCGAAATCCCATTCTTTGGTTCCCAGAAAATTGGGGAACAGCAACAGGCCCGGCTGGTCACCCGCCGCAGGGTCATAAACCGCCATCGATTCAAATGGACCACCCGTTCCGCCGTGCACATGCACATGCCGTTCAATCGCCATCGCCCGAATCTCCTGTTGCGTCATTTCCAATGAGCGGCTTTTTCCACGAAGAACGCAGGCGGGCAAGTTGCGCCTGATGATTTTCGCGCTATGGAGTGGCGCAATCCCGACGCCTGCTGGCGATCATTAGACTCGTTGAGTTTCTTTGTTTCCGTGATTTCCGAGCCGGCAGGTAATTCCACCTGCCTCGAAATCACTCTGTTGAGAGAAAGCGCATCATGCCCACGCTCGTCCTTATCCGCCACGGCCAGTCGTCATGGAACCTCGAAAACCGCTTCACCGGCTGGTGGGATGTCGATGTGACGGAAAAGGGCGCAGAGGAAGCGCGCGCTGCCGGGCGGCTGATGAAGGACAAGGGGCTGGATTTCGACAGTTGCTTTACGTCGGTGCAAAGCCGCGCGATCAAAACGCTCAACCTCGCACTGGAAGAAATGGGGCGGCTGTGGCTGCCGGTCGAAAAGGACTGGCGGCTTAACGAGCGCCATTATGGCGGCCTGACCGGCCTCAACAAGGCGGAAACCGCTGCCAAACATGGCGAGGAACAGGTGCATGTCTGGCGTCGCAGTTTCGACATCCCGCCGCCGCCGCTGGAACAAGGCAGCGCGTTCGACCTGTCAGCCGACCGACGATACGCGGGCATAAAAATTCCCACGACCGAGAGCCTGAAGGACACCATCGCGCGTGTCCTCCCCTATTGGGAAAGCCGGATCGCGCCGGAACTCAAAAGCGGCAAGCGCGTCATCATCTCGGCGCATGGCAATTCCTTGCGCGCGCTGGTCAAGCATCTGTCCAACATCGCCGATGCCGACATTACCTCGTTAGAGATCCCGACCGGACAGCCAATCGTCTATGAACTGGATGACGCCCTGAACGCGCTCGACCGTTATTATTTGGCCGAACGCTGAGCGTCGTACCAGGCGCGCTTGCGGGCATACATGTCGGCGTCGGCGCGCTGGATAACCGCATCCTCGCGGTCATCCTCCTCCAATATGGTCAGGCCAATCGCGGCTGACATCGGCAACACGACTTCGCCATAAGCGCAGACGCTCTTGCCGATCAGCTTTTCGAGGTCATTGGCTTTGGTGCGCGCCTGCCGCTCGGTCACTTCTTCGAGGATCAGCGCGAACTCATCGCCGCCAAGCCGCGCCGCGACATCGCTGGTACGAATTTGCGCGCTCAAAATCTGCGCCGCGTGAATCAGCGCGTAATCGCCCGCCGTATGGCCATGCACATCATTGATATGTTTCAGGCCGTTGATGTCCACGAATAATATGGCGCAGTGCGCGCCATAGCGGCTGCGCCGAACGATGCGTTCGTTCAGCGCGCTCAGGAAATAGCGACGATTGTGCAGCGGCGTGAGCGTGTCCCGCACCGCGACCCGCTCCAGTTCGGCGTTAGCGATACGGAGCATCCGCAATTCAAGGCGCAAACCTGAGATTTCCTGACGAAGCTCCGCCATATCGGACGCGCCAAACGTCGGCATCTGCGCCGCCGCTGGCGAGGAAATGACCTCCCGTAAACTCTGCTCTCGATTAACCGGTCGTATTGCCACGATCCTGTCTCTCCCTTCCTACCTGCCCATCGTCATGGGAACGCTACGCACCGCTTTCGACCACAGCGCTATATATCATAGTGGCAAAATATCCTTTCCATCTCGTGAATCCTATTTGGAGCGTTTTCCAGTCAGGTGGAATCATCTGACGACTCGGAAAACGCGGCAAGACAATAGGACAGAGCGGTCGAGCCGATGCAATCGGATCGCAAACCGCTCTGGCGTTGCGGGAAAAAGGATCGGATATTCAATCCGCCATTGCCCCATCAAGCCATGCTGGCTAAGGCCCAGACTTCATCAATGCCGGAATCAATGTCGGACATGGCCGGACAGGAGGGGGGGCATCATGGCAAGCCAGCAAGGCGACAACAGCGACCCGTCCGCACCGGTTTCGGTCGCCATCATCATGGGCAGTCGGTCGGATTGGGAAACCATGTCCCACGCTGCGCAAACCCTCGATGCGCTTGGCATACCGCATGAGAGCAAGGTCGTATCGGCCCACCGTACCCCGCACCGGCTGGTGGAATTTGCGACCGGAGCGGTTGATCGCGGGCTGAAAATCATCATCGCGGGCGCAGGCGGCGCGGCGCATTTGCCCGGCATGACCGCGAGCATGACGCGCCTGCCGGTGCTCGGCGTTCCGGTTGAATCAAAGGCATTGAAGGGCATGGACAGCCTGTTGTCGATCGTTCAGATGCCAGCGGGCATTCCGGTCGGCACGATGGCGATCGGGCGGGCGGGTGCGGTCAATGCCGCGTTGCTCGCCGCCGCCATATTGGCGACCACAGATGCTGCGCTGGCTGAGCGTCTGGACGCATGGCGTGCGAAGCAGACGGCGGACGTGGCGCAGGAACCCGAATGAAAGTCATTTCTCCCGGCTCTATCATTGGTATATTGGGCGGCGGTCAATTGGGGCGGATGCTCGCTGTCGCCGCAGCGCAACTCGGCTATGGCACACATATATTCGCGCCGCAGGCGAGCGGCCCCGCAGCAGACGTTTCGCCGCGCTGGACGCAAGGGGCTTATGACGATGAAGCCGCGCTCGGCCAGTTTGCCGATGCGGTGAACGTCGTCACCTATGAATTTGAGAATATCGACACGGTAGCGATCGAGATTTTGGGGCGGCATGGGCTGGTGCGACCCAATCTGAAAGCCCTGAAAATTGCGCAAGACCGGCTGAAGGAGAAGAGCTTCGTCACGGGACTGGGCGGGCGAACCGCGCCGTTTGTCGCGGTGAACAGTCTCGAAGATCTGGAACATGCCTTGAGAGAGATTGGCACGCCCGCGATCCTCAAGACCAATCGTTTCGGCTATGACGGCAAAGGACAGGTGCGTATCACCTACGCCGCGCAAGCCAGCGCAGCATGGGAAGCTATCGGCCATGCCCCCGCCATCCTCGAAGGCTTCGTCACTTTCGATCAGGAGTTTTCCGTCATCCTCGCGCGCGGGGCGGATGGCGATATCCGCTTCTGGGATAGCCCCGCCAATGTCCATATCGACGGTATATTGGCGACCTCCACCCTGCCCGCCGAGCCGGTGATCCTGGCTCAGGTCGAACAAGCCCGCGCCCTCGCCCGCACCGTCGCCGACGCGCTGGAGTATGTCGGCGTGTTGACGCTGGAATTTTTCGCATCGGCCGATGGCCCCGTATTCAACGAGATGGCGCCGCGTGTACACAACAGCGGCCACTGGACGATTGAGGGCGCGCTGACGAGCCAGTTCGAAAATCACATTCGCGCGATCTGCGGCCTGCCGCTTGGGTCTACGCGGGTTGTGGCGGGCGGCATTGTCATGCGCAATCTGATTGGCGATCAAGCGTGTGAATGGCAGAGCCTGCTCGCCGATCCGGCCAATCATTTGCACCTGTACGGCAAAAGCGAAGCGCGGCCGGGACGTAAAATGGGTCATGTCACCCGGCTGGTATCATAAGCATGGCCGGGGTCATGACACGAGGAGTTCAAACGACCATATGACCCGCCCGGAAATCGTCCTGATCCTCGCCCGCGCCGACAATGGCGTCATTGGTCATAACGGCACCTTGCCCTGGCACCTGCCCGCCGACCTGCGCCGGTTCAAAATGCTCACGCAGGGCCGCCCGATGATTATGGGACGCAAGACCTTCGACAGCCTGCCCGGCGTGCTCGACGGGCGGCGGCATATCGTCCTGACCCGCGATCCCGACTGGCAGGAAGATGGCGCAGAAGTCGTCCGCTCCGTCGAAGAAGCGATACGGCTGGCGAATGCGCCCACAATCTCGGTCATCGGCGGCGCAGAGATATTCGCCCTGTTCCTCGACATCGCTGACCGCATTGAGCTTACCCAAATATATAGCGATGTTGCGGGCGACACCAGCATCGCCGCTTTCGATACCGCGACATGGCAGGAGGATGCGCGGGAGGATCATGCGGCGGAAGGTGGGCGGCCCGCGTACAGCTTTGTCACGCTGCGGCGGGTATCCGGCGCATGAGGCTGGCGTTTGCGCCTGATTGCGCAGCTTCGACCTTGTCCGTATAGGCCGACTATGGAACGGCTCGAAAATGATAGCCCGGTGCCCCCACACCTGCGCGGCAGTATATTGGCGCTGGGCAATTTCGATGGCTTTCATGCCGGTCATCAAACCGTCGTCGCGCGCGCCGCGCGGTGGGCGAGCGAAGAATCCCGCCCGCTGATCGTCGCGACGTTCGATCCGCATCCGGTCCGCCTGTTCCATCCCGATACGCCGCCGTTTCGCCTCACCACGCTCGACCAGCGCGAACGCCTTTTTGGCCAGGCGGGTGCCGACGCGATGCTGGTGTTTCATTTCACGCCCGCGCTCGCCAGCAAAAGCGCCGAGGAATTTGTCCAGATTCTGATTGATCAGGTCGGCGCGGCAGGCATTGTGACGGGCGAGGATTTCACCTTTGGCAAGGCGCGGAGCGGTTCGGTCGCCCTGTTGCAGCAACTGGGTGAACCAGCGGGATTGCGCACGATCGCCGTCGCGCCCGTACAGGATGTGCAGGCTCTGGCTCAGGATCAGGCGCAGATTATCTCGTCGAGCCGGATACGCGAGGCGCTTCAGAGCGGCGATTGCGCCACCGCAACCCGCCTCCTCACCCGCCCGTTTGCGATTGCGGGCACGGTGCAGCATGGCGACAAGCTGGGCCGCACCATCGGCTTTCCGACCGCGAATATCGACATGGGCAGCTATCTGCGTCCCAAATATGGCATTTATGCGGTGCGCGGCCTGCTGCCCGATGGGCGGGTGCTGGGCGGCGCGGCCAACCTTGGTATTCGCCCCAGCTTCGACCCGCCCAAGGAATTGCTCGAACCCTATTTCTTCGATTTCGCCGAAAACCTCTATGGCCAGAACATCGAGGTGCAGTTGATCGAATATATCCGGTCCGAAGCGAAGTTCGACAGTCTCGACGCGCTCACCGCCCAGATGCAGACCGATTGCGAGGCTGCACGGCAAATCCTTGCGGGAAGGCCACTCCTGCCCTAAGGCACTCCGCTGATAGCGATAAGCTCCCGCTCGTTTCGAGCGAGGTTCGAGCGTAGCCGAGAACCGTGGTCGAGAAATCATTCTCGACATGCCATCTCGGCTTTGGCTCGATGGCTGCTCGAACCGAACGGAATATAAGTACAGACAAATGACCGACGCGCACAGCACCGACACCCCAGACTATAAATCCACCGTATTCCTGCCGCAAACCGACTTCCCGATGAAGGCGGGTCTTGCGCAGAAGGAACCGGCGATTGCCGCGAAATGGGCGGCGGATGACCTGTACGGCAAGCTGCGCGCAGGCCGCACGGGCGAAGAACGCTTCATCCTGCATGACGGCCCGCCCTACGCCAATGGCGACATCCATATGGGCCATGCGATGAACAAGGTGCTGAAGGACATCATCGTCCGCAGCCAGTCCCTGCTCGGCAAGGACGCGCCTTATGTGCCCGGCTGGGATTGCCATGGCCTGCCGATCGAATGGAAGGTCGAGGAAGCGTACCGCGCGAAGAAGCTCGACAAGGATCAGGTGCCGGTCGCCCAGTTCCGCGCCGAATGCCGCGCCTATGCCGAGAAATGGGTGGCAGTGCAGCGCGTTCAGTTCGAGCGGCTCGGCGTGATGGGCGACTGGGCAGACCCGTATCTCACCATGAAGTTCGAGGCCGAGGCCGCGATCGTCGGCGAGCTGCTCAAGTTCGCCGAGAGCGGCCAGCTCTATCGCGGCGCCAAGCCGGTGATGTGGTCGCCGGTCGA
>JBDTLS010000117.1:0-8505 GCA_039934655.1 Sphingobium sp.
TCCATGCGCGCGGCATCGCCAGCATAGCAATGACCAGCGCCGAGTTGCGCGCGCCGTTGGTTGGACCGGAACAGGGGCTGAGACTGACGCAAGACTATATCCGCGCGAAATTTCCGCCTGCCAACGACTGAAGTCAGGCGCTGTTCGCGATCCGATGCGCGTTGGCCATAACCGAGAAGGTAATCGTCGGCGCCGGGATAGTCGGAAGTACCGAAGCATCGACGATATGCACCCGCTTCCACCCCGCCGGGCGCCCCAGCACGTCCGTCTCCCCCGCTTCAGGGGATGTGCGCATCGGCAGGGTGCCGCCGCAGTGAAAGCTGCTGCCCAGCGATCCCGGTCGCAGTAAAGGCGTTAACGGGATCAGACCGCCCAGCCGCCCGGCTTGTGCAATCCGGCGCTTGGCGCGCTCGATGGCGGCGGCGGTCCCCGCATTATCGATGCGCTTATATTCCAACCGCGCGCGGGCCCCTGCTCCGGTCAGCCTGACGCCAATCGCCGGGGAAACATCCGAATGCAGGAACGTCTGTGCGACGATCAACCGCTGGCTCATCGCCTCGATCAGCGGCTTGGCGAGGCCAGCGAATGGCCCAAACCGGCGCTCCATATCAGGAGCATAAGTGTCGTTATAGGTGTAAAGCTGCGCATGGACGATATGGGGGTCCACCGCCGGGTCATCTATTTCCCAGAACATTTGGGCGAGCGTATGACGCGGTTCGTGCGCGGGATGGCCCGACGACCAGCGTTGCAGCATCGGCAAATAGAAATGCTGGCTGTCGAGGATCGTCAACCAGCGGTCAGCCAGTCCCAACGATCCAAGCGCCAACTGCGCGGTCGGCAACACGCCCGCAGCGATGAACAGCCGCTCCCCCTCGAACACGCCCTGAGTGCTGTGGACCGTCACGCCGTCGCCGTGTTCCGAAAATCCAGTCACGATAACGCCGCCCTGATAGCGTAGCGACCCCTCTGCGGCCAGCCGTTCAACCTGCACCGCCGCGTTGAAGATCAAACCATAGGGACAGCCATAAAGGCACATCGCGCAGGCAAGGCACCCCGGCGCAATCGCCTGACGCGAGGCGCCGAAATGCACGCCGATCCGGTCAAGCTCGGCGCGTTTTTTCTCCATCCGCGAGAGGATCTGCGTCGCCTGTCTGCTTTGCGGCAGCGGGCGTTCTTCCGTGATCGGTACGGCATCGAAAAAATCGGTGAGGCCATCGCGCTGCGCCGACATGCCGATCATCGGCGCAATCGTCTGATAATGCGGCGCGAGGTCGGTCAGATCGATCGGCCAATCGTCAAGATCACGCGCATGATAGGGCAGAGTGGACGCGCCCCAGCCGTTGCTCAATCCGCCCTTGGCAAAGGACGGGCGCAAAGCGTGGACCGCATTAGGGGCATCAAACGCCGCCATTTCAGCCGGCACGCGAAACAGGAAATCGGACCCAAACGGACGAATGCTGTCGCTTTTCTCGGACCGCCGCACCGCGCCAATCGCCTCGCGATCCGCCCCCGACCAATCATCGGGCGCACCCGCCCCCATCCGCGTGCGTAGCGCCTGCGCATCGGCATCCATTTCGATCCCGGCGTCGAGCATCAACACGTCCCGCCCGCGCGCGATCAACGCCATTGCCGCCGCAAGCCCGCTCGGCCCCGATCCGACGACAATGTCCTGCGCCATCATACCCCTGCTTGCGTAAAATTAACCACTGTTGTGCTTAGCATGTGCTATGGAATAGTTAAGGGGACTTCACAATCAATGGCCAAGGCGCCCAACTTCATGATTATCGGTGCGGCCCGCGCCGGTACGACAGCCCTATATGGTCTGGTTCGTCAACATCCTGACGTGTTCATGAGCGCCATCAAGGAAACCAATTATTTCGCCTTTGAAGGCAAACCACTCGATTATCGTGGGCCGGGCGCAGAATTCGTCAATAATTCTGTAGCGAGCTGGGATGAGTATTTGCGCCTGTTCGCCGATGCGCCCGCTGGCAAGATGATGGGAGAAGCCACGCCGCTATATTTGTATCAGCCGGAATCAGCCCGCCGGATTCGTGCGCGCCTGCCGGATGTGAAAATGATCGCGGTGCTGCGCAACCCTGTCGAGCAGGCGTTTTCTCATTTCCTCTATGCCCGTGCGCAGATGATCGAACCGCTGACGAGCTTCGATGATGCGCTGGCCGCCGAACCCCAACGCCTCGCCGCCCATTGGCAACCTCTGTTTCAATACAGCAACTTCCCGCGGTATTATGAGCAACTGCAACGCTTTTATGCGCAATTTCCGGCCGATCAGCTCAAGATATTCCTGTATGAGGATTACCGGAGCGATCCCCGCAAAATGCTGGCCGAGATGTTCAAATTCATCGGCGTCGACCCGAACTTCGTGCCGGATGTAAGCCATGAAACCAACATGGGAGGACAGCCGCGCCATGTCTGGCTTCAGGCGCTGGTCATGCGTCCGAACCCGATTGCCAAGCTCGCGGGAATGGTGCTTCCGAACGGCGCGCGCCGGGTGATCCGCGACAAGGTGTCCCGCCACAACCTGTCGCGCGACACCCTGTCGCCAAGCGCAAAAGCACATTTGCTCGAAGTGTTGCGTGAAGATATTTCGCAACTGCAAGAATTAATAAAGAGAGATCTGTCACATTGGCTTAAACAAGGATGATTCTCCACTTTAACTATGTTGCGCGATGACTATTGAGCCGATCCACCCGTCAGGGCTGAAAATTGCCATGCTCACGACCTTTTACCCACCGTATAATTTCGGCGGGGACGGGATCGGCATCAAGCGTCTGGCGACCGCGCTTGCCGATCGTGGTCATGCGATTACCGTCATTCACGACAAGGACGCCTATATGGCGCTCGCGACAAGTGCGCCCGCGCCAATCGAGGAGGATCCGCGCATTGAGGTGATCCAGCTTTCATCACCGCTCGGCACATTCGGCAGTCTGCTGACCCATCAGTTCGGCAGCCCCGTGGTCCATGCCAAACGGCTGAAAGAGTTGCTGGCGAAGGACAAGTTCGACGTCATCTGGTTTCATAACGTATCGCTGGTTGGCGGCCCCGGATTGCTGGGGATCGGCGACGCGATCAAAATCTATGAAGCGCATGAACATTGGCTGGTGTGCCCGACCCATGTGTTGTGGCGGGAAAACACGCAGCTGTGCGAAGAGCGCCACTGCCTGCGATGCACGATATCCTACAGGCGCCCTCCCCAGCTATGGCGCTGGACCGGCAAGCTGGAACGCGAGGCCAGCCATGTCGATGCCTTCATCGCCAAAAGCAATTTCAGCCGCGACAAGCACAGCGCCTTCGGTTTTGCGCCGGATATGCAGGTCGTCCCCTATTTCCTGCCGGACATGCCGCCCGCCAGCGGTGCGCCATCGCCCCACTCTCGCCCCTATTTCCTGTTCGTGGGGCGGCTGGAGAAGATCAAGGGCGTGCAGGACATCATTCCCGCCTTTGCCGGCGACGAAGGGCCGGACCTGCTGGTTGTCGGGTCGGGCGATTATGAAGCGACCCTGCGCGAACAGGCGGTCGGACATCCACGCGTGCGCTTTGTGGGGCGGCTTAACCCGGAAGAAATACCTGCCTATTACGAACATGCGCGGGCCTTGATTGTCCCGTCGATTTGCTATGAAACATTCGGGATCATCCTGATCGAGGCATTTCGGAGCGGTACGCCAGTCATCGCGCGACGGATCGGGCCGTTCCCGGAAATCATCGCGCGCGGCGGCGGGCTGATGTTCGAAAACGAGGATGAGCTGCGATCAGCGATCGCGGAACTGGGAGAGGATGCCGTGCGACGGGACAATCTCGCGCAGGAGGCACGACGTGCTTTTGAAACGCACTGGACCGAAGATGTCGTCATGGAACAATATTTGAATGTCGTACGCCAGGTGGCGTGTAACAGGGGCAATGAACGCGTGATGTCCGCGTTAGGAGGTAGTAAATGAAAATTCTCGTGACTGGCGGTGCCGGCTTTATCGGATCGCATCTGACCGACCGGCTGCTCGGCATGGGGCATGGCGTGGTCGTGCTCGATAACCTGTCGACCGGCGACATGGCCAATCTGGCGGGCGCGAAGGACCACCAGAATTTTGAAATGGTCATCGGTTCGGTACGCGATTCCGCGCTGGTGCAGGAACTGGTCGAGCAATGCGACGCGGTGATCCACCTCGCCGCCGCTGTCGGCGTCAAGCTGATCCTCGAAAAGCCGAGCCTGTCGATCCACACCAACGTCAACGGCACCGAGAATATTCTCCATGCGGCGGCGAACGGCAACAAGCTGGTCATCATCGCCTCGACATCCGAAGTCTATGGCAAAGCCGAAAAGGTGCCGTTCTCCGAAGAAGACGATCTGGTGCTGGGCGCCACCGCCAACCTGCGCTGGTCCTATGCCGTTGCCAAGATGCTCGATGAGTCGCTCGCGCTGTCCTATTCCTATGAAAAGCGCATCCGCGTCATCATCGTGCGCCTGTTCAACACCACTGGCCCGCGCCAGACCGGCTATTATGGCATGGTGCTGCCCAATTTCGTCAGCCAGGCGTTAAAGGGCGCGCCGATCACGGTCCACGGCACCGGCGACCAGTCGCGCTGTTTCGGCCATGTGTATGATGCTGTCGAGTCGCTGACCCGCCTGCTCAACGCACCCAACGCCATCGGCCATGTGTTCAACGTCGGCAATGACGAGGAAGTCTCGATCTATGGCCTTGCCGAGAAGATCAAGCAAAAGACAGGCTCCAAATCCGGCATCGTCAAGAAGCCCTATAAGGAAGTTTATGGCTTCGGGTTCGAGGATATGCAGCGCCGCGTACCCGATGTGCGCAAGCTGGAGACGTTCATCGGCTATCGCCCGCGCACCTCGCTCGACCAGATCATCGACGATGTGATTGCCGAGCAGCGGGAGGGTTTGGGTCTGACGGATAAGAGCGCCAACGCGGCTGAAGCGAAGCAGGCGTAACATATGCCTGTAATCGCCAAGCTGAGAGACGCGGTGCGCGACATCGCGACGCAGGTTTTGCCTGCGTCAACTCGCGATTGGCTGCGCGCACAACAGCGCCGTCTCGGCCTCAACGCCGTGCCGGTGGGCAGCGTCAACTTCGGAAGCCTCGATCGCCTCAGCCCGATCAGCCCAATCTTCGGCAAGGACCGCGACCTGCTGACCATTGAGCGGTATCATATCGAGCAATTCCTCGGCCAGCACGCGCTCGACGTCGAGGGCCGCACGCTCGAAATGGGCGACCCGACCTATACCATCAAGTTCGGTGGTGACCGGGTGACGCAGCCCGATGTGCTGAACTATGTCGAGGGCAATCCGCAGGCGACGATCGTTGCCGACCTGACCAACGCCCCGCACATTCCCGACAACAGCTTCGACTGCATCATCATCACCCAGACGTTGCAGATGATTTTCGAGATCGAGGCCGCCATCGCGACGCTCCACCGTATCCTGAAACCGGGCGGCGTGGTGCTGGCAACCTCGCATGGCATGTCGCGGGTCGCGCGGCGCGAAGGGGTTGATGATTGGGGGGAATATTGGCACTTCACATCGCAATCGAAGCGCAAGATGTTCGGCGATGTGTTCGGGCGCGAAAATCTCACCGTGCAGACCTATGGCAATGTATTAAGCTGCGTCGCCAACCTCCACGGCCTCGCCGCGCGCGAGCTGACCCCGGAGCAGATCGACTATAACGACCCGAATTTCGAGCTTCTGGTCTGCGCCCGCGCCGTGAAACGCTGAACGCGCTATACGGTAGGTGCCCTGTTTTTTGGGATAGACTGCGGAGGGAATGACCTTGCCGTGCCTGCATCCTTCTGCGATGCAGCATAATCGGCACTCAAGTTTTTCAGGCGGCAAATGGCAAGTGTTTCAGCAAACCTGGAAGTTGTCACCGTCGAAAAACGCAGCTCCATCGCCTTTTTGCGCGCTGTTTTCGGTTTATACGCCCGCGGTATTCCGTTCATCGCCATCGACCGCGCCAATGCTGTGCTGCCCGCCGGTATCCTATCCGCCCAACATGTCGATTGCCCGGAGGAAAGCGGCTGGTTCACGGCCGATGTCCCGCCCCGCAATGATGAGGGCATCGCACAAATCACGCTGACTTCGGGAACGACCGGGGCATCCAAAGCCATTGCCCTGTCGTATCGCGCTTTGGCGGATGTTTCGAGGCGGCTGATCGCGGTGCAGAGCCTGGATGCAAGCGTGCGCGAATATGTTGGCGTGCCAGTCACGTTTTCGTTCGGACTGGGGCGGATCCGCGCCGTCGCGGCCACTGGCGGCCACAGCTTCCTGCCCGCGCGGGGCTTTCGCGTGGACGAATTCGCAATTATGCTGGAACGCGGCGAAGTCAACGCGCTTGCCGCCGTGCCCACACTCCTCCGCCTGATCCTCGCGCGCGCCGCGCGGTTCGAAGGTATCGGCGAGAAACTCAAATGGCTTGAAATCGGCAGCCAGGCGATGAGCGCGGACGAGAAGTACGCTATTGTCCGTATTTTTCCCAACGCCCGCATCATACAGCATTATGGCCTGACGGAAGCGTCGCGAACCACGTTCCTCAACCTGTCGGAGGAACCGCCCAAGCACCTCGCGTCAGTGGGTCGCGCCAATGGTGACGTTCAAATCCGCATCGCCCCGGACGGGCTGATAATGATCCGTGGTCCGCATGTCGCTTGTGGCATCGTCACCGCCGCGGGCATGGAACCGCTCACGGACAGCGAAGGGTGGCTGATGACCAGCGATCTGGGACGGATAGAAGATGGCTTGCTGTATTTCGAAGGTCGCGCCGACGATCTGGTCAATGTCGGCGGTATCAAGGTGCCTGCGGAACTGTTCGAGGAAAAGCTGCTGGCGCAGATCGGCGCCGATCAGGAAATCGCCTGCGCCGCCGGGAACGACCCGCTGCTCGGGCAACGGCTGGTGGTCGCCTATGCCGCATCGCGCGGCGACGCGGATGTGGAAACAATGCGCGCGGCAGCCGCTTCGGTAGCGCGGGACATGAACATCGGCGATGGCTTCGCGCTGTTTCCGCTCGACGAAATCCCCCGCACCCCGACGCAAAAGGTGCTGCGACGCGAGATAAGCGGGCTTTATGCTGACAGTGCCACCGCACAGGCGCTCTCCACGCCGACCCCGCCCCCGATCACCAGAGAAACCCCCGCCTTGTCCATCCCGGCGGCGTTTCACGCCGTTTTTGGCAGGCGCGCCGAGGACAGCACGCAAAGTTTCCTGTCGCTGAGCGGAGACTCGCTGCACTATGTCAACGTGCTGCTCGCGCTGGAAACCATTATTCCGCAATTGCCCGAAGATTGGGACACCAAATCAATCGATGCGCTAATCGCGATGGCCCATGACCAGCAGCGCGACGGCATCGGGAGGACACAAAGCCTAAGGGTGATACCTGCCAATCTGAATTCGGTGCGCGGCCTGGCCTGCGTGTTGATCGTGGCGCTTCATGTCGTGGGGGTCGGCGCGGACGAGGGGCTCAAGATACCGCTCGATTCGATGTGGCACGGCATCATGAACGCGTTCACGCCGGTCCGGTTGCCGCTGTTCACGGCGTTATCCGGGTTTCTCTATGCGGCGATGCCTGCGACACGCGGCGGCTTTATGGAGTTTGCGCAGCGCAAGTTCGGGCAATTGCTGATCCCGCTGCTGTTTGCGACATTGATGTTCTGGGGCTTGCGCAAACTGGCCTTTCATCGCGACGACAGCCTGTTTTTGGCCTATGTCGAGGGCTATCAGCATCTGTGGTATATTGATGCGCTCCTGCTGATATTTTTGGTCGCCGCGCTTATCGATACGCGCATTGCATCGCGAACAAGCCCGTGGTGGGCGATATTGGTGGCCGTGCCGTTTATCGAGCCTTTCCTGCCGGAATGGCGGATATTGCACGTTACGAACGCGATCCTTCTGTTGCCGTTTTTCGGTTTCGGCATATTGCTCTATCGCACACCAGCCCTGCTCGCGAGCAATGCGCTCGCCTTTGTGTGCGTTGTTGCGGTGCTGCCTTTGCTGGCGACCCAGTTCATCCCCTATGGCACGAACGATGTGATGGGGCATTTCTCGGCCTTGCACTGGCTCGCCGCGCTGGCGGCCGTGATCGCATTTTTACGCTTCTTTCCGCGCATCAAATGGCTGGAACTGCTCGCGTTGTTTTCGTTCACGGTTTATCTTTGGCATCCGGCTGCCAATGGACTGGTGCGCACTATCGCGCTCAAGGCGGGCATCGACAATATCCCCGTGCTGTTTGCGATTGGTCTGGTTGCGGGTCTGGCATTGCCGGTCGCGCTGCATATCATGATGCAGCGACTCCCCAAAATCAGCCCGCTGTTCATCGGGCGTTGATGCGAACTCAGAGCGGTTTGCGATCCGATTGCATCGGCTCGACCGCTCTGTCCTTTTGTCTTACCGCGCTTTCTGAGTCGTCAGGTGGGTCCACCTGACTGGAAAACGCTCTAGTGTCCTGATTCTGAAGTGGCTGTGATCTGCTGGGTGGCGACGCAGAA
>JBDTLS010000118.1:0-8504 GCA_039934655.1 Sphingobium sp.
CGACGACGACGGGAAGGCGGCAGCCCCGGCGTAGCGCGCCATCGGCCCCAGCGCGCCAAACCGGCTGTCGAGCCAATATTCTGCAGCCTTGATCGCCTTGAACGCCCGACCATCGCCCAAGACTGAACGCAGCCGCTCACTCAGCCCAAAAAAACGCGGTAAGAGTTGATAGCCTACGGGTGCAATCGCGTCAGTCGCGCGCGCAGGACGCCCAAGCAAAGTCACTACATGCCCCTGCGCCGCCAATGCCGCGCACAGGCTGTCATCATAGCGGCCCGTAAACAGCGATGGATCAGTCATGACGATTTTCATCTGGCCGAACCAATATCACGCACAAGTTTGCGCATCGAAAATATGTGGAGCAAGGCGACACCCGCGAACAGCCCCGCGTAAAGTGCCATGAACGTCGCGCCTTCGGTTACCCGGCCTGTTCCGCCCGCGATCCACAACATTGCCGGCACCATCAGCAAGGACCCGGCGAGATAGGGCAAAGACTGTCGCAGCAATAACGCAAACCGGCCCAACGCCCCCTGCACATAGACCGACGTGCAGATGACGGCGAGCGCCAGCAAGAGCCCGCACAGCATCCACAGCTCTTCCGTCATGATATGCGCGTGATCGGCAAACAGCTTCGTGAACAGACGCTGCCCGAAAACGATCAAAAGCGCCGACTCGCACACGGCCACCCCACAAGCAATGACCAGCGCGCGTCGGAGCAACGCGGAGAATGTCCCGCGGTCCTGCGCGAAATAGGCGCGGGTCAGGCGCGGCAAAATCGCCTCGATCGTCGCACGAATGGCAGCCGCAGCAGCGCGGGTCATCTTGAACACGAAATCGAACAGCAACAGCAGCCACGGTTCGTGCGTCAGTGCCGCTATGGTGAAATACGGGCTGTTATATGCAATAATCTCGCTGGTGGTCAGCAGCACCGACGCGCCGATGTCGTGCAAATAATTGGCGCGCACATGCCCGCCACCCACCCGCCACGCGATCCACTGACCGATCCGCATATGCAACCGAGCATGAAGGACACGCATGGCGAGCGCTATCGCCAGAACGCTCGTAACGAGCTGCACCACGACCGAAGCGAGCAGATTGAAGCCCGACAGCACCGCGACCAGCGCCGCCAGCGACAGCAATCTGCGTAACAGATCCAGTGCTTCCCACGCCAGATTATGATCGATCGCCGCAAGGCCGCGTTTAACGAGTAATGCCTGCACATTCAGCGCCGAGGCCAGAAAAAACAGCAAAAACAGGATCGGCATTCCGCTTTTGATAATACCCAACGCCAAGGCCAGCCCCAGCATCAGCAACGCGCCGCCGATCAATGCGAGCAGGAACAGGAACAACACTCCGATTTCCTCAAGCCGGAAATCGCGCGATGCGGCCGCGCCGCTCTGTAGTTCGAGCCAATAGCGCCGCAGCCGCGCGTAAATGATGTTCGTCAGGCCGAATTCTGCCGAAATGGTGAAGTTGTTGAATGCCACCAGCAGCAGGAACGCGCGAAAATCGCTTTGCGGCAACACCCGCACGAACACAAATGTAACCGCAAAACCCCATAGCAACGACAAGCCCACATTGCCGAGCTTGGCTATGGTCAAAACGTGGGTGGATCGTTCCAGCCGACCAAGGAGGCTGCCCATTGGGGCTATTGCGCCGCGATATCGGGCTTGCGCGCCCGGTATAATATTTCCCCCAGCCCCATCGCAGCACGGTCATCGGCGGGCAAGTCGTCGGCGGAAAGGATGTCCAGTTCGAACCCTGCCGCGCGAATACGATCCGCGAAGTCGGGGCCATATTGCCGCACATGATCCCATTGCCCAAAGCGCTGCTCCCGCTCGGCCCCGCTCATGCCAGAATCGCCATCCACGGTCGGCTTATCCCACAGCGGCACGATCAGCCACGCTTCGCCGCCGGGGCGCAACGCAGTCCAGATATTGCGCAGCACCAACGCATCGTCTGGCACATGCTCCATCACATGGCTGGCGTAGAACAGGTCGAGCGTTTGCGTCATCCCGATGTGCATCAGGTCGACCGCAACCACACCGGGCACATTATAGCGGGCAGGGTCGAGATCGGCCGGAATATACTCCGCGCTTGCCGCCGCAAACCGGGCGACAAGACTGGCTTCATTGGGCGCCATATGCAGGATGGACGCGGTCCGTCCGATGACCAGTTGCCCCGTATCGAGCAAATGGTTGACCAGCCGTTCGCGTGGCGATGCACCGCACACCGGGCACCCCCAGTCGGCGCACTCGCCATAGCGAAAAAAGCCGACGATGCTATTCCCACACGCGGGGCAATTACGCTTGCGCGGCGCACCCAACATTGTGCGCACGCCAAGCAGGGTGCGCGAAATATGTTTGCCCGCCGCCTTTGCGGCGCGCTGCACGGTCAGCATGCACGAAACTCCCTTGGGTCACGACCAAATAGGCCCCTGCCCGTGCCCGTCAATAGGCGTTGTAATGCACCAGCACGCCGACCGTCGCCGCCAATATGCGCAGGTCGCGCCAGATCGACCAGTCGGTGACATATTCGAGGTCGGATCGCAGGCGCAGGATCAGGTCCTCCTCCTCCACCGTGGTCCCCCGATGCCCGCGTATCTGCGCCAATCCGGTGATGCCCGGTTTAATGCAGTGACGCGCCCAATACCGTGGATCGACTTCCCAATAGAGCGCGTTGGCGGCCCGTGCCTCGGCGGCATGGGGACGCGGACCCACCATGCTCATATCGCCGCGCAAAACATTGAAAAGCTGCGGCAGTTCATCAATGCTGGTGCGCCGGATCAATGCGCCGATCGGCGTGATGCGCGGATCATCCTTTTGCGTCAACATGCTCGCTTTATGGTCGGACAGTTCCGCCCGCATACTACGGAATTTCATGATCTCGAACGGGCGGGCATCCCGGCCCAATCTTTGCTGCCGGAATAATATCGGGCCGGGGCTGGTGAGCTTGATCGCGATGGCGGTCAGGATCAACACCGGCGACGCTATCAATATCGCAAGGCACGACATTACTATATCGAACATGCGCTTGATGATCAGGTCACGGAAATCCATCGGTCCGCCTGCCACCACCAAAGTTGGCCGATGCTGGAACGTGCCGCCGGTAGCTGGCGCGAAGCGCGCCATTTCCGGCACCAATATCTCTCCGCGCACCGACAGCGACTTGAGCACCAGGCTCCACTCGCCAATGCGCTCATTCGGGCAGGCGACGACAACATGCTCCGCGCCGCCAATCGCTTCGGCAAGGCGCGCGGCCATCTTGGCATTATGGCGGGTCGGATCCAACCCGATCGCTTTGGCGTCGATAACCTCCATATGGCTCGGCACCTCGACATCGGGGCTACCATCGCGGATGAACACCTCGATCCGCGGCACTTCGCCCAATATCCTGCGCGCCAACATACGAATAAACACGCGGCAACCGACCAGCCCCACGACAGACAGGACAAAACCGACCAAAAACGTGAGGCGGGACAGTTGTTCAGCAATCTTCGCGAGGTAGACCAGCAACAGCGCGATCAATATCGCTTGAGCAAAGGCGAACAGCGCCCGTACAGCGCTGGCCGCAGGGTTATTCAAAATACGCAGGCCGTAAGCGCCGCCGTTCACGGCCAGCACGGCATAGACCGGCGCAATCATTGCGAATATGACGATCCCGTGCGGTTTGTCCGGCTCGCCAAAAATATTATGTACGACGAGGACATTGGCGATCATAAAGCTGGCCAGCATCACCCATAGGTCGAATACGAGTCCGAGCAGATAAAGCCGCACACGCGCGCTCTTCTTGCTGACGGAAACCGCAGCGATCGGCGCGTCAATCCGCGACATGGTTTGCCACGCCCGGTAAATTATCTTTGCATAGGAACTGGTGTGGCATCGCTACTCTGACAACAACGGACTGACGATCGGCTAACGCGCGCTCTTTACACATTTGCCGCCTCACCTCAAAGAGGATGCGACATGCACGCGCACGAAACCTTTGCACCAGTCCGTTGCCCCGGTGACGTGACATGGCCATGACACGCCAGTCCTGGGTGAGATGGCTGAAGATGCCGTGGTGGGCGCTACAGCTTCTCACCAGCGCAAAATCGTTCCGCGACAATCCGATTATCGGGTCCAGGCGCCTCAATGCGATGGGGCTGCATGTGGCGCGCGCCCGCATCGCGCATATGTTGGCACGGTCAAGGAGAAAGCGGCTCGCGTATTTGCTCAGTGCCGAAGATCGCGCGCAATTTGATGCTCAGGGCTATGTTCAGATTCCCGATTTTTTGCCGCGCGCTGCATTTGCCAAGTTGCGCGCGGCGATTTTCTCCCGGTTGTCGCCCGCGCGCGAAATGGTGCAGGGCGACACGATCACGCGGCGAATCGCCATCGATCAAACGATGCTGCGGGACATCCCCGCGCTCGGGCAGTTGCTCCAGAGTGATCGATGGCGCGGGCTGATGCGCTATGTCGCGAGCTTCGATGTGGAGCCGCTCTATTATATCCAGACGATATTGGCCCACCATGTCGATGCATCGCCAGACCCGCAAACCGCCTTGCACGCCGACACATTCCACCCGACGATGAAGGCATGGTTCTTCCTGACCGATGTCGCGGGCGACGAAGGACCACTTACCTATGTCGCGGGGTCGCATCGCTGGACGCGCGAGCGTGGGAATTGGGAAAAACAGCGCAGCCTGTTGGCGCCGGATGGCATCGATCTGCTCTCGGCGCGGGGATCGATGCGAATCGAGACACAGGAACTGCCCGCGATCGGTCTGCCCCCTGCAACCGTATTTGCCGTGTCGGCCAATACGCTGGTGGTGGCCGACACATGCGGATTTCATGCACGCGGACCGTCAGCGCATCCGTCACTGCGCATCGAAATATGGGCCTATAGCCGCCGAAGTCCTTTTCTGCCGTGGACGGGCGGCGATCCGCTCAGCTTGCCGTGGCTGGCGCCGCGCCGCATCGGCTGGATGTGGGCGATGCATGACAGATGGAAAAAATATATCGGGCAGGCGTGGCAGGATGTTGGCGTCAAGCGACCCGATTCGGCAGACGATACACATTCTTGATTCGCATGGCGTCCGGCGCGATTTTTGCGTACTTCGGGTTTCGACTTCATCATCGCGGGATAGATAGTGTACGCTTCATTGTCGATTTTATCGGGCATATGCCTCGGTTTGTTTCTGTATCCTTACCTGTTCTATCCGCTCAGCTTGATGCTGATGCGCGCCAAACCGCTGGACGATAATGGAACCGGCGCGCTGCCCAGCGCGAGTCTGTTGTTCTGCGCGTACAACGAAGAACGCGCCCTACCCACCAAGCTGCGCAATCTCGAAGCGATCAAGGCCCTGCACCCGGAAATCCATATCCTCGCCTATTCCGATATGAGTTCGGACCGGACGCTGGAGCTGCTCCTGAGCCGCCCCGATCTTCTGACGGTTGTTCGCTCGACCGAGCGTACCGGCAAAGCCACCGGTATGCGGCGCATGGTGGCGCAGGCCACTACCGACATCTGCATATTCACCGACGCCAACGTCACGCTGGACCCGGCATCGATCAGCCCGTTGCTGGGCTATTTTCGTAATCCGTCGGTAGGCGGCGTCTCCGGCAAGCTGATGTATGTCAATGACGACGAGAGCGTTACCGCGAATGTCGGCGGGCTATACTGGCGGCTGGAAGAGAGCATCAAATCGCTCGAATCGCACTGCGGATCGACGATGGGCGCGGATGGATCGATCTTCGCGACACGGCGCGCGCTCTACCCGGAAGTGCCGCCGCATCTGCTCGATGATATGACGGTGTCGCTCAGCGTATTGTTCAATGGACTGCGCCTCATCAGCGCGCCGGACGTGATCGCCTATGAGCGCAACACCACCGATTCGAGCGAGGAATTCCGGCGTAAGCGACGCATTGCCTGCCGCGCGTTCAACACGCACCGGCATCTATGGCCGCAGATCGCGGCGCATTTGCCTGCAATCGACATCTATAAATATGGCGCGCACAAGCTGTTACGCTGGTTCGGCGCGCCGCTGTTGGGAATGGGCATAATTGCGCTCACGGCCGCGCTGATCAGCAGCGATAATTATAGCTGGGCGGCTGCATTGTGGTTGGCTGGTGCAACAGGGCTGGCGCTGGGACGTGTGATCAAAATCCGGCCCTTTTCGACGGTGACCGAAATATTGTTTTCGATCACCGCGACCTTTATCGGCATCACGGATTCATTGCGGGGTCGCACATACCAGACATGGGCACCGGCCAAGTCACGGGATTAGAATGGGCAGTGCTCAGCCGTAATAGGATTTGTACCAATCGGAGAACCGCTGCAATCCTTCGGCAAGCATCACCTTGGGTTGATAGCCGGTCAGGGCATTCAGCTTCGACACATCGGCATAGGTCGCCGTGACATCGCCGGGCTGCATGGGCCGCATTATCTTTTCCGCTTGCTTGCCGATCGCGTGTTCGAGCGTGGAGATCATCTCCATCAAACCGACCGGGTAACTGTCGCCAATGTTGAGAATGCGGTGCTGGTTCGCTTCGGGCGGATGATCGAGCGCGCCGACGATGCCATCGACTATGTCGTCGATATAGGTGAAGTCGCGCGCCATCTTGCCTTGGCCGAACACTTCGATCGGCTGCCCTGCCATAATCTTCTGCGTGAAACTGAAATAGGCCATATCCGGCCGACCCCAGGGTCCATAGACGGTGAAGAACCGCAATCCGGTCTGCGGAAAGCCATAGAGATGGGCGTAGCTATGGCTCATCAGTTCACAGGCGCGCTTGGTTGCGGCGTACAGCGACACAGGGCTGGCGGCATTCTCGTCCTCGGTGAACCCTTCACCGCCCATCGGCTTGTCGCCGTAAACGGAGCTGGATGACGCATAGACCAGATGCACAAAGTCCGGTGCATGGCGGCACGCTTCCAGCACGGCAAGATGCCCAGCCAGATTGGACTTCTCATAAGCAAAAGGATTTTCAAGGCTGTAACGCACACCGGCCTGTGCGGCCAGATGAACGACCCGCGTAATCGCATTGTCACGCACCAGCGCCGCGAGGGCAGGCGCATCCGACACATCCATCTTGTGAAATGTGAACCCCGCAATGCCGTCAAACGTCGCCAGCCGCGCCGCTTTCAGCTGCGGATCATAATAATCATTGAGGTTGTCGATGCCGATAACGCTCTCGCCCCGCGCCAGCAGGCGATGGGCGGTCGCATGGCCGATAAAGCCAGCGACCCCCGTTACCAGCACCGGAGCCGCCATCCTCATCGGCCCACAGCGTGATAGGTGAACCCTGCCTTTTCAACGACATCGCGCGGATAGATATTGCGCAGATCGACAATGATCGGCTCGCTGAGCAGACCCTTTACCCGGTCCATATCGAGCGCGCGAAACGCATCCCATTCGGTGACGATGACCAGCGCGTCTGCACCCTCCATCGCC
The DNA here is from genome assembly GCA_039934655.1 of Sphingobium sp. Classification (GTDB taxonomy): domain Bacteria; phylum Pseudomonadota; class Alphaproteobacteria; order Sphingomonadales; family Sphingomonadaceae; genus Sphingobium. The sequence goes on from JBDTLS010000118.1 coordinate 7,436, forward strand.
GCATAGGCACCGGTACAATATTCGACGTTGTCGAGCACCAGCTTGGCTTGCTCAGTGCCTTCCGGGTCGTAGGCCCGCACTTTCGCACCGCCATCCTGCAATGTCTGGACCACGGCAATCGCCGGACTGTCGCGCATGTCATCGGTGTTCGGCTTGAAGGTCAGGCCCAGCACCGCAACCGTCTTGCCGCGCACATCGCCGCCCATCGCGGCAATCACCTTGCGGCCCATTGCACGCTTGCGATTGTCATTTACGGCCACCACCGCCTCAACAATGCGCTGCGGCGCTTCATAATCCTGCGCGGTCTTTAGCAGTGCCAGCGTATCCTTCGGGAAACAGGAACCGCCATAGCCGGGGCCGGCGTGGAGGAACTTCGAACCGATACGATTATCAAGGCCAATGCCGCGCGACACGTCCTTCACATCGGCACCGACCCGTTCGCACAGGTCAGCAATTTCGTTGATGAAGGTGATCTTGGTCGCGAGAAAGGCGTTGGCCGCATATTTGGTCAGCTCTGCACCGCGGCGGGTCATTTCCACGAGCGGCGACTTGTTGATATGCAGCGGGCGATAAATGGTGCGCATCACTTCGAGTGCGCGCTCATTATCACTGCCTATCACAATGCGATCGGGCCGCTTAAAATCGTCGATCGCTGCGCCTTCGCGCAGAAATTCGGGGTTGGAGACCACCGCGAAATCAGCATCGGGATTGGCCAGACCAACAATGCGCTCCACTTCGTCGCCCGTCCCGACCGGCACAGTCGATTTGTTGACGATGACCGTGAAACCAGTGATCGCATGGGCGACTTCTTTGGCGGCGGCATAAACATAACTCAGGTCCGCATGGCCATCCCCGCGCCGTGAGGGTGTACCCACCGCTATAAACACGGCGTCGGCGTCCTTGACGCCTGTGGCAAGATCGGTGGTGAATTGTAGGCGGCCAGATGCGACGTTGCTGTTGACCAGATGATCGAGACCCGGCTCAAAGATCGGCATTTTGCCAGCCAGCAGCGCATCAATCTTGCGCGAATCCTTGTCAACGCAAATAACATCATGGCCAAAATCCGCGA
>JBDTLS010000119.1:0-8498 GCA_039934655.1 Sphingobium sp.
CCAGCGTACCCTCGATAATCGTAACGCGGTCGGCGACTTCATCTCGCTCGGAAATGCCACCGCCGCGCGGACCATACATGCCCACCGCGTGCACTTCATCGAGATAGGTCAGTGCATTGAACTCATCGGCCAGATCGCACAACTGCGCGATTGGCGCGACATCGCCATCCATCGAATAGACGCTTTCAAACGCGATCAGTTTGGGCGCTTCGGGATCGGCAGCCTCCAGCAATTCGCGTAAATGTTCGACATCATTATGGCGGAACACGCGTTTCTCGCAGCCCGAATTGCGGATACCCGCGATCATGCTGGCGTGGTTCAGTTCGTCCGAGAAAATGATGCAGCCGGGCAGCAACCGCGCCAGCGTGGCCAGCGTCGCCTCGTTCGAGACATAGCCGGACGTGAACAGTAAAGCACCTTCCTTACCGTGCAGATCGGCAAGTTCAGCCTCCAGATCAACATGATAATGGGTGTTGCCGCCGATATTGCGGGTGCCGCCAGAACCAGCGCCGACATCGTGCAGCGCCTCTTCCATCGCCGCGATCACCTTGGGATGCTGCCCCATAGCGAGGTAATCATTGGAGCACCACACGGTAATCGGCTTGGGGCCATTATGCCCGTGGAAGCATCGCGCGTTCGGGTAGGAACCCTTGTTGCGCAAAATGTCGATGAAAACGCGATAACGGCCTTCGCTATGCAGCCGCTCGATAGCCTGACTGAAGATGTGCTTGTAATTCACAACATTTCCCGCTTGTCACACATGCCCCAGACGCGTCCTTTACATCGGGAGTGCGCGCATTTCCAGTGATAACGGTTCGCATTAAGAAGTGCTGCGAGGCTAGAGGGCCTCGATTCGGGATAAGCCATAGCACCTGAGTGCGGGCGCTAGTGCGACGACGTCCTGGTCCATGCGCGTGAACACAGCCACGCCTGCGCGCGCCGTGTGGGGCCAGTTCTGCCCGGCATTAAGGAACGCGATGCGCCGCGCGATGCCATCGCCGCCATGCAGGAACGACAGCGGGCGCGGTGAGGCAGCGCGCAATTCATCCTCCACCAGCGGGAAATGCGTGCACGCCAGCACCACCACGTCCATTTTGTCCCCGCCCGGCTGATCGAGCAAGCCATGCAAAGCGCGGCGCGCGACTTCGGGATCGAGCGGCAATCCGCGCAGCTTGGCCTCGGCCAGATCGACCAGTTCCGCCGAGCCGTAACGCAGCACCGTGCAATCCGCGCCATGTTCGGCGGCAAGGCGATCCACATAGGGTTGGCGGACGGTGGCTTCGGTGCCGAGTACGCCGATCACGCGGGTTTTGGATGACAGCGCCGCCGGTTTGATAGCCGGGACAGTGCCGACCACCGGAATATCGAGCGCGGCGCGTACGGCGGATAAAGCAATCGTTGATGCTGTGTTGCACGCGATGACCGCAATGCGAGGGCGATAGCGCTCAACCAGCCGTCCGAGTAACGCGGGGACACGGGCGGCAATCTCAGCCTCGCTTTTGGTGCCATAGGGATAGCCGGCGCTGTCCGCAGCATACACGACCGGCATCTCCGGCAACAACGCGCGGGCGGGGGCAAGTATCGACAGCCCGCCCACACCGGAATCGAAAAACAGCACGGGGGCGGACGTAGTTGTATTCATAGCCGCTGTGTCGTGATTTGCGGCGCGGGTGTCAACGCTGAGCGCGCGCGGGCATAGTTTTGCTTGGCGTATGAATGCGTGTCGGTTAGCACCGGCGTATGACCGAGGAAGCCGCATCGCACGGGATTCTCGATACCGAATTTGGTCGCTTTCCGGCGTTGCAAGCCTTTACTCTGGCTGAATTATTTCAGGATCGCAGGCCGAAATTACCCCCTTTGGTCAGCCCCAATCGCAAATCCCCACGAGTGGAAACACGCTCCTCGCACCAACCGGGCGAAAAGGGTGGGCTGGATTTATAAGCAGAAGGTGCTCTCACGAAGGTTGCTCCTCCATTGAGGTGGTGGTTTTGTAAGGACATCCAGCTTGATCGGGGCGGCAAGATCGGTTGCCTAAATCCGCGTGGCCAAGTAAAGCGCGGCCATCATGACCGCGCCACTCATCATTGCCGTGCCCAAGGGGCGCATATTGGACGAAGCCCTGCCCTTGCTGGCCAAGGTTGGCATCGAGCCTGAAGCCGCCTTTCATGACAGCAAAAGCCGCGCGCTGCGGTTTGCCACCAACCGCGCGGACACGTCGATCATTCGCGTGCGCGCATTTGATGTCGCGACGTTCGTGGCGCATGGCGCGGCGCAACTTGGTATCGTCGGATCGGACGTGATCGACGAATTCGGGTATAGCGAGCTGTATGCGCCGGTGGACCTGAAAATCGGGCACTGCCGCCTGTCGGTTGCCGAGCCTGCCGATCTTGCGGCGGAGGATCAGTGCGCGCTCAGCCATGTGCGGGTTGCGACCAAATATCCCCATCTGACCCGTCGCCATTTTGAGGCGCAGGGTATTCAGGCGGAATGCGTCAAGTTGAATGGCGCGATGGAGCTTGCTCCTTCGCTGGGCCTGTCGCGTCGCATCGTCGATCTGGTGTCGTCGGGCGATACGTTGCGCGCCAATGGCCTGCGCGAAACCAGAGTTATCATGCAGATTTCGGCGCGGCTGGTGGTGAACCGCGCCGCGTTCAAAATGCGCTCCGCAGAGCTGACGCAGCTGGTCGAGATGTTCCGTCGCGCGGTGACGGAGGGCGACGATGCAGCGGCTTGACGCGAGCGACGATGGTTTCGGAGCCAAGTTTGACGCACTGGTTAATGCGAGGCGGGAAGCGGACAAGGATGTGTCGGAGACCGTTCGCAATATCGTGTCGCGCGTTCGCACCGAGGGGGACGCCGCGCTCGTCGATCTGACACGCAAGCTGGATGGTTATGACCTCGACGCGAATGGCTGGAAGGTCAGCCAGGTCGAGATGGATGCGGCACTCAAGTCAACTGATCCCACATTGCTTGAAGCGTTGCAACTCGCTGCCGATCGCATACAGGCTTATCATATAAAGCAGCGCCCCCAAGACAGGGATGAACGCGACGCCGCAGGCGTGCGGCTCGGTGCGCGCTGGAATGCTGTCGAAGCGGCGGGGCTGTATGTGCCGGGTGGCCGGGCGGCGTATCCTTCGTCGGTACTGATGAACGCCATTCCGGCAAAGGTTGCTGGCGTTGATCGTATCGCGATGGTAACGCCCACCCGTAATGGCGAGGTAAATCCCGCAGTACTTGCGGCGGCCAGGATCGCTGGTGTCAGCGAAGTCTGGCGCATCGGCGGGGCGCAGGCGATTGCGGCGCTCGCTTATGGCACGGGTCGGATTGCGCCGGTTGATGTGATCGTCGGCCCCGGCAATGCGTGGGTCGCGGAAGCCAAGCGCCAGCTCTATGGCGTGGTCGGCATCGACATGGTCGCCGGTCCATCCGAGATCGTTGTGGTTGCCGATGGGAAAAACAACCCGGAATGGATTGCCGCCGACCTGCTCAGCCAGGCCGAGCATGATCCCACCAGCCAGTCGATCCTCTTCACCGATGACGGGGATTTCGCCGATGCCGTGGCGCAAGCCATCGAGCGCCAAATCGGCGAGCTGGCGACGGGCGAGACTGCACGGGCGAGCTGGGATACCAATGGCGCAATCATCCGCGTCTCCACGCTCGATGTAGCACTGCCGCTGGTCGACAGGCTTGCGCCGGAGCATCTCGAACTCGCGGTCGATAACCCGGACGCGTTGTTCGCCAGGGTCCGCCACGCCGGTTCGGTGTTTCTGGGCCGCATGACGCCGGAGGCGATTGGCGATTATGTGGCGGGGCCGAACCATGTGCTGCCGACCGGGCGGCGCGCGCGTTTCGCATCCGGCCTGTCGGTGCTGGATTTTATGAAGCGGACGAGTTTTCTGGAACTCGATCCAATTGCGCTTGAAGCTATCGGACCCGCCGCCGTCACGCTCGCCAATGCGGAAGGGTTACCGGCCCATGCCCTGAGCGTCGCCCATCGACTTGCCAAAAATCCTGTCACCTGAAGGAGACTTTCTATGGCCTTTTCGCTCTATGACGTGACCGTCCCCGGCTATATTCAGATGTTAAACGCTACGCGCGGTCTGATCGGTAAGGCCGAAGCCTTCTGCGCGGAAAAGAATATGCCGGAAGCCGACTTGCTCAATGCCAGACTGGCCGAGGATATGCTGCCGCTGTCATGGCAGATCAAGTGGGTGTCCACCCATTCAATCGGCGCGATTGAGGGCGTTCGCCAGGGTGCCTTTTCACCGGACAGATCGCCTCCTGCCGAAACTCTCGCCGCTTTCCGTACACAGATCGACGCATCGCTCGCGGCTTTGGAAGCTGTCACGCCCGACGAACTGGAAAGCTATATCGGCAAGGATGTTCTGTTTACGGCCGGCGAGTTACGTATGGATTTCACTGCGGAAAACTTCCTGCTGTCGTTTTCGCAGCCCAATCTCTATTTTCACGCCGCAACCGCATATGACATCCTGCGTCATCTCGGCCTGCAAATCGGTAAGCGCGATTTCATGGGTCGCCCGCGTATCAAGATGCCCGCATGACCGAACGATCCAGATCGCGGTCTGCTGCCCGTCTTGCGGCAGTGCAGGCACTCTACCAGAAGGATATGGAAAATACGCCGCTGCCGATGCTGCTGCATGAATTTCATCAGCATCGCCTTGGCGCAACGATTGAGGACGTGACCTATACGCGTGCGGAGGAAAGTTTCTTTGACGACATCGTTGCTGGTGTCGATGCGCGCCGCGCGGAAATTGACGAGATGATTGCTGGTAAGCTGTCTCGGGGCTGGTCGCTCGAACGGCTCGACAAGCCGATGCACCAGATATTGCGCGCCGGAACCTATGAATTGCTGGCGCGGATCGATGTCGCGACCGGCACCGTTATCAGCGAATATGTTGATGTCGCCCATGCTTTTTATGACAAGCGCGAAACCGGCTTCGTCAATGGCTTGCTCGATGCGGTCGCCAAGGCGGTTCGCGCCTGACATGAGCAGCGAGGGTGATTTCATCGCCCTGATGCGCAATTTGGCCCACACCACGGCTGCGCGCGGCCTGATGGATGATGCTGCGGTGTTGGATATTGCCGCGCTGAGCGACGGGTCGCTGGTGCTGACCAGCGACACACTGGTCGAGGGCGTGCATTTTCTGGAGACTGATCCGGCGGACAGTGTCGGATGGAAGCTCGCGGCGGTCAATCTTTCCGATCTGGCGGCCAAGGGTGCACGTCCGGTTGGATGCCTGATGAACTACGCGCTGTCGGGCGATGCGATATGGGATGCGGAATTCGCGAAGGGGCTGAGCACCGCGCTGACGCGCTATGACATGGCCTTGCTAGGCGGCGATACCGTGGCGATGCCGACGGGCGCACCGCGCAGCATGACGTTGACCGCGATTGGCCGCGTAGCGGCGGGCGCAAGCGTCCCCTCGCGCAGCGGTGCGCAGGCTGGCGATGTTTTGTATGTTACCGGCCCGGTTGGCGATGCTGGTGCAGGTTTAAAACTGCTGGCGGCTGGGCAAAACGAGCCCCAAGCATTGGTGGATGCCTATCGCCGCCCGCAACCGCGCCTTGATGCAGGGTTCGCGCTTGCGCCTCATGCTCATGCGATGATGGACATTTCCGACGGGCTGCTGATCGACGCGCAGCGTATGGCGCAGGCAAGCGGCGTCGCCATCATCGTCAACCATGTGCCAATATCCGCGCCATATCGGGCGTTAGATGGCGATAGCCAGTCGGCCCTGATCGAGGCAGCTTGCGCCGGAGACGATTATCAGTTGCTGATCGCCTGGCCAGCCGATCAGCCATTACCGCCCGATTCTGACCTGATACGCATCGGCAGGGTCGGGGCGGGCGCGGGGCTTGCGCTGGAGATCGGGGGGCGGCCTGTTGCGCTGCCTGAACGGCTTGGCTGGCAGCATGGCGATACCCCAAGTCAGGCTCCCACCAATTAACCGGCTTGACGTGCGGAAATCGGTCGATAGGTTCCGTCGCCTGTTAAGCTGACACGGTAGGGGATGCCTGTGGCGTTAGACGAGGGGACTGTGAGCCGGATTATGCCGGTTTCTGCTCGTCCTGATTTTTCTCCTGCCATTTCCCATGGTCACTTAGACTCGTTCCGTTTCGGATTGAACCGGAACGAGTCTAAATTTTCTTTGTTTTCCGTGATTTTCGAGCCAGCAGGTGATTCCACCTGCCTCAAAATCACTCTAGCTTCACACCAGATAACGTCGCCCGTCCATTCCCCGGCGGAGCGGCCATTATGATATTCACAACGGGGGAGAGGATGTTTCTATGAGTGTAGTTCAAATCGCCATGCTGTGCGGCGTTATCGCCGTGCTGTATGGCTTGGTTACGAGCAGGCAGGTGCTGGGTGAATCAGCCGGCAATGAGAAAATGCAGGAGATCGCCGCGGCGATTCAGGAGGGCGCGCAAGCCTATCTCGCGCGGCAATATCGCACGATTGCGATGGTCGGCGTGGTGGTCGCCATATTGGTGTTTTATTTTCTGGGCGCTTTATCTGCGACCGGATTTATCATCGGCGCGGTGCTATCCGGCCTGACCGGCTTTATCGGCATGAACATTTCGGTGCGCGCCAATGTGCGCACGGCGGAGGCCGCGCGGTCCAGTCTGCAAAGCGGCCTGACGGTGGCGTTTCGTGCGGGCGCGATCACCGGGATGCTGGTGGCGGGACTGGCGCTGCTCGCGATCACGACATTCTTCTGGTATCTGACCGGGCCAAAGGGCTTGGCGGCCGATGACCGTGTGGTCATCGATGCGCTGGTAGCTTTGGCGTTCGGCGCATCGCTGATTTCGATCTTTGCGCGTCTGGGTGGCGGTATCTTTACCAAGGCCGCCGATGTGGGCGCCGATCTCGTCGGCAAGGTCGAGGCGGGTATCCCCGAGGACGATCCACGCAACCCGGCCGTGATCGCGGACAATGTCGGCGATAATGTCGGCGATTGCGCAGGCATGGCCGCCGACCTTTTCGAAACCTATGTCGTGACGGTTGGCGCAACGATGGTGTTGATCGCGATGCTGGTCAAAGGCGTGGCGAGCAGCGAACTGATGCAGTTGATGTCTCTCCCACTCGCGGTCGGCGGCGTATGCATCCTCACCTCGATCATCGGCACCTATATGGTGCGGCTCGGCAGCAGCCAGTCTATCATGGGCGCGCTTTACAAGGGCTTTTGGACCACGGCGCTGCTGTCAGTTCCGGCGATCTATTATGTCACATCGCGAGTGCTGGGCGACATGCACACGCCGTTCGGCGCCGATCTTGAAGGCGTTGGCGGCTACACCGGCATGGCGTTGTTCTGGTCGATGATGGTCGGGCTGGGCGTTACCGGCTTGCTGGTGATGATTACCGAATATTACACCGGCACCAATTACCGCCCGGTGCGTTCGATCGCCAAGGCGTCGGAGACGGGTCATGGCACCAATGTCATTCAGGGGCTGGCGATCAGCCTTGAATCGACGGCATTGCCGACGCTGGTGATCTGTGCGGGTATCATCATTGCCTATCAGCTCGCGGGCCTGATCGGCATCGCTTTTGCGGCGACATCGATGCTGGCGCTGGCCGGGATGGTCGTGGCACTCGATGCATATGGCCCGGTGACGGATAACGCGGGTGGCATCGCCGAAATGGCGGGCCTGCCCGATGATGTGCGCACCAGAACAGATGCGCTTGATGCGGTGGGCAACACCACCAAAGCCGTGACCAAGGGCTATGCCATCGGCTCGGCGGGTCTGGCGGCGCTGGTGCTGTTCGGCGCGTACACCGAAGACCTCAACCACTTCAGTGTGCAACTGGGTCTGGTGGATCAGCCGAACTTCCAGCTGTCCAACCCCTATGTCATCGTCGGGCTGCTGCTCGGTGCACTATTGCCCTATCTGTTCGGGGCGATGGGTATGACCGCAGTGGGCCGGGCCGCAGGTGAAGTCGTCAACGATGTGCGGGATCAGTTCCGTAATGACAGTGGCATAATGGCGGGCACATCGCGGCCGAACTATGCGCGCACGGTCGATCTGGTGACCAAGGCGGCGATCAAGGAAATGATCGTGCCGAGCTTGCTTCCGGTATTGGCACCGATCGTGGTGTATTTCGTCATCACATGGGTATCAGGTGATCGCGCGCAGGGTTTTGCTGCGCTCGGCGCATTGCTGCTGGGCGTGATCGTCTCTGGCTTGTTTGTCGCGATTTCGATGACGTCTGGCGGCGGCGCATGGGACAACGCCAAAAAATATATCGAGGACGGCCATCACGGCGGCAAGGGTTCCGAAGCGCATAAGGCCGCTGTAACCGGTGACACCGTCGGCGATCCCTATAAGGACACCGCCGGTCCGGCCGTTAACCCCATGATAAAAATAACGAATATTGTGGCACTGTTGCTGCTCGCCGCATTGGCACACGGCACGATGTAACACCCGAAAGATATAAAACGCTTTCAAAGAGCACTTCGGGTCGCACTCCCGCCGGATCA
>JBDTLS010000120.1:0-8460 GCA_039934655.1 Sphingobium sp.
GCACGGTTACGAACGATCGCGAACTCGGGGTCACCCTGCGGGCGACCTTCTGACACTAACGGATAGCGGGGCGGTCACAATTTGATCGCCCCGCTACGTCGAATATGTTTTATTCAGGCCGGTGTTTACGACGCCAAAGCGAAGCAAGGACGCCGGTCTTCACAATCTTCTAAGGCCGGGCGGTTGAAGCATCAACAAGGAGTCTTCAGGATTGTTGGGGGTCAATAAATGAAGCGCCAGTATCGCTATGTTGTTTCGCTGGGTCTTGTTCTAGCCCTCAACCCCTTTTCGGTCTCGGTTGCGCAAGACTTGGCACTCCCTGCTGTAGATGCAGCTTCGACCCCAGAGCTGGAAGGCGGCTTTCAGTCCCCTCCGATGTCGGCGCGGCCGCGTGTCTGGTGGCATTGGATGAACGGCAATGTGACCATCGATGGTATCGACAAGGACATCGATTGGCTGAGCCAGATCGGGATTGGCGGTCTGCAGAATTTTGACGCCAATCTGACGACGCCGCAAATTGTCCCAAATCGGCTGGTCTATATGACGCCCGAATGGAAGGCTGCCTTCAGACACGCCGTTGAGCGGGCCGATGCGAAAGGCCTGGAATTCGCCATTGCGGCCTCTCCTGGATGGAGTGAGACGGGTGGCCCGTGGGTTATACCAGCGGATGGCATGAAGAAGGTTACCTGGAGCGAAGCCATTGTTCCCGGGGGAACGCGATTCCGCGGCAAGATTGCTCCGTCACCGGGTGAAACTGGACCGTATCAGACGCTGGAAGTCGGAGATCTCTTTGCGGATCCAGCCCTGCCAAGGCGAGCGCCGCCCCATGCCACGGGCAACATTGCGGTACTGGCAATTCCTGTTTCCGGTGAAGACATGTTTCGGCCGCGCGAAGTGCATGCCAATGAACGAGTGATTGCCAGCGCCGCAGCCCTGACTGACGCCGACTTGCGGACGACAGTCGAGGTTGCTTCGGGAACTGCCACAGCGCCGGCAAATATCACGCAAAGTTTCGACAAACCCGTCACAGTTCGGGCAGCCCGCATATTCATCAAAAACGCACAGCCACCGTTTGCACCGCCGCGTTACCGCGCGCAGCTTGAAGCGCTGGTTGGTGGTAGCTGGCAGCAAATTGCTCCCGTCCCCTTGGGCAATGCCGCAACGACAGTCAGTTTCGCACCTGTGACTGCCAGCCAGTTCCGACTGGTGGTCGGGCCAGGTCAAACATTGACGGGCGGCGGCCTGGGCAGCGTACCGGGGGCCGTGATCGTCGAATTGTTTCCGGCAAAAGCATCTACCACGCTGGACGTTGGCCAGTTTCAGCTTTTCTCCGGCGGTCGGATCGACCAGTCGGAGCGAAAGGCCGGTTTTGGGACCGTACCTAATTATTACGATATCGATGGCAAGGCCGGTGCCACTGGACCAGCGCCGGAAAAGGTCATCGACATTACCTCGAAGCTCCGGTCGGACGGGACTCTGGATTGGCTTCCGCCCGCTGGCACGAACTGGCGGATCTTGCGTTTCGGCTGGTCGCTGACCGGCACGACCAATCACCCGGCAACCCCGGAAGCGACGGGGCTTGAAGTGGATAAGTTCGATAGCGGTGCGGTAGAGCGTTACCTGAACGGCTACCTTGCGATGTACCGGGATGCCGTGGGGGCCAACAATATTGGGGCGAAAGGCGTCCGCGCGCTGCTCACCGATAGTATCGAAGTAGGACCTTCAAACTGGACGTCACGACTCCGCGAGGAATTCAAGGCAAGGCGGGGCTACGATCCGTTGCCGTGGCTGCCAGCGTTGGCAGGCATTGTCGTTGGATCGGTCCCCCGCTCCGACGCATTCCTTTATGACTATCGCCGCACGCTTGGCGAACTGATGGCTGAAGCGCACTACGGAACCGTCGCACGGGTGGCACATGACAATGGCCTCAAGGTCTATGGCGAGGCCCTCGAAGACGGGAGGCCCGTTCTAGGCGATGATCTGGACATGCGCCGCTTCGCCGACGTGCCGATGGCGGCGCTGTGGACCTATCCTCGCGGCGGCGCGCCAAGACCCGGTCTGCTCGGAGACATGAAGGGCGCATCTTCCGTGGCGCACTTCTATGGCCAGAACCTGGTGGCGGCGGAGTCCATGACCTCCGCTTTCTCGCCATGGGCCTTTGCGCCATCCGATCTTAAGCGGATCGTTGATTTAGAATTCGCTCAGGGCGTCAACCGCCCGGTCATTCACACCTCGGTTCATCAGCCGACCGACGACAAGCTGCCGGGCCTGTCGCTGGCGATCTTTGGGCAGTATTTCAATCGCCATGAAACCTGGGCCGCAATGGCCAAACCTTGGGTCGATTACATGGCACGGAGTTCTTTCCTGCTTCAGCAAGGGCGCAACATTGCGGACATAGCCATCTTCTATGGCGAAGAGACGCCTGTGGCGACGCTGTATGGGCGCGGGGCACCCGAATGGCTGCCGCGCCATAACGCCTTCGATTTCGTCAATGCCACTATGCTTGGCAAGTTGGTGGTGGGTGCCGATGGCAACCTGTCGAGCCCAGGCGGGGCCCAGTATCGGGTGTTATACCTTGCTGGCACCAGCGAAAGACTGACCGTCGCAGCTCTCCGCGAACTTAAGCGACTGGCGGACCTTGGCGCCCGGATTGTCGGGAAAAGGCCAGTTGCGAGCCCCAGCCTTGCTGATAGTCCACGTGAATTCGACGAACTGGTTAGCTCGATCTGGTCAAGGCCCAACGTGTCCAACGATCATGACATCGATCGGGCAATGGATGGGCTTGGCCTAACCAGAGATTACGCCTTCGTTGAAGGGGATAGTACGGCCGACCTACGGATTGTGCATCGCCGGACGCCCGGAGCGGACATCTACTTTGTCAACAATCGGGAAAACCGGCCCGTCAAAACTACCATTCGGTTCCGGGTGAGTGGAAAGGCTCCGGAACTGTGGCAGGCCATTGATGGCACGCGTCGCCCGCTCGGTTATGAGATCAAGGGCGATGTGACCAGCGTTCCGCTGGAGCTTGGTCCGGAAGATGCTGCTTTCGTAGTGTTCAAAGATACGGCAGCGGCTCCATCGCGGCAGGTTCTTCCTGTCGTTGTGAGCGAGGTGGCAAAGATTTCTGGGCCATGGCGGGTATCATTTGCCTCTGGCGCTGAGACCCCGATGCCTATGACCATGACCGAATTGCGCCCGCTTAATGAGTTGAGCATTCCGGCCGTTCAGTATTTCTCAGGCACTGCATCATACGAAGTTTCCCTTGAGCGGCCGAAAGGGATCGCGCCGGATCAGCGGCTGTGGCTTGACCTCGGCAAGGTCGGCGATCTCGCCGAAGTGCTCGTGAACGGAAAATCGGCGGGCATTGCGTGGTTTGCCCCGTATCGTCTTGAAATTGGTTCTCTCATCAAGCCAGGAATCAACAAGGTCGAGGTGCGAGTGGCCAATCTGTGGGTTAACCGCCTGATCGGTGACAAGCAGCCGGGCGTCACGCCTTCGACATGGACGGCAGTACCGACCTACAAGGCCGATGCTCCGCTGCGCGCATCGGGGCTGATCGGGCCGGTGACACTGCTTCGAGAAGACCCAGGCCGGGAAGGCGCTAACCACAACTAAGCGTGCGGCCAGCAATCTGGCAGGTAAATTCATTTGGGATTAACCAACGAAATGCTTATTACGATAAGCGTTTAAGAATTCAGGAGTTTAAGGTAATGCGTTCAATCAAGATGCTTTCAATGGCCGTGGCAATCGGGTTGGGCCTTGGCACTGGTGCCTTGGCAGGTGTTGTATCGACCGATGCGGCGAAGGTGGCAGCCGGAAGTTATGAACTTGATCCGAGCCACACGACAGTGTCTGGACGGATTGATCATATGGGCTTCTCCAGCACCACGATCCGGTTTGCCAAAGTATCCGGCGATTTCACGTTTGACCCCGCCCATGCCGAAACGCCGCGCCTGCGGATTACCATCGATACGGCCTCGCTTTCCACTGACTGGCCTACGCGCGACGCTGAACTACGTGGTGCAGCCTTCTTCAATTCTGCAAAATTCCCCACAGCGCAATTCGACGCCGATTCACTCACAAAGGTCGATGCCAATCATGCCAAAGTCAACGGCCAGTTGACCCTCCTGGGCGTGACCCGTCCGGTTCAACTCGATGTCACCCTGTTGGGTGCCGGGACAGGCATGATGGGCGATGTGCGTACGGGCTTCATCGCTCATGCAACTATCAAACGTTCAGACTTTGGCATGACCGCATATATTCCCGCGGTTGGCGATCAGGTCGAACTCACCATCGACGCAGAATTCAGCAAGAAGAAATAACCAGGTGAAGGCAGAGCAATATTCACGTAGCGCGATCGTCCTGCACTGGGCGATCGCGCTTTTGCTGCTGTTCCAGCTGGGGCTGGGCTGGCACATGATGAGCATGGGGCAGGGGGCAGGAATGTACTCTGCCTTTCAGTTCCACAAGAGTGTCGGCATCCTGATTTTGGTGTTGAGCGTTGCGCGTGTCGGCATTCGCTTCGCCAAGCCGCCGCCTCGCGAAGTTGCGATGGACCGCAAGACGGCGCTGCTGGTCAAGGCAGTCCATTTCGGGCTCTATGCATTCATGATTGGCGCACCGTTGACCGGGTGGGCTGTGGTTTCGACAGCGAAAATCAACATTCCAACGCGCCTGTTCGGGGTGCTCCCGTGGCCGCATCTTCCCATCACCAAAGCCTGGCATGGCTTGGCCGAGCTGGGGCATTGGGCGCTGGCATGGATCGCATTGGGGTTGATTCTGCTTCATTTGGCGGGGGCGATCCGGCATCATCTCGGCAAACACACGGCAGAGAACGTGATCGGGCGGATGATCCCGGTGGTCGCCCCGGCAGACCGTTTCCGCCATGCCATTGCGGCAGCCATCGCGGCGGTGCTGCTTTTGGCCGCAGCATTTGGCTTGCCATGGTTAGTCTTCCCGGCGTCATCAACGCCGCCGGTGGCGGCTCATCAGAGCGAAGCCCGTGCCCGTGCCCGTGCCAGTGTCGGTGCCGCACCAGCGGTCGCACCAGCGGCCGAAGTGCAGCCCGCAGCCAGCGACGAAGCCGCTGAGGCAGTTGCCACCGAAACGGTAACGGCGCAGCAGTCCGCCAAGTGGGCTGTGATGCCTGAAGGCAAGCTGGGTTTCGTTGCCCAGGTAAACGGTACTGCGGTCAATGGCGCATTCTCGCGCTGGACTGCTGACATCGATTTTGATCCCGATGCGCTGGATCGCAGCAAGATCATCGTGCGTGTGCCGTTGTTCTCCGCCGAGACCGGGGATGGACAGCGCGATGCTATGCTGAAAGGGCCTGATTTCTTTGGGGCATCGCCCAGTTCGGCGATATTCCGGTCGACTGCCATCCGCCACAGCGGCGGCTCGCGCTATGCGGCGTCAGGGACTCTCTCCATCAGCGGCGCTTCGCGTCCTGTGACCCTGGCATTCACACTGGTCATCAATGGCGACCGCGCGCAGGTTACCGGATCAACAAAGCTTGATCGAACCAGCTTTGGCATTGGTGCCGGGGAATGGGCAAAGACCGACCAGATTGCCGCAGACGTCAATGTGAATTTCGATCTGACCGCGCGGCGGCAGAAGTAGTCTGCACGGGACACGTCCCATCGGATAGTGTCATGCGGTCGCTTGCAGACCGCTCCTGTAGCCGTTCGCGCCGGTCGGCCGCGTTTCGATCAGGCCGAACCCTGCGATGCCGGCAAGCAATGTGGTTGCCGCAAGAATCCACATGACTGCATCAAGGCCGAACGCATCGGCGGCCCAGCCAGCGAGGAATGGGCTGCCGACACCGCCGACAATCTCTCCGATTCCCATGACGAGTCCGGCCGCCGTTGCCACATAGCGGACGGGCAAAGATTCCGACGGGATCGTCGCCATGAACATCGAAAATATGCTGTTGATCCCCCACCCAAGGAAGAACAGCGGGGCCAGAATGATGAATTTTGTGCTGGCAAACATCGCGGCAGCCGGCAGCAGCAGCCCGATCAACGGGATTGCAATCATGACTGGGCGCCGTCCGATCCGGTCAGACAGCGCCGGGATGGCAAAGCTGCCAAGCGTTGCCGAAACGCCCAGAACGCCCATGAGCCAGCCCGCGTCCTGAGGCGCAAAACCCAGTTTTTGCGTGAGGTAGAGCGGAACAAATGTCATGGTTATAACGAGGTAGGAAATCATCAGGATCGCCATGATCGTGCAAATCTGCATGTTGCGGTTTGCCATTATCTGACCGATGCTGAGCCTATCCTCGTGTGCCGCAGGGGCGAGTGCTTTGGGTTCTCTTACGGCGAACCAGATCACCGCAGCGAGGATCAAGCCCGGTACGCCGGCGATATAGAAGGCACCGCGCCATCCGAACGCGGCGGCGAACATCGGCAGGAGGATAGGTGCCAATAAGGCCCCGAAGAAACACGATCCCAGATTTTGCGTGATCCCCATCGCCATGCCGCGCCGTTCGGCCGGGACTTCCATGGCAACGATTGCATGCGATACCGGTAGCACCATGCCTTCTGCAGCGCCCATCAGTAACCGGGCACCCAGCAGCGCAAGGAAACTTCCGGCCATGCCCGAGACGAACGAGCATAACGAAAAGACAACTCCGGCAACGACGATGAATATTTTCTTCTTGCCAGTTCGCTCAGAAAGCCGCCCAATGATGAAACCCGATCCGGCCCAGGTCAATGATAGCGCCGACGACAACAGCCCGACCTGAGTGAATGTCAGATTCAGCTCTGGCTGGATGAACGGCATCAGGAAGTTGAGAGCGTTTCGATCGAAAAACAGTATGCCGAAGTTGATCCCCAGAAGCAGAGGCAGAAACGTGGTATAATGGCTTTGAGATTTCGGCATTTTCTTCCCCTGGCTTCGCTCTTGTGGTCTGCTTTCAATGTGCGATCTGCACCTTGCATTGGTGGGTGCGCTGGCGCAGTGCCTCAAAGGTGCCGGGCAACTGATCGAGCTTGATCGTGTCGGTAATCATCAGGCCGGGTTCGGCGGCGCCTGAATCAAACATATCCAGCGCTGCCTGAAATTCGGCGAGGTGGAAGAAGTTTGAAAACTGGATCCGGCATTCTTTCATGATCGCATGAAAGGGAATGAAGTTGTCCGGACGTGTGCACAGGCCCTGGACAAGGATTTCACCCTTGGGTCGCAGGTGCTGGATCGCTTGGGCAATCAGGCCGGGTGCGCCGACGCATTCGAACACGATATCCGCCTTGCTGCCCAGCAGCGCATCAGCCAGCGCAACATGATCTGCATCGCCGCTGACGAAATGGGTCGCGCCCATGGCCAGCGCGCGCTGTTCCTGCCACGAACCCAGATCAGTCACCACGACCCTGGCAGCGCCCATTCGTCTGGCCCAGAACGCTGTAGCCAGACCGATGGGGCCGGCACCGAGTACAACCACCTTGTCGCCCGGCCGAATCGACGATTTGCGAATGCCGTGCAAGGCAACCGCCAGCGGTTCGACCAATGCGCCGTTTGCAAGGCTGACCCCGGCTGGTAGTCGCACGGCCTGCCGGGCCTGAATACAGGAAAGCTCGCCATAGCCTCCGCCCAGTAACACCATCTGCGGGCAATGGCCCGGCTCATCTGCGAGGCAGTAAGCACAGTGCCCACATCCTTGCATCGGCGGCACCGTCACGCGGTCGCCGATAGAAAAGCCGACCACGCCCGGTCCTGTTTCGACGACTTCTCCGGCGAATTCATGGCCAAGGATTGATCCGGGGGACAGGCCGAAAGTCTGATCTTCGGTCATGTGCAGATCGGATCCGCAAATGCCGCAGCGCCCGATGCTGATGAGCAATTCATCTGTTCCGGGGCGAGGGTCGGGCAGGTCGCAGATTTCCAGCTTCTGCCCCAGACCCCTGAAAACGGCTGCCCGCAATGCACTTGCTCCCCGTCGGCCCCATTGACTTGTGAGGCCCCGTGTTCCGACAGAACGGCGCCAAAGCTGTGCAAAGTTTATAGTTATCTTGATTAGTAAATGCCAGCATATTATCGCTGAGGCTAGATGCAAAATGATCCGGAACTCCGCTTCAGGCCGAGTCTTGGAGTAGACACTTTGGCCAAGGGAGCCCGCAATGAGAAATCGCCTCTGTACAGGTCTGGCAGCCATGCTTTTGCTAACCGCTTCACCTTCGGTAAATGCCCGGGATACCTTGCCTCCTGCCCCTCTGCTTGAGCTGGCATTCGATATGACGGTTTTGCTGGGCGATGCAGTGAAACTGGGTGAAACGCCGATTGCAGGCAGAAACATCGTGCCGATTGTCGGTGGTCGCATCACGGGGCCTGCGATTAATGGAACCGTCATGCCGGGCGGCTGGGACTGGCAGTTGATTCGTCGTGATGGCTGCGTCCAGATCAAGGCCGACTATTTCATCAAGACCGATGATGGCGAACCGGTGCAAAACATCCGGCCACGCGAGTCCG
>JBDTLS010000121.1:0-8424 GCA_039934655.1 Sphingobium sp.
CATGAACATCTCCTGACCGTGCGGCCCTTAGCTACGCATGGTTGGCCGCCGATTGAAACCACGGACGGCCAGGCTTAGAGTCGAGTTCGACCAGGTTAAACCAACCGTCACCCCGGACTTGTTCCGGGGTCCATGGTTCCGCGCACGCAACGCCTGAAGCTCTTGCGGAAACATGGATGCCGGAACAAGTCCCATAGGCGCTAAGTTAAGAGAGATCTTTTCAGATCAACACCTTACCGTCATCCCGGATTTATTCCGGGATCCATCGGGCCGCACACGCTGATTTCCGATAGGTTCGGGAAGCCGGCCCAATGGACCCCGGAACAAGTCCGGGGTGACGATCTTGGGAACGAGTTCGCATAAAAATACGCTATCCCAATGGGATAGCTCTTAATTTAGCGCCGATGGGAACAAGTCCGGCATGACGGACAAAGCTGGTCGAATTCGACTCTAGCCCCGCGGAGGGCGCCGGTACGATCAGGCTCCCGGAACGCCGGTCGCACCACCCGGCCAGAGCAGGCCCACATGGCCCCGCATCACCTTCGCACAGCTCGCCGAGAGACCGGTGAGATCGTCGATCACCCGGTCGTCGCGAAAGCGCCAGGTCCGCCTTTTGTCGGCGCGCATGCCGAGGCCGATCTGGCGGCTGCGGATGCCGTTCTCGTCGCGCGCGGCCTTACCCGCGGCCCGTTCGGAGACCGCGGCGGCGAGCGCATCCCAGGCGGCGCGCATGCTGGTTTCGCGCGATCGCGTCTGCGCGGCCCGCTTCAGGCCGGTGGGCAGGTGGACGAGCTCGACCGAATTCTGGTGCTTGTTGCGATGCTGCCCGCCGGCACCCGTGCCCGAGAACCAGCGCGCGCTGATATCCTCGCGGCGCAGCACCGCGGGTTCGGCCACCATGCCGTCGAGCACCGATACCGTGATGGTGCTCGTATGGACCCGGCCGCGCCGTTCGGTCGGCGGCACGCGCTGGATGCGGTGGCCGCCGATCTCATGGCGAAAGCCGGCAATGGGCGCGAGCTCCAGCGTCGCCGCGCCCTCGACGCGGACGAGCTGGTGCAGTCAGCCATGGCGATCGAGCAGGCGCACATAGGCGCTGGCCAGATCCTGGACGAACAGGCAGCTATCGTCGCCGCCTTCGCCGGCGCGGATTTCGATGATCATTGAACTTCTCGTGATGTGCGTGATGGGTCGTGGGCGGCTGGTGCCGCCACGTCAGCCTTCGCGCAGGAGGAGAAGCTTCAACATGCTGCGCCTATGCCAGCGGAATCGGTTCCGGTCCAGATGCCGCCGCGCATCATCGCCAGCGCCGTCGTCGAACTCGCATTTGGGGCGTCGCGTCGTCGCTGCCTGCTTGAGCGCGGTGCCCGGCCTTGATCAGCCGGGCGAAATAGCCCTCGGCGGCATGGACCGGCACGCCACACATCGGGATCGGCGCGCCGTGCGCGGTGAGCGCGATATCAAGGGTGGCGGCGGCGATCTTCGCATCCTCGAAGAACATCTCGAAGAAGTCGCCCCATCCAGCGGAAGAGCAGGCAATCCTCGGCATTGGCCTTGAGCGCGAGATGTTGCGCCATCATCGGCGTGGGGGCGGGGCGTGCATCGTTCGCGAGGTAGCGGGATTGTCGGGTGGCGTCGTGGGGGTGGGGAGGGGGTAGGTTGGAAGTCGTATTCGGCAATCTGCAAAGCTTGCCGACGCCGTAACCTTGCAAATATGAATGCAAGATTCTATATTGCGCGACTATGATCTGCCGTGACGTTTATGCGATTCTGCAAGACCGGATAACTCACTTCGATAGTGTCGCATTGCTCGGTCCGCGCCAGGTTGGAAAGACGACTCTCGCCAAGGCGATTGCAGCCGAACATGGCGATAGCTGCAAATATCTTGATCTTGAGCACATGGCTGACCGGCGGTTGTTAGATGACGCTGATGCCTATTTTACGGCACATGCCGATAAGTTGATTGTGCTCGACGAAGTTCAGCGGCGACCCGAGATTTTCAGCATATTGAGAGGGCAGATCGACGCGCGCCGCCGAATGGGCGCGCGCGCTGGCAAGTTCCTCATTCTCGGATCGGCCTCTATGGGGCTTTTGCGCCAATCCTCGGAGAGTTTGGCTGGGCGCATCAGCTATGTTGAGCTCTTCCCCTTGTCCGTCCGCGAGATCGCGGAGAAAGACACACAGTCCGCCGCTGTCGACAAACTCTGGACCCAAGGGGGATTTCCGGAAAGTTTTCTCAGGGATGACGGCAATGTTAGCATGCAGTGGCGGCTCGATTTCATCCAGACCTATATCGAGCGCGATCTGCCCAATTTCGGGTTTAGGGTGGCCGGCGACCGCGTAGAGCGGCTCTGGCGCATGCTGGCAAATGATCAAGGTGAGCTATTCAACGCTGAGCGCTACGCCCGTTCACTTGGTACGACGGGTCATAGCGTCGCTCGCTATATTGAGATACTCAACAAGCTGCTGCTGGTCCGTCTTTTGCGTCCTTGGTCCACCGACACGGGCAAAAGGCTTGTAAAGTCATCGCGTGTGTATGTGCGTGACAGTGGCATATTGCATGCCTTGCTCAACCTAACGACCGTCGAGGATGTCAAAGGTCATCCCGTTGCTGGAAAGAGTTGGGAAGGCTTTGTCGTCGAAAATCTGATCGGCGCCGCACGGGGACGCGCACGCCCTTATTTCTACCGCAGCGGGGCGGGGGCGGAGGCAGACCTCGTTCTGGAATTTGCGCCAAAGCGAAACTGGGCCTTCGAAATCAAACTGAGCAGCAGCCCGGCGCTTGACCGCGGATTTCATCACGCGAGCCAAGATCTGGCGACGGAGCGCCGCATCATCATCTATCGTGGGCACGAGCGCTTCTCAATGCGTGGAGGCGTGGAGGCGATGTCGCTGATGGATGCCGTCACCGAAGTCGATGCGGTTTCGCGGCTATGATCGACCAACGCGACTATGTGCCCCGTCGGCTTTCTTGGCTAGATTCGGAGCTTCAGCCACAGACTATTTGTGAACTAGACATCTTCAAGACCTTCACTGGGCCGATGGTAGTCCGGGGCGAACCGGGCATTGGCAAAAGCTGGCTCATGGAACGGCTCGGCGAGCAGCCAAAATGTCATTTTGTTCGGGCGACACAGTTTCTGCTGCAGCCCGACTCCAGGTTCCCCGCCGACATTTGGCTCATCATTGACGGTCTCGACGAGGTTGCCGCAGTTGAACCCGGCGACCCTCTACACAATGTCCTCAAAAAGCTCATCGGCTGCGGACGACCGCCATTCATCATATCCTGCAGGGCCGCCGAGTGGCGAAGTCTGACTGGAAGACTAGATATCGCTGACGCCTATGGCGTCGTGCCCGTCGAACTAACTCTCGATCCGTTGACGTCAGCGGACGCGATAACGCTACTCTCGCGCGATATTGACAAAAAAGACGCTGAGGCGGCCATCGTCAAACTGGACAGGGCCAACCTCAGCCATTTCTATACGAATCCGCTTACCTTGCGCTTCGTCGCTGCTCTCGTTCAATCCGAAGAAGGGGATATCTCAAGTCGCGGCGAACTATTTGACCGGGCGATAGATAGGCTATGGCGAGAGCGTAATCCGCGCTTTGCGACCAGCGTACTCGCTAGCCTCTCTGACAGTGCCGCGCTTGACGCGGCCGGGGCCGCTATGGCGACAATGCTTTTGACGGGCGCCGATGCTCTCACGACGATGAACACCAGTAGTGGCGCCTTGCCGATCGCAAACCTGACCGACTTCGCGGACATGGGAACGTTGCGTGCTGTCTTGGGAAGCAATCTCTTCCGCCTCGATCACCTGCGCCTCGATCATTTCCTGCCCTTGCACCGTACAGTGGCAGAATTTCTCGGAGCTCGCTGGCTCGCGCGCCAAGTCGATGCCAGTTCCTATCCTTCTCGTACGGCCAAGCGCATTTCAGGTTTGATTTCAGCGCATGGTGGCGTGCCTGCTTCCTTGCGCGGCCTCAATGCCTGGTTGCCGCGCTTCAGTCATACTTGGCTGGGACCTTTGGCCATCGAACAGGATCCCTATGGAATATTGCTCTACGGGGATGGCGACGATCTGACGATCGAGCAGGCGCGCCAAATCCTTTCCGGCTTGCGCGCACTCGCGGATTTTGATCCGCATTTCCACAGCGGTTGGACCGCGACCTTATCCGTTAAAGGGCTAGGGCAAAGCGGCCTGGAAGGCCCCGTCAGAGAAATCATTCTCGACTCCACTGTGCCTGTTCGACTGCGTGGGCTCATTCTAGACGCCATCATTGGCAGTCCTGTGGCGCCATCAATTATCGACGACCTTAAGGCCGTCCTAGTGGACCCGGCACGCTTCAATTTCGAGCGACAGGGTGCTGCTGAAGCCCTCGCACGATGCCCCGGGGCCAGCTCCGACTGGCCCGCGAATGTCGAAGAGATTCTGCGAGAAGGAACGGCAAAGGCGGCTGAGCTCGCTGTTGATCTTCTGAATTCGCTAGGCTCGGAGCTTTTCCCCGACAGCGTCATCGCCGGTGTCGTCGTCACCCACGCCGATCTGCTTAGGCCCGCTCGCGATAGCCAGCAGGCACGTGCAGTCGGTGGCTATGTCCGCATCGGCTACGATCTGCCAGCCGAGCGAATCACAGCTCTGCTCGACGTGTTCGCCGAGATCGTCTTGCCCTCACTTGATCCCAACAAGTGGTGGCATGAAAATTACCACGACGGATGGAGCGAGTTCGGGCATCTGGTGGATCGCCTCATTCGGAGAAAGCTTGAGGACGCGCCAAACGATGTCGATCCGAAGAAGCTCTGGAATTGGTTGCGCATGGCCGCACCAAGCCATCGGTATGAGCGTGACGACAACAAAGAGGTCGCGCGGATCTTGGCGATGGATGATCGGCTGAGGCGCGGCATTCACAAAATGGTTTTTGCCGGTACGGGGGCTGAGGGAGGGAAATATTTATGGCTGTGGCAAATCAGTCGTATTTCCAGCGGACTTGCTTTCAGCGACGAAGATGCCCGGCTTTATCTCAGCGAAATCTCTGGCCGGGCGGCACAGGAAGAGCGGGACTTGTGGCTCGCGCTGACCAACCGTTTTAGGGCCGAAGATGGGTTCATTCCAAAAGACATCCAGCAGATTGCTCGCCCTTTCGCGGCTGGCGACAAAGGGTTGCTTGATATTCTCACTAAGAAACCCGCGCGGCAGAAAATCGATGATTGGGAGCGCCAGCATCGACGGAAGATGCGAGCACGAGAGAAAAGCGCTGAGAAGGAGAGAAGCGCGGCGAGGGCGCAGTATCTTGAGAACATCGAGGGGCTCAAGAAAGGAGAGCTTCGCTGGATCGTTAATCCTGCCCGCGCCTATCTAAACATGTTTAGAGACCTCGAAGCAACGGAGCCTGCGGACCGCGTGAGCGAATGGCTCGGCGATGATGTGTGCCGCGCGTCTCTAGAGGGCTTCGAGGCAGTTCTTCACCGGCGAGACCTGCCTAAGGCCAAAGATATTGCCGAAAGCTACGCCCGATCGAAGGTTTGGAACTTCGTTTACCCCATGCTCGCCGGTGCTGGCCAGCGTAACCTTCTGGGGCGCAATTTCGCTGATCTTCCAGGGGAATTGCTGTCCGCGCTGGCCATTGCCGCGGAACATGAGCTGCTCCAGCCTCGAGAGCAATTTGAGAGCGTGGCAGAAGCGCTGAATGCGCAATTGCGGCAAGACCCTGAAAACTATGAGAACTATTTGCGACTGCGTTTCGAGCCAATGCTCGCTCAAAGGCAAGCACATGTTCCCGGCCTTTATCAATTTGTCCGCGCGGATTTAGAACGTCCGCTTTCGACAAAGCTGTGTCTGGAATGGTTGGAGCGCTTTCCGGATATCCCCGCCGAGACGGATCGAGAGCTAGCCGGCTGCATCATCCATGTGCCGCCAGATAATCGTGTACAAGCTTGGATGAGACTTGCCGCAATCGCCAACGAACGTGCGTCAGTTGATCGGCAAAGCGAGGATCGGATTAGCTTTTGGCGGTCTGTCCTGTTTCTCATTGATGCCAATAGCGGATTGAAGGGCCTTGCGCCCATCACAGAGGAGACGAAGGACTGGCTGTGGACGTTAACGGAATCATTCTATTCGCGCTTTGGCGAAGGATCGCGTCAGC
Organism: Sphingobium sp.; assembly: GCA_039934655.1. GTDB lineage: Bacteria > Pseudomonadota > Alphaproteobacteria > Sphingomonadales > Sphingomonadaceae > Sphingobium. The sequence continues at coordinate 6,139 of JBDTLS010000121.1, forward strand.
TTACGGCATCTATCGAACAATTGGCGTGGATTGTCGCCAATTTCCGCCCATTTTGGCCATATCGGGATCGACCGTCAGGCGTTACGAGCGGCGAGCACAATTCTTGGGACGCGACACAATTGTTGCAATGGGCGATCTTTCAGATCGCCAGTGACGCAGGCGACGAAGCAACCGCTGCGCTAAATCGGCTGAGGGACATGCCACAAGACGGTTACACTGTAACCATACAGGCTGCGATTGCCAGTCAGCACCGCCTGCAACTCGAAGCTAGGTTCCAAGCGCCGTCAGTTGGTGATCTGCGCGCCGTGTTGCGCAATGAGCCCCCGACCTCGTCGGCTGATGTTCAGGCCATTGTTGTTGATGCCATCGCGGCTCTGGCCAAGCGCTTGCGCGGCGATGCGCTCAATCCCGTCAATAATTTCTACGATGATAGGCAAACGCCGCGAACAGAAAACCGGTGCAGAGATCAAATGTTGATCGCGCTTGGCGCGTTGCCGTTCGGCATCCAGAGTCCGCCGGAAGTGGCGATGCCGCAGGGCAATAGGAGCGACGGCGCCTTTGTGCTCGGCGAGATGGCGGTGCCCTTGGAAATTAAGGGCCAGTGGCACAAGGAAGTTTGGACGGCTGCCGAAACGCAACTCGACCGCTTCTATTCCGTCGATCACAAGGCAGCGTCAAAAGGCATATATCTGGTGCTCTGGTTCGGCTCGGACGTGCCGGCGGGCAAGCGCCTGCGCCGCCCCCCGGTTGGTGCTGAGATGCCGAAGACGCCCGAAGAAATGCGCCTATCCTTATTGTCTCGCCTTCCAGCTCATCGGCGCGGAGACATCGCGATCATCGTCCTCGATGTGACGCTTCCGTGAGCGAGGTCATCAAGCGAACAGCACTGGCGCAGCTTGAGGAGCAGCTGGCCGCTAATGCCTGTTGCTTACTGCTCGGCCCCCGCCAGGTTGGCAAGACTAGCTTGGCGCTGCGCTATGGGGAGAGTTGCGTTGGGAGGTTTGTGTATCTTGATCTTGAGCAGGAAAAGGATCGCTCCGCCATCGCCGATTTTGACGCGTTTGCGCAGCAAAGTATGGGCAGATTGGCGATCCTGGATGAAGCCCAGTGTGCGCCAGAAATTTTCCCGGCGCTTCGCGCATGGCTGGATCGCGGAGCGAAAGAAGCACAGGCTCCGGTACAATGGTTACTGTTGGGGTCGGCGACGGCGGAACTTGAAGGGTTGGCCAATCAACATCTCGGGCCGCGTATCGGAAAAATCAATCTGGCACCTTTTCAAGCCCCTGAACTTTATTTCCACTATGCGGAGCAGACGAGCCCGCTGACGTCGACAGCCGCTTTGGCCATCGCCGAAGAACAGTCCGTACAGCCTACCGTGGACATCTACGCAATCCAGCAAACGCTTTGGCTTCGGGGCGGCTATCCCATGAGCTACCTCGCTGGGTCGCCGGCTCAAAGTGTCGAATGGAGAACAGCTTATCTAGACAGCCTTTTTGGGGCGCAGCCCATCGCGCATGCTCATATCGTGCGGCAAGAACTTCTTGGCGAGTTGTGGCGACAGCTATCGCATCGGCAAGGAGAACCTTGCCGTCGCGATCAACTGGCAGGGCAACTTGGTTGCAAAGCTGCCGAACTCAACGAATTGCTCAAATTTCTTGAACGCAGCCAGCTCATTCGCGTGGTGCAGCCGTGGTCTGGGAACGAACTAAAACGGTTGGAGCAGCCCGGCAGAATCTTCATTCGAGACAGCGGCTTGTTGCACACCGAATGGCGCTTCTTGGAAATGGGGGAACTCCTGGACGACGGAAGTAGGATAAAAGGCAAGAGCTGGGAGGGGTTTGTCCTTGAGGCTCTCATGAGGGCCGCGCCCTCAGGCACACGGCCCTTCTTTTACAAGAACGCCAACGCGCAAGAAATAGACATCGTACTGGAATTTAATCCGAGGCGACGGTGGGCCATCGAGATTAAGGTTTCCGACGAAGCGGGCGTAGAGCCTGGCTTTCATCGCGCATGTGAGGAGGTGAAGCCTGAGGTGCGCTTTCAGATCAATGGTGGGAGAGAAAGCCGAATACAGCGAGTCGAGGGTGGCATTGAGGCGTTGTGTTTGGCCGAGGCCATAGAAAAACTCAGGGCGCGCGCGAGCTAAGGCGAGTGAGCGGAAGTTTCGTTCCGCGCGCGACGTCGGCCAGAATGGTAGATGTTCGGTGCCTCACCCCTCACTCCTCCCCCCGAACCACCGCCACCCCGCTGTACGGATCCGCCACAATATCATCCGCATAGCTGATG